>NZ_CP117445.1:5226388-5540000 GCF_030687715.1 Pseudomonas sp. FP2196
ACCGGTCGCGCCCGCCCTTCGACAATGAGTGGTCATGGAATTCATCCGCAGCCGTATCGAAACCCAACTCATGAGCCTGACCGGGTTATCTCTTGGTCAGCTCGACCTGGAAAACCCCAAGGGCGATCCCGGCCTGTTCGGCCCCGACTCGATCTGTTGGCAGGTGCACGGTGACTTCAGCAGCATGTTGATCGGCGGTATCAGTGCATTGTTGCTGCAAGCGCTGCATCCACTGGCGCTGGCCGGGGTCTGGGATCACTCGAACTTTCGCCAGGACATGCTCGGGCGATTGCGCCGTACCAGCCAGTTCGTGTCCGGCACCACCTTCGGCTCGCGGCGAGACGCCGAATGGCTGATCGAAAAAGTACGCACCATACACTTGCAAGTGGTCGGCACTGCGCCGGACGGCCGAGCATATGCGGCCAGCGATCCGGATCTGCTGACATGGGTGCATGTGGCGGAAGTCAGCAACTTCCTCGCCGCGCATTTGCGTTATCGCAATCCGCAGTTGTCGCCAGCGGATCAGGATCGTTATTACGCGGAAATCGCCGTGGTCGCCGAACGCCTGGGCGCCCGCGACGTGCCGAAGTCACGGCAAGCTGTGGCGGATTATCTGCAACGCATGCGCCCGCAATTACTGTGCGATGAGCGCAGCCGTGAAGTCCTGCGTCTATTGCTCGACGCTCCGGCCCCCAGCCTGTTGGCCCGCCCCTTTGGCGACCTGATGATGAAGGCCGGTATCGACCTGCTGCCGGACTGGGCCAGCGACATGCTCGATGTGCGGCAGAGTTCGCTGCAACGGCAACTGATCCGCGCCAGCGTCAGGCGCAGCGCGCCGATGCTGCGTTGGGCGATGCGTAATGGGTCGGTGCAACGGGCCAAGCGGCGGATGGGCCTGCTCACCTGACCTGCACACAGGTAATCGGTAATGCCTCAGGGCATCGGTAGCAGCACAATGCTAAACTCCCGCGCCCCAATTCTCACCAGCAAGGCGCACGCATGTCTTCCTTGAATCAGGCGCTGCGCGCCGCCCTCGACCAACGCCAGGACCTGCTCGCCGAGCTGCATAGCCAAGGCACCGACTGCTATCGGCTGTTCCACGGCAGCCAGGAAGGTGCTGGCGGCCTGACCATCGACCGCTACGGCCCGCAACTGCTGGTGCAGAGTTTTCACCAGACGCTGGAGCGTGACGATCTGCTGCAACTGCACGCCATGGTCAACCAGACGTTGGGCTTCGACACCCTGCTGGTTTACAACGACCGCTCCCGCGGCAACTCGCGTATCGACCGCGAAGACAGCGTCTATAAAGCCGACGCCGCCGCGCTGGCCGATCTGGTCGGTCACGAGTGGGGCCTGAACTACCGCGTTCGCGGGCGCCATGCCGGGCAGGATCCATTGCTGTTCCTCGACCTGCGCAACACCCGCGGCTGGGTCATGGATCACGCCCAGGGCAAAAGCGTGCTCAACCTGTTCGCCTACACCTGCGGCGTTGGCCTCAGCGCCGCGGCCGGTGGTGCGCGTGAGGTGTGCAATCTGGATTTTGCCGAAGGTAACCTCGCGGTCGGACGCGAAAATGGCCTGCTCAATCCGCAATTGCCCGAAATGGAATTTATCCAGTCTGATTACTTCCCGGCGATTCGCCAACTCGCCGGCCTGCCGATCAGCCAGCGGCGCGGGCAGAAGCTGCCGAGCTATCAGCGCCTCGAACAACGCCAATACGACCTGGTGCTGCTTGATCCGCCAGCCTGGGCCAAGAGTGCATTCGGTACCGTCGACCTGCTGCGCGATTATCAGAGCCTGCTCAAACCGGCCCTGCTGACCACTGCCGACAACGGCGTGCTGATCTGCTGCAACAACCTGGCGAAAGTCAACATGGACGACTGGCGTGAGCAGGTGTTGCGCTGCGCCGAGAAGGCCGGGCGACCGGTGCGCGAGTGGAGCGTGATGACGCCGGGCGCAGACTTCCCGTCAATGGACCAGCAGCCACCTCTGAAAACCCTGATCCTCCAGCTCTGATCGTAATCCGCTGTAGGAACTGCCGAAGGCTGCGATCTTTTGACTTTGATTTCTTGAAAAACAAGATCAAAAGATCGCAGCCTTCGGCAGCTCCTACAAAGATCGCAGACAAATCTGAACAATCCTGTCCCACGCCATGTACTTCGGAACCAGAATCGCGTGCCATACTCCAAGGCACTCCGATTCAGACAGATGAAGCCGCACATGCCCAAAGGATTGATTCGCGCGATTGGCGCCCTGTTGACCGCTCTGGCCCTCTACAGCCTGCTGGGGTTTCTGATTTTGCCGGGCATCGCCCTGCGCGTGGCTAACCAGCAACTGGCCAACTACGCCACGGTGCCTGCACATATCCAGCGCATCGAACTCAATCCGTTCAGTCTTGAAGTCACCCTTTGGGGCCTGGTCATCGGTGAACCGGGCAAGGAACAGGTCGGTTTCGAACGCCTTTACGCCAACCTGCAACTCGACAGCCTGTGGACAAAAGCGCTGCACCTGTCCGATATCGAGCTGGAAAAATCCAAGACCGAAATCCTTTTTGCCAAAGATGGCAAACTCAACCTGCTGGGCCTGTTCAAGCTCCCGGCCAGCGAACCGACCCCGGCCGACCCGAATGCCAAACCGTTCCCGCTGCGCATCGACCGCATCAAACTGGCGGGTGGCACCCTGCATTTCGAGGATGCGCGCCCTAGCGAGCCGATCGAGTTCCTCTACGACAAACTCGACTTCGAACTGAAGAACCTCAGCACCCTGCCCGAAGACAGCGCCGACATGACATTGGTCGCCGTCGGCCCTGCCGGTGGGCAGATCGACTGGAAAGGCAACTTCAGCCTGATTCCAATTGCTTCCGAAGGGACGCTGAAAATCACTGACGGCCAGATGAAATCCTTCTGGCCTTATGTGCGTGACGCGGTGCCACTGGTGCTGGAAAACGGCGTGGTCAGTCTCAGCACCGACTACAAGCTCAACCTGTCGAAAGAAACCGAACTGCTGTTGAACAACGTCGCGGTCAGCATCGCGCCGTTCGCCATCAAGGCACCGGACGGGCGCCCACTGGCGAAACTGGAACGTCTCGACATCAGCGAAACCACCGTGGACCTGGCCAAACAGCAAGTGGTGGTCGGCAAGATTCGCAGCAACAAACTGGAAACCTGGGCTGCCCTTGAAGCCGACGGTCAACTGGACTGGCAGAAACTGTTCGCCAGCCAACCGTCGAAGCCCGCCGCCAAAGCCGCCGCCGAACCGGTCAGTACGCCGGCCGCAGCCGACTCACCCAAGGCTGAATCCACGGCCCCGAGCAAGCCATGGCAGGTGCTGCTCAAAGATGTGCAACTGCGCAATTACCAAGTGCATCTTGCTGACCGTTCGGCCAATCCACCGGTGGCGCTGGATGTCGGCCCGCTGAATGCCGATCTGCAGGACTTCGACAGCCTCAACGGCTCGCCCTTCAAGGTCAAACTCGATTCCGGGCTGGGCAAGCAAGGAAAGATCATGGCCGACGGCGTGGTCAACCTCGCGCCCGTTACCGCCCAACTCAATGTGAAAACCCAGGACATAGACCTGCGCGTCGCGCAGTCCTACATCAATCCGTTCATTCGTCTCGAACTGCGCAGCGGCATGCTTGGCAGTGACCTCAAGGTCAATCTCAAGAGCACCGCCCCGCTGGCGCTCAGCGTGACCGGCCGGGCTCAGGTCGATCAACTGCACACCCTCGACACCCTGAAAACCCGCGACTTCCTCAAGTGGCAACAAGTGGTGGTGGAAGGCCTGAACTATCAGCACGGCGACAGCCTGTCGATCGACAAGGTCAACCTGTTCCAGCCGTATGTGCGCTTCATGATCAACGATGACCGCACGACCAACATCGACGATCTGCTGATCCCGCAGCCTGCCGACAGCGGCACAAAACCGGCTGCCGCCACAACGGCCAGCAAAGACAAACCGCTGGGCATCCACATCGGCGGCATCGCGATCAATGACGGTTCGGCCAACTTCGCCGACTTCAGCCTGACCCCGAACTTCGCCACCGCCGTCCAGCAACTCAACGGCCAGATCGGCACCATCGACAGTCGACAGGTGAAACCGGCCACCGTCGATATCAAGGGCAAGGTTGACCGCTATGCGCCAGTGACGATCAAGGGCGCGGTCAATCCGTTCGACCCGATGGCCAGCCTCGATATCACCACCAGTTTCAAACGTGTCGAGCTGACCACGCTGACGCCCTACTCCGGCAAATTCGCCGGTTACCGCATCCGCAAGGGCCGACTCAACCTCGACCTGCATTACCTGATCACCAAAGGCCAGTTGAAAGCCGAGAACAAAGTGGTGGTCGAGCAACTGCAACTGGGCGAAAAAGTCGACAGCCCGGACGCCGTGAGCCTGCCGCTGAAACTGGCGATTGCCTTGCTCAAGGACGTCGACGGCAAGATCTCCATCGAACTGCCGGTGACGGGCGACTTGAACAACCCGCAGTTCAGCGTGATGCCGATTGTCTGGCAGACCCTGCGCAACCTGATCGTCAAAGCCGCTGCCGCGCCTTTCAAAATGATTGGCGGACTTGTCAGTGGTGGCGGTTCCGAAGATCTCGGCACAGTGTCATTCGCACCCGGGTCCAGCGAGTTGAACAAGGATGCCGAGAGTGCGCTGATCAAGCTATCCCAGGCACTCAAGGAACGTCCGGCCCTACGCCTGGAAATCGAGGGCGCCGCCGCAAAAAGCAGCGACGGTCCATTGCTCGCCGAGCAGCGCCTGGAACGTGAATACCAGTACAACTACTACAAGATGCTCCAGCGCCGTGGCGATAAAGTCCCGGCTCAGGCTTCCTTGATCGAAGTGCCGGACAGCGAGAAAGGCCCACTGCTCGAAGGCATCTATCGCACTCGCCTGAAAACTCAGCCGCCGGCTGAATGGAAGGATCTGGGCAAGGAAGAACGCACAGCGAAAATGCGCGAAGGCGTGATCAATTTCTGGAGCGGCAGCGATGTGTTGCTGCGCCAGTTGGGCCAGGATCGCGCCAGCAGCATCAAGGATTATCTGGTGGATAAAGGTCAACTGGCTGACGAGCGCGTGTACTTCATCGACACCAATCTGGGCGAGGCTGAAAGCGATGGTCGGGTGGTGACGCAAATGCATCTGGATGCCGAGTGATGAAGCGCAGATGGCTGGCCGTGATGACTCTGACACTCGTTGTTGGCCAAGCCTCGGCGTCGGATACGTTGCGTTGCGGCAGCCAACTGATCAGCCTTGGCGACCGCGCAAGCGAAGTACTGCACAAGTGTGGTGAGCCGGTCAGTCGCGATGCGCTGGGTTACAAGCGTAGCGCCAATCGCCGCGAAGAGTTTCAGGTCGAGGAATGGACCTACGGCCCGAGCAACGGCATGTATCAATACTTGCGCTTTGAAGGCAATCGCCTGCGCCAGATCAACAGCAAACGCGGCAACTGAAAATCAAAAGATCGCAGCCTTCGGCAGCTCCTACAGGAAACCAATGTAGGAGCTGCCGAAGGCTGCGATCTTTTTGCCTTGTGAAATAGAACAGGCCCCGACACAAGTGCCGGGGCCTGTAATGGTCACATCCGTATGACCGGTCGCATGAACTCTAAAGTTGCGGCAGACGTATTGCTCGGCCCGTCTGTCGCACCTTCTCCCGGTCCAGGCGAGAAGTCATGCCTTACTCGGCTTTCAGGCCGTCAGCGGAGACCGCTTTGACGCCTTTGATTTTCTTGGTGATGGCCACTGCGGTAGCTTTCTGAGCGTCGGTTACAGCTACGGTCGACGACAGGGATACAACACCTTTGTTGGTTTCTACTTTGATATCGGTGCCTGGAATGCCTTTTTCGGTAACCAGGTCGCTTTTCACTTTGGTAGTGATCCAGGTATCGGAAGTAGCTTCTTTAGCCTTGGTGACTTCACCGGCAGCCAGAGTCATTGGAGCCTGGGTAGCCTGTGTGGATTGGGCGAATGCACCCGAAGCCATGGTCAGGGTCAGCGCGGTAGCAGCAGCGGCAGTGATAGCGAACTTCTTCATACGAGTAACTCCTGTTTTTCTGGAAAGTCTGCTGGATGTCTTGTCAGCAGGGTTACTGGAGATATTGCGAACGCTGTGCCAACTTTTTCTTCGGTAAAATATCCTTATAAATCAATTGCTTACCAATAAAGCAAATTTTCGGATTCATGCAAATTGCATGACTTTGCGAAAATTCACATGCAAGTTGCGGTTTTTTGAAAAGTTCCTAAGGTGCTGAAATTATTGAAGCTTTTGAGAACCACTGCGCAATGAAAAATGCCCCGCATTGGCGGGGCATTTTTCAGAAATGGCCTGACATTATGTACCGCTGGCAGTGCAGCCTTTTGGCGAGTAGTCCGGTGCAACGGTAGTGCCGCAAGTCCATACGCCCGCACCGGTGCCGGAGGAGCGCGTGAGTGTGATGGTTTTATCCAGCACTGGACCTGGCGCGTTTTTAATCGTGCAGACGATTGTCCCCGCACCGGTGGACGCGGTGCCCGACGCAGTGACGGCGCAATTGGAGGTTGTGACGGTCGCTGCGCCCGCAACTAATGTCAGTGTCGGATCAGTCCCTTGGTTGATGGTGTCCTCGAAAGGTACTTTCATCGCGCTGATTTCAGCCAGCCCCGCCGTCACCTTGGACCGCGCCTGATATTTCGAATACTGCGGCAGGGCGATAGTCGCCAGAATCCCGATGATTGCCACAACGATCAGCAGCTCGATCAGAGTAAAGCCTTGTTGTTTTTTCATAGACACGCTCCATGCATGAGTCGAATTCTCATGATCTGAGAAGGACTGAGCATAGCCCATGCCAAGCGCTTCAACGCCCTGCACACTAGGCAGTAACTGCGCACGACGCAGCTTCCTACAGCCTGTAACCGCACTATCTGACACTTTTTGTCACCTGCACCGGCCATGTTTGGCGCTGTCACTTGACTAGGCTATAAGTCATGAACTGCAAGCGTGCGGAATCCCCATGAATGACATCGCTCTGAGCGGTCTGGCCAAGCAATTGGTGCAGGCCGAACTGCTTACGGAAAAAAGTGCCCAGCAGGCCTGGCAACAGGCCCAGCGCAATCGACAGTCACTGGTCAGTTATCTGGTGCAGAACAAACTGGTGAAGAGCTGGCAGGTGGCCGAGATCGCCTCGGAGCACTTCGGCATGGCGTTCCTCGACCTCAATTGTCTGGACAAGGAAACCCAGCCCAAAGGCCTGGTCAGCGAAAAACTGGTGCGCCAGCACCACGCCCTGCCCTTGTGGCGACGCGGCAACAAACTGTTCGTGGGGATTTCCGACCCGAGCAATCATCAGGCGATCAACGACATTCAGTTCAGCACCGGACTGAGCACCGAAGCCATTCTGGTAGAGGACGACAAGCTTACCGAGGCCATCGAAAAATTCTTCGACACCCATGCCAGCGGTCTCGAAGACATGGCCGACGTCGATCTCGACGGCCTCGATGTCGAAGCCATCGATGACAACAAACAGGACGCCATCGGCGGACTCGATGCCGACGATGCGCCGGTGGTGCGTTTCGTTCACAAGATGCTGCTGGACGCGATCAAGAGCGGCTCCTCCGACCTGCATTTCGAGCCTTACGAAAAGAACTACCGCGTGCGGGTGCGCACCGACGGCATTTTGCGCGAGGTAGCCAAACCGCCCATCCAACTGGCCGGGCGAATTGCCGCACGCCTGAAAGTCATGGCCAGCCTCGACATCTCGGAACGGCGCAAACCGCAGGACGGGCGAATCAAGATGCGCCTGTCGAAGAGCAAGTCGATCGACTTCCGGGTCAACACCCTGCCGACCTTGTGGGGCGAAAAAGTGGTGATCCGGATTCTCGACCCGTCCAGCGCGCAGATCGGCATCGATGCGCTCGGTTACGAGCCGGCGCAGAAAGATCTGTACATGGCCGCACTCAAGCAGCCTCAAGGCATGATTCTGGTCACCGGCCCCACCGGCTCGGGTAAAACCGTGTCGCTGTACACCGGGCTGAATATCCTCAACACCGTGGACATCAACATCTCCACCGCCGAAGATCCGGTTGAGATCAACATGGAAGGCATCAACCAGGTCAACGTCAATCCGAAACAGGGACTCGATTTCGCCCAGGCCCTGCGCTCGTTCCTGCGTCAGGACCCGGACGTGATCATGGTCGGCGAGATCCGCGATCTGGAAACCGCCGAGATCGCGATCAAGGCTGCGCAGACCGGGCACTTGGTGCTCTCGACCCTGCACACCAACAGCGCGGCAGAAACCCTCACCCGCCTCCACAACATGGGCATCCCCGGCTTCAACATCGCCACCTCGGTCAGCCTGATCATCGCCCAGCGACTGGCACGCAAGTTGTGCAGCCATTGCAAGAAAGCCATCGAGATCCCCCGCGAAACCCTGATCAAGGAAGGCTTCCCCGAGGATCGCATCGGCAGTTTCACGATCTACGAGCCGGTCGGTTGCGATCACTGCAACGGCGGCTACAAGGGACGCGTGGGGATTTATGAAGTGGTGAAGAACACACCAGACCTGCAACGGCTGATCATGGCCGAGGGCAATTCGCTGGAAATCGACATTCAGATGCGCCGTGACGGTTTCGACGACCTGCGCACTTCCGGTCTGCATAAAGCCATGCAAGGCATCACCAGCCTGGAAGAAATCAACCGGGTCACCAAGGACTGAATATGGCGGTCAAGGCAGCGAAAATCAGCGTCTACGCCTGGGAAGGTACGGACAAGAAAGGCAGCAAACTCAGTGGTGAGTTGAGCGGTCTTAATCCGGCCTTGATCAAGGCTCAACTACGCAAACAGGGGATCAGTCCGGGCAAGGTGCGCAAAAAATCCGCATCGATTCTGAGTTTCGGCAAACGCATCAAGGTCCGGGACATCGCGCTGTTTACCCGGCAAATGGCAACCATGATGAAGGCCGGAGTGCCGCTGTTGCAGTCGTTCGACATCATCGGCGAGGGCTTCGAAAACCCGGCCATGCGCAAACTGGTGGACGAGGTGAAACAGGAGGTCGCCGCCGGTAACAGTTTCGCCAATGCCCTGCGCAAAAAGCCGCAATATTTCGACGAGTTGTATTGCAACCTGGTGGATGCCGGCGAACAGTCCGGCGCGCTTGATACGTTGCTGGAACGGGTCGCGACCTACAAGGAAAAGAGCGAGAGCCTCAAGGCCAAGATCAAGAAGGCCATGACCTACCCCACCGCCGTGGTGCTGGTGGCCGCCGTAGTGACAGGGATTCTGCTGGTGAAAGTGGTGCCGCAGTTCCAGTCGGTGTTTTCCGGATTCGGCGCCGAACTGCCGGGCTTTACCCTGATGGTGATCAGCCTCTCGGAATTCATGCAGCAATGGTGGTGGGCAATACTCATCTTTCTGGTAGTGGCATTCTTCGGTATTCGACATGCGCTGAAAACTTCCCAGGCTTTGCGCGACCGTCGCGACACCTGGCTGCTGAAACTACCGTTGGTGGGAACTTTGATGTACAAGTCCGCCGTAGCGCGATTTGCCCGAACCCTGTCGACTACCTTCGCTGCCGGGGTGCCCCTGGTCGAAGCGCTGGATTCGGTGGCAGGGGCCGCTGGCAACGTCGTGTTCAAACGCGCGATTCTGCGGATTCGCCAGGACGTTTCCACCGGCATGCAACTGAATTTTTCGATGCGCACCACCGGGGTGTTTCCCAACATGGCGGTGCAAATGACCGCGATCGGCGAAGAATCCGGCGCGCTGGACGAAATGCTCGCCAAAGTTGCAGGATTTTACGAGGACGAAGTGGATAACATGGTCGACAACCTCACCAGCCTCATGGAGCCGTTCATCATGGTGGTCTTGGGGGTGATCGTCGGTGGTCTGGTGGTGGCCATGTACCTGCCGATCTTCCAACTCGGCTCAGCGATCTGACATGCCTATCGACGAACTGTTTACCCTGTATCCATTGGCCTTTGTCTTTTCTGCACTGTCGCTTGGGCTGGTTGTCGGCAGCTTTCTCAATGTGCTGATCTGGCGTCTGCCGAAAATGCTCGAGCGCGATTGGCGCCAGCAGGCCCTGGACGTACTTGGCCTTCCCGGCGAAACGCCGCTGCCGACCTACAACCTGATGCTGCCCCACTCCGAGTGCCCGCACTGTGCGCATCGAATCCGCGCCTGGGAAAACATTCCGTTACTCAGTTATCTGTGTCTGCGCGGACGTTGTTCCGCATGTGCCGCGCCGATCAGCAAACGCTATCCGCTGACGGAACTGGCCTGCGGCCTGCTCTCGGCATTCATTGCCTGGCACCTGGGATTCGGCTGGCCGGCGTGTCTGTTGATCGTCCTCACCTGGGGCTTGCTGGCAATGAGTCTGATCGACGCAGAGCACCAATTGCTGCCCGATGTGCTGGTGCTGCCCTTGTTATGGCTGGGGCTGATCGTCAATAGTTTCGGGTTGTTCGTGCCGTTGCACGATGCACTGTGGGGTGCGGTGGCCGGTTATCTGGCGCTGTGGTCGGTGTTCTGGCTGTTCAAACTGCTGACCGGCAAGGACGGTATCGGCCACGGTGATTTCAAGCTGCTGGCGCTGCTCGGCGCCTGGGGTGGCTGGCAGATTTTGCCGCTGACGATCCTGCTGTCATCGCTGATGGGCGCGATCATCGGAGTGATTTTGCTGCGCCTGCGCGACCAGGAAACCTCGACGCCAATCCCGTTTGGCCCCTATCTGGCAATTGCCGGCTGGATTGCCTTGCTCTGGGGTGGTCAAATAACCGACTTCTATTGGCAGTTTGTCGGTTTGAAATGAATACCCCTGTGGAAAAACCCTGGATTCTCGGCCTGACCGGCGGCATCGGCAGCGGCAAAAGCGCGGCGGCCCAGCACTTCATCGATCTCGGCATCCATGTGGTCGACGCCGATCACGCGGCGCGCTGGGTGGTCGAACCGGGGCGTCCGGCGCTGGAGAAAATTGCCGAACACTTCGGCGCTGGCGTGTTACAAGCGGACGGAACGCTGGATCGCACCGCCCTGCGCAAACTGATTTTTGAGGTTCCGGAGGAACGCCGCTGGCTCGAAGCCCTGCTGCATCCATTGATCGCCGAGGAAATCGCGCATCATCTGGCGCTGGCAAAATCGCCTTACGCGATTCTGGTTTCACCGCTGCTGATCGAATCCGGGCAGTACGCGATGACCCAAAGAATTCTGGTGATCGACGCCCCGCAACAACTGCAGATCGAACGCACTTTGCAGCGTGACCAGACCAGCGAACAGCAGGTGCAGGCGATCCTCAAGGCCCAGTCGAGCCGCGAAGATCGTGTGAGCCGTGCCGACGACGTGGTGGTCAACGACCGCGACCTCGCCTGGCTGCACAGCGAAGTCGAGCGTCTGCATCACTTTTACCTGACTTTATCCGGAGGCCATTCATGAGCCCTACAACCGTCGCTTGCCCAACTTGTGGCGCCCCCGTGGAATTCACCCCCGAAAACAAGTTTCGGCCGTTCTGCTCCGATCGCTGCAAACTGATCGACCTCGGCGCCTGGGCATCGGAAGATCACAAGATCCCGGTCGCACCAGATGCCGAAGATGAACTGTTTTCCGGCGATTTCGACCCGCGTCACTGATCCCGCTCAAGGACGCATGAAGCCGTAGTCCTGATCGTCGTCGAGGTTTTCCGCCAGAAAGCGCAACTCGTCGGCCAGGTCTTCGGCATTGCGCACAGCCTTGCTCTGCTGCACCACCGCACTGAGCAAGGCGCGCAGGCTCAAGCCCGGATCGAACCCCACCTCCTGCGCCATCTCCAGACTCTGCCGGGTCTCCTGCCTCGCCCACTCGTAAACACTCATGCTGCTGCTCCTGAAGGGATTTGCGCGAGCATGAAAGGGCGCGCCTGTGGCAGGTTTGATTTGGATCAAGACTTGGGATCGTCGTCCTTCCACGGCGCCGAAAGGTAACGCGTGCGATTGAAGGTCTCCAGCCATTCAGGGCTGAACACCACCAGCGCGCTGATCACCACACCGTTGATGAATGCCTCGGGGAAAATGATCAACCACAGGTAGCCGACGAAGTCTTCCAGCCACTCCGGCATGGCAAAGAGGCCGTCGTACCAGAGCAGCGTCAGGCTCAGCAGCAGGCACAGCAACGCCGACAACGCCGCCGCGAGAAACCCGGAGCAAAAGATGTACACGAACGGATTGCGCGGCTGGGCGCGCTCAACGAGGATCGCCACACATTCGGTGATCAACACCGGCAGCAGAATGAACAAGGCGCCGTTGACCCCAAGCGCCGCGAGATCCTGACGCCCGAGCAGCACTAGGCCGACCTGTGCCACCAACCCGCCGACAATCGCCAGCGGCCAGTCCAGCAGCAACGTCACCGCCGTCATGCCGATGAAGTGATAAGACACCCCGGTATCGAAATCCCGGCGCACCAGCCACAACAGAAACAACGCGAATACAGTACCGAACAACAAGTGTTGACGGCGGATGTCGCTGAACAACTCGACCCAAGGTGTGCGAAAGATCGCCCAGACCAGCACCGGCAGATAAATCAGCCATCCGAGCGTCAGGCTTGTGGATGACAGCAGTTCGGCGCCGATCATAGATGAGCCTTCGCTGACGCCTGGGGCCACGCCAGCCGAAGATCGAGCAGCAACACTGATATATTTTTCACGCGGATCTCCCGTCGAGACAGATCTCAGTCTATACCGCCGTTTGCGACTCGCCGTGTCACGCTTCTGCGCGTGGCGTGCAGTAAATACGGAGGAAAGAAAAAGTTACGAAAACTTTACGGGACGAGACAACAGGCCCGCCGATACTGCGCGGCGCTAACAAAACAGGCGTTATCTATGTCCATTGCGGTAGTACGGCTCATCAGCTTCATTCTGGGAGTTATTCTGATCACGCTGGCGGTGAGCATGCTGATACCGATGCTGACGCTGGTGATCCATGATCGCAAAGATGATATGTCGGCCTTCCTCTGGTCGAGCTTGATCACAGCGCTGTGCGGGCTGCTGATGATTAACAAGGGTCGCCCTGAGAACGTTCAATTGCGTCCTCGCGATATGTACATGCTGACGACCGCCAGTTGGGTGGTTGTGTGCATATTCGCCGCATTGCCCATGGTGCTTATCCAGCACATCAGCTACACCGATGCGTTTTTTGAAACGATGTCAGGCATCACCACGACTGGATCGACCATCCTCACCGGGCTGGACACGGCATCTCCAGGATTGCTGATCTGGCGATCGATGCTGCATTGGCTGGGCGGGATCGGCTTCATCGGCATGGCCGTGGCTATCCTGCCATTACTGCGGGTCGGGGGCATGCGGCTATTCAAGACCGAATCATCCGACTGGTCGGAAAAGGTCACGCCGCGCTCCCATGTCGCCGCCAAATACATTCTGGGGCTTTATATCGGGCTTACCGGTCTTGCCACGCTGGCCCTGTGGATAGCAGGGATGACGCCGTTCGAAGCCATCAACCATTCAATGTCATTGATTTCCACGGGAGGGTTTTCGACCTCCGATGCCTCGCTGGCACATTGGACGCAACCGTCCATTCATTGGGTGGCGGTCGCTATCATGATTCTGGGCAGCCTCCCTTTCACGCTGTATGTGAGCACGCTTCGCGGCAATAAACGGGCCTTGTTCAAAGATCATCAGGTACGCGGGTTCATTGGCTTTTTGCTCATTACCTGGGTGCTGGTCGGCACCTGGTTGTGCTTGCACAGCGAGTACGGCTGGTGGGAAGCGTTTCGGATCGTGGCGGTCAACGTGACATCGGTGGTCACGACGACCGGCGTCGCACTGGGGGATTACACGTTATGGGGCAGTTTTGCCGTATTGCTGTTCTTCTATCTGACCTTTGTCGGAGGCTGCTCCGGTTCCACCGCTGGCGGTCTGAAAATATTCCGCTTTCAAGTGGCTGGCACACTGCTGATGGGCAGTCTGAATCAATTAATCCACCCTCGCGCCGTGATCCGAAAAAAATACAACAAACACCCCATTGACGAGGACATCGCCCGTTCGCTGCTGACGTTTTCATTCTTTTTCACCATCACTATCGGGGCGATCGCAATGGGGTTGGCGCTCATCGGCCTGGACTGGACAACTGCATTGAGTGGCGCGGCTACCGCCGTATGCAATGTCGGGCCTGGCGTTGGCTCGATCATTGGCCCGGCGGGAAATTTTTCCACACTGCCCGATGCTGCCAAATGGCTGCTGACTGTCGGCATGCTTTTGGGAAGACTGGAGATCCTCACCGTTCTGGTGCTGCTCACACCGGTTTTCTGGAAATACTAGTCTCGCCAACCAATTGAGATTTATTGCCTAGACTCCTCTTGTCCACCGTGCAAACGCTTTTCAGCCATGAACCGCACGAGAACTAAAACAAGAGGAACATCTCAATGCTTAAATCATTGCGCAACGCGGTCATCTGCGCACTCGCGCTGAGCGTATCGGGCCTGGCGCTGGCGGCCGATCCAATCGTTATCAAGTTTTCCCATGTAGTCGCCGAGCAAACGCCCAAAGGCCAGGGCGCCCTGCTATTCAAGAAACTCGTCGAAGAACGTCTGAAGGACAAGGTCAAGGTTGAGGTCTACCCGAACTCTTCGCTGTTTGGCGACGGCAAGGAAATGGAGGCACTGCTGTTGGGCGATGTGCAACTCATTGCACCGTCGCTGGCAAAGTTCGAACAATACACACCGAAATTGCAGCTATTCGACTTGCCGTTCCTGTTCAACGACATCTCGGCTGTCGACCGTTTCCAGCGCAGCCCTCAAGGCCAGGAACTGCTCAAGTCGATGGAAAGCAAGAACATCACAGGCCTGGCTTATTGGCACAACGGCATGAAGCAGCTGTCCGCCAACAAGAAGCTGGTTGTACCGGGCGACGCCCGGGGTCTGAAATTCCGTGTACAGGCGTCGGCGGTATTGGATGAACAATTCAAAGCCGTGAAAGCCAACCCGCGCAAGTTGAGCTTCGCCGAGGTGTATCAGAGCTTGCAGACCGGTGTCGTGAATGGCGCGGAAAACCCTTACTCGAACATTTTCAGTCAGAAAATGCACGAGGTGCAGAAGTTCATCACTGAATCCGACCATGGCCTGCTCGACTACATGCTGATCACCAACACCAAGTTCTGGAATGGCCTGCCGCCGGATGTGAGAACCGAACTGGACAAAATAATTGTCGAGGTTACCGCCCAGGTGAACAAAGACGCTGAGAAGCTCAACCAGGACGCCAAACAGCATATCGTCGACGCCAAAACCACTGAAATCATCCTGCTGACTCCGGAACAACGTGGCGAGTGGCGTGAAAAAATGAAACCGGTCTGGGCGAAGTTCGAAGGTGCTATCGGCGCCGACCTGATCAAAGCCGCCGACGCCTCAAACCAGGCTCAGTAAATCTGCCCGCATGTGCCGCCTCAAAAGGGCGGCACCTGTTTCATAGTCGTCATTCGATCGGGAGCAGCCACTCATGAATGCCTTGCGGCGCATATGGGACCACTTCGAGGAAGGCTTCATTGTTTTCCTGTTGGCGGCAATGACGCTGGTGACGTTCGTTTACGTCATCCTGAACAACCTCTATAGCGTTTTCTACAGCTTCGCCGAGCAATGGCAAGGCGCCAGTGAACAGCTATTCGCGATGGGCGACAGCATCATGGGGATGGCCCAGGCCATGACGTGGAGCATCGCGTTGACCAAAGCACTGTTTGCCTGGCTGATCTTTTTTGGCTTGTCCTATGGTGTGCGCACTGCCGGGCATATCGGCGTCGATGCCTTGGTGAAGCTGGCCAGCAAACCGGCTCAGCGCATCATCGCCATCATTGCGTGCCTGTGCTGTCTCGCCTATGCGGGGTTGCTCAGTGTCAGCAGTTTCGAATGGATTCAGACGTTGTTCATCGCCGGTATCGGCGCCGAGGATCTCGGTCACTACGGCATCATGCAGTGGCACATCGGGCTGATCGTGCCTGTCGGTTTCGCTCTGGTGTTCATTCGCTTTGCCGAAATCCTCGTGCGCATCGTGCAAAACCGTCAAACCGGCTTGGGCTTGGCCGATGAAGCCGCAGATGCGATGAAACTGACCGAACATGAGGATGACAAGAAATGACCATTCTGTTCCTCTTCGTCGCGCTGTTCGTGCTGATGTTCATCGGTGTACCGATCGCCATTTCTTTGGGTTTGGCCGGTTCGATGACGATCATTCTTTTCAGCCCCGACTCCGTACGCTCACTGGCCATCAAGTTATTCGAGACATCCGAGCACTACACGTTACTGGCGATCCCGTTCTTTTTGCTGGCTGGCGCGTTCATGACCACGGGCGGCGTGGCGCGGCGCCTGATCGACTTTGCCAATGCGTGTGTCGGTCATATTCGCGGCGGCCTGGCCATCGCAGCTGTCCTCGCGTGCATGTTGTTCGCCGCGCTGTCCGGCTCAAGCCCTGCAACGGTCGCGGCCGTGGGCTCCATCGCAATTGCGGGCATGGTCCGGTCCGGTTATCCACAGGCCTTCGGTGCCGGCATCGTGTGCAATGCCGGCACGCTGGGCATTCTCATCCCCCCCTCCATCGTCATGGTGGTGTATGCCGCTGCGACAGAGACCTCGGTCGGCAAACTGTTTATGGCCGGTGTCGTACCGGGTTTGCTGCTGGGTACTTTCTTGATGATTGCCATCTACATCGTCGCCGTCAGGAAAAACCTGCCCGCCATGCCTCGTGCCACCGTTCGTGAATGGTTTACGGCAGCACGCAAAGCCATCTGGGGACTGTTGCTCATGGTCATCATCCTGGGCGGCATTTACTCAGGAATGTTCACCCCGACCGAGGCGGCAGCAGTCGCGGCGGTCTACTCGGCATTCATTGCACTGTTCGTCTACAAGGACATGACGTTCCGTGAGACACCGAAAGTGCTGCTGGAATCCGCCAAGCTGAGCATCATGCTGATGTTCATCATCGCCAATGCCATGCTGTTCGCTCATGTGTTGACCACCGAGCAAATTCCGCAACAGATCACCGCCTGGGTCATCGGCGCGGGGCTGACGCCGGTGACTTTCCTGCTGGTGGTGAACATCGTGTTACTGGTGGCGGGGGCGTTCATGGAGCCCTCGGCAATCATCCTGATCCTGGCGCCGATCCTGTTTCCGATTGCCGTGCAGTTGGGGATCGACCCGATTCACCTGGGCATCATCATGGTGGTGAACCTGGAGATCGGGCTGATTACCCCGCCCGTAGGGCTGAATCTGTTCGTCACGTCGGCGGTGACAGGCATGTCGCTGGGTGCCACCATCCGTGCGGCGATGCCTTGGCTGATTATCCTGTTACTGTTCCTGATATTGATAACCTATGTACCGTGGATTTCGCTGGTCCTGCCAAACTGGCTGGGGATGACGTAACCGGGAAGAGTTGTTCCTGGCCACTACTTCGATCACATTTGAACGCTAAGCTTGGCCTATGGATGACTCCGATTATTTACGCCTGCTGACCATCGCGGCCGAGCAAGCCAACGCGTTCCTGTCCAATGCCCGCAAATGGGAGCGTGAGCGTTGGGTCTGCCAGCGCCTGCTGCAAGGCCTGAACATTCCTTACCGGGCCGACGAGTTCGCGCCTGCTGGCGAGCCGCCGGACGTGCTGTTTCGTGATGCCAATTTCGAGGTGTTTTTCGTTCTCGATGAAGGCCGCCGACTCAACGACGAATGGCGTGACGAATTGCAGCGGCGACGCAGTGCGTTTTCCCTTAGCCAACTGGTACGCCGCGAAGCCAAGCCGCGACGGATTCCGGCCAATGAATTCCTGCTCAGACTGGCGCCGACCTTGCGCAAGAAAGCCCACAACTACAAGGAGCGCGGCATGGATCTGGGCGAATTGGATATCATCGCCTTCGCCAGCCTCAAGCGCGAAGTGCTGGACCTCAACAGCCACTTTCCGCCACCGACCGAATACTTGCGTCAGGGCTGGCGCTCGCTGTCCCTTGTCGGCCCGACATTCGCCCGCGTGCTGTTCGCCCACCCCGATGCACCGGACTTTCTACGTAGCAACCTTGGAAGAAGCATCGTGTTTGATGTTGGAATCAGCCTGTGACGCCGCTTCAGCAATTGATCGCCGATGTCCCGCAAACCGGCCGTGTACGCTGGATCGGCGTGCGACCAGAATCCCGTGGGCTAATGATCGAACTCGATGCTGTGGAAGCGCGGCTGGAAGCCGGACTGACTGGCGATCATGCCCGCCCCGGCGTGCGCAACGCGCGGCAGGTGACGCTGATCCAGTGGGAACACCTGTCGGTGATCAGCGCATTGATGGGCCGTGCGCCCGATCAACCGGTCAAGCCTGAAGAGCTGCGGCGCAATCTCGTTATCAGCGGGATCAACCTGTTCAGCCTCAAGGGTCGGCGCTTTCGCATCGGTCAGGCAATTTTCGAAACAACCGGCTGGTGCCAGCCTTGCGCCCGCCTGCAAAACAACCTCGGCCCCGGCACTTTTCAAGCGGTGCGCGGGCATGGCGGAATCACCGCTCGAGTGTTACAAAGCGGGATCATTCGCCTCGATGACGGTGTGTCTGTCGAACCGGTTCCGGACAGCGGCTATGCTGCGTTCAACCCCGGTTGAAAACCGCTGTAGCTTCTGCACATTCAGCAACGTCTACCTGACGAGGCCTTTATGACCAGCCGCCTGAACCCCGAAGACCAAAAGCATGTCGAAGAGTACCTGCAACTGTCCCAACACCGTGTCGAGCGCCGGCCATTCCGGCCGTGGATGCTCCTGGTGCTGGTGCTGGCAGTGACCATTGGTCTCGGCCTGTTGAGCCGATTAATCAGTTACCTGACGCTATGAGCTGCCTGGCGCTCGCGAAGGTAACCGCACCGATTTCCTTTAAAAACCTTGCGAGTTATCCCCATGTCCCATCGTATTGTTATTGTCGGCGGCGGCGCCGGCGGTCTGGAGCTGGCTACCCGTCTGGGTAAGACTCTGGGCAAGCGCGGCACGGCCAGTGTGATGCTGGTCGACGCGAACCTGACGCACATCTGGAAACCACTGTTGCACGAAGTGGCCGCCGGATCGCTGAACTCCTCCGAAGACGAACTCAACTATGTCGCCCAGGCAAAATGGAACCACTTCGAGTTCCAGCTGGGGCGCATGAGCGGGCTCGATCGTGCCGCGAAGAAAATCCAGCTGGCCGCTACCTACGACGAAAACGGCGTAGAGCTGGTGCCAGCGCGTGAAGTGGGCTACGACTCGCTGGTGATCAGCGTCGGCAGCACCACCAACGATTTCGGTACGCAGGGTGCGGCGCAGCACTGCCTGTTCCTCGACACCCGTAAACAGGCCGAGCGCTTCCATCAGCAACTGCTCAACCACTACCTGCGTGCCCACGCCGGGCAAACCGATGTGGTCGAGCAGATCAGTGTAGCGATCGTCGGTGCCGGCGCCACAGGCGTCGAACTGGCGGCAGAGTTGCACAACGCCGCCCATGAGCTGGCGGCTTACGGCCTCGACCGGATCAAACCGGAAAACATGCACATCACCCTGATCGAAGCCGGGCCACGGGTACTTCCAGCCCTGCCGGAGCGCATCGGCGGGCCGGTACACAAGACCCTGGAAAAACTCGGGGTCAATGTCATGACCAATGCGTCGGTCAGCGAAGTGACGGCCGACAGCCTGATCACTGCCGATGGCAACGAAATCAAGGCCAGCCTGAAAGTCTGGGCAGCCGGTATTCGTGCACCGGGTTTCCTCAAGGATATCGACGGCCTGGAAACCAATCGCATCAATCAGCTGCAAGTGCTGCCGACACTGCAAACCACCCGCGACGAGAACATCTTCGCCTTTGGTGATTGCGCCGCCTGCCCGCAACCAGGCACCGATCGTAACGTGCCGCCGCGCGCGCAAGCTGCGCACCAACAGGCATCGTTGCTGGCCAAATCGCTGAAACTGCGCATCGAAGGCAAGACGCTGCCGGAGTACAAGTACACCGACTATGGCTCGCTGATTTCGCTGTCGCGTTTTTCGGCTGTGGGTAACTTGATGGGCAACCTCACTGGCAGCGTAATGCTTGAGGGCTGGCTGGCGCGGATGTTTTACGTGTCGCTGTATCGCATGCACCAGATGGCGCTGTACGGGCCATTCCGCACGGCGATGTTGATGCTCGGTAGCAAGATTGGCCGAGGCACCGAGCCGCGCCTGAAACTGCATTGATGCAATCCCTGTAGGAGTGAGCCAGCTCGCGATAGCGGTCTATCAGTCGACATCATTGTTGAATGACACAGCGCTATCGCGAGCAGGCTCACTCCTACATTTGGTCTGCGTTTCTGTCTCGTAATGTATCTGCGTCCGTAATATCTATCCTTCGCTTACAAACGCCCCGCTCCGCGACACAGACGCGATACACCACCACCGCTTAATGGCCATACCCGAGCAACACCTGCTCAGGCTAATCGTCCTTAACGCGTGGTTGCGCTGTGCAACCGCAGGAGAATGTAATGTCCCGTACTTCGACTCTCGGTAAAAAATCCATTGGCCTGATCGGCGCCGCGCTGGCGGGTGGTCTGATGCTGTCCGGATCGGTGTTTGCCGCCCAGCCACTGGCCCAGGGCTATATGGTTGCCTCGGCAGAAACTTCGGTAAAGACACCGGAAGGCAAATGCGGTGAAGGCAAATGTGGCGATGCGTCGATGGCCAAGACCGACTCTGATGGCGACGGCAAGGTTTCCCGTGCCGAATTCCTCAAAGTCGCGCCAAAATCCGATTTCGACAAGATCGACACCAACCACGACGGCTTCATTGATGAGCAAGAGGCCTACAACAACGTAAAGGCCAACTTCGAAGCCAATGGCAAGAAGATGCCCAAGGGCCTGTTCGAGCATCTGAAAGATCAAGACGGCGCTTGATTCGCTGAACATCAAAAGCCGCGCTACTCCTGCGAGAAGCGCGGCTTTTTCATGCCTGCAAACTTACAACTGGAAACGTCGCACCATGCCCTGCAGGGCATTCGCCAGCTTCGACAACTCGTGGCTGGATGCGCTGGTCTGATCGGCGCCAGCAGCGGAGCGCACCGACAGATCACGAATGTTCACCAGATTACGGTCCACTTCGCGCGCGACTTGCGCTTGTTCTTCAGCAGCGCTGGCGATCACCAGATTGCGCTCATGGATTTCATGCACCGAGGCGGTGATGGTTTCCAGCGCCTCACCGGCACGCTCTGCCAACGCCAGCGTGGTCGTGGCTCGGGCGGCACTGGCCTGCATCGAGTCCAGCGCCAGGCTCGAACCACTGCGCATGCCCTGCACCATTTGCTCGATCTCTTGAGTCGATTGCTGCGTGCGATAAGCCAGTGCTCGCACTTCATCGGCGACGACGGCAAAACCACGCCCGCTCTCGCCGGCCCGCGCCGCTTCAATGGCTGCGTTCAGCGCCAACAGATTGGTCTGCTCGGCAATCGCGCGGATCACATCCAGCACTTTGCCGATGTCCTGCGACTGATTAGCCAACGACTGCACCAGTTCACCGGTGTGCTGCACATCGCTGGCCAGTGCATTGATGGCGGTGGCGGTTTCGCTGACGCGCGCCTGGCCCAGATGCGCTGATTCACTCGACTGACGGGTGGCGTCAGAGGTCGATACCGCATTGCGTGCGACCTCTTCCACTGCTGTGGTCATCTGGTTGACTGCGGTGGCAGCCTGTTCGATTTCGTTGTTCTGCTGCTGCAAACCCTGCGTACTGTCGAGCGTCACCGCACTGAGTTCGTCGGCAGCAGTGGCCAACTGCGTGGCCGAGCCGCTGATGCCTTGCAGCGTTTCGCGAAGATTCTGCTGCATGGTCGCCAGCGCCTTGAGCAAGCGGCTGACCTCATCGTTGCCGTGGGTTTCGATCGGCCGGGTCAGATCGCCTTGGGCGACGCTTTCAGCGGCGCTGACAGCGCTGCTCAAGGGGCGGACGATGCTGCGGGTCAAAAGCATCGCCAGCGCGACTGTGGCCAGTGCAGCCAGCGCGATGAACACGCTGACGATAGTGCGCGATGTTTCATAGTGCGCTGCGGACTTCTCGCTTTCAGCGGCGACCTGTCTGGCGAACAAATCGGCCAGATCGCTGAGTTGTTTGCCGGAACCGTCGACCACGGTTTTCATGTCTACCAGCAGCAGCTTGGTCAGTTCGTCACGCTTGCCCTGCTCGGCCAGCGTGAAGGATTGAGCGATTCCAGTGCGGTACGCGGCGAAGGTCTTTTTGAACTGGTCATAGACCTGCTGACCCTCCGCGGTGTTGACCAGTTTGTCGTACGCGGCGATTTTCTCGCTCAATTCCTTGTCGCGGGTGTCCATCTGGCTGCGGTAGGTCGCGATGTTGTTGGGGTCTTGATCCAGCGCCATGCGCAAAGAGATGGTACGAATGCGCAGCATCAATTCGCGGATCTCGTCGCCACCACGGATGCTCGGCAACCACTGGTTTTCTACCGCTACCTCACTGTCACGGATGCTCGACATCTGCCCCAGCGCAAACACGCCAAGCAATGCCACTAATACCGCGATCAGGGCAAACCCCAAGGCAGCCCGGGGAGCAATATTCAACTGACGAAGCAACATGACGAACGCCCTTATTCTTGTATTGGCCAGATTCAAGGGGCGAAGCAGTGACAGTCCCCTCTCGTTAGCGGGCTATCGGCAAGTTGTACGATGACTTGAAGGGGAAATGCGTTTTTGTCGGACAAAAAAAATCCCCGTATCTTTCGATACGAGGATTTTTAATATGGTCGGGGTAAGGGGATTCGAACTCCTGACATCCTGCTCCCAAAGCAGGCGCGCTACCGGACTGCGCTATACCCCGGTAAAAAAAAGGCGACCTTTCAAAGATCGCCTTCTTCGATCAGCGCTTTTGGCCTCTGATCTTAAGATTCGATCCCAGCGCAAAACTGGTTTCAAAAATGGTGGGTCGTGTGGGATTCGAACCTACGACCAATTGGTTAAAAGCCAACTGCTCTACCAACTGAGCTAACGACCCAAAAATGGTCGGGGTAAGGGGATTCGAACTCCTGACATCCTGCTCCCAAAGCAGGCGCGCTACCGGACTGCGCTATACCCCGGTTTGAAATTGGCTCCGTGACCAGGACTCGAACCTGGGACCCAATGATTAACAGTCATTTGCTCTACCGACTGAGCTATCACGGAACTACATATTTCAATTTACAACGGTGAAACGTACAGCTCTTAGACTTCGTTCGCATCGCTGCGTTCGTGTGTCTGAGGCGCGCTATTCTACAACCTAGATCACCTCTGTCAACCCCCTAAATTGCTTTCAAGTTAATGATTTGCAACTTATTTCAGATTTCTGCTCAGTGAGCTGAAACCTTGTGGGTGACTGACTGCGGGGCGCACTTTACAAGCCTTTTCCTTTGAGTTCAACAGCCTGGCGAAAAAAAGGCCTCGCAATGCGAGGCCTTCCTTATTTCATTGACGCTGCGGCTCAGTTGAAAACGATTTCGTCGTTCGCAACGGCACCGGTCGCCGTATCGCCTGGCATGAAGTGACCCGACAGGATCAACTGCGCCAGCGGGTTTTCGATCCAGCGCTGGATCGCCCGTTTCAAAGGACGTGCGCCATAGACCGGGTCGTAACCGACAGCAATCAACTTGTCCATCGCTTCCGGGCTCAGCTCCAGCTTCAGCTCACGCTCGGCCAGACGACTGCGCAGACGGCCCAACTGGATCTCGGTAATGCCCGCGATCTGATCCCGTGCCAGAGGCTCGAAGATCACCACTTCGTCGACCCGGTTGATGAACTCCGGACGGAAATGCGAAGTCAGCGCATCCATCACCGCTGCACGCTGGGCCTCACGATCACCCACCAGCTCCTGAATCTGCGACGAACCGAGGTTCGAGGTCATGACGATCACGGTATTGCGGAAGTCCACCGTACGTCCGTGGCTGTCGGTCAGACGACCATCCTCAAGCACTTGCAGCAAGATGTTGAACACATCCGGATGCGCCTTCTCGACCTCGTCCAGCAGGATCACCGAGTAAGGCTTGCGCCGTACGGCTTCGGTCAGATAACCGCCCTCTTCGTAACCGACGTATCCCGGTGGCGCACCGATCAAACGAGCCACGGAATGTTTCTCCATGAACTCGGACATGTCGATCCGCACCATCGCCTCTTCAGTATCAAAGAGGAATTCGGCCAGCGCCTTGCACAGCTCGGTTTTACCGACACCGGTCGGGCCCAGGAACATGAACGAGCCGCTTGGACGATTCGGGTCAGACAGCCCGGCGCGGGAACGACGCACCGCATTGGAAACCGCCACGACCGCTTCTTCCTGACCGATCACGCGCTTGTGCAACAGGCTTTCCATCTTCATCAGCTTGTCGCGCTCGCCTTCGAGCATTTTCGACACCGGAATGCCCGTCCACTTCGACACGACTTCAGCGATCTCTTCTTCAGTGACCTTGCTGCGCAGTAACTGGTTTTCGCTCTTGCCGTGCTGGTCGACCATTTGCAGGCTGCGTTCCAGATCAGGGATCACCCCGTACTGCAACTCGGCCATGCGGTTCAGATCACCTTTACGGCGTGCGGCTTCCAGCTCCTGACGGGACTGTTCGATCTTCTGCTGAATCTGCGCAGAACCCTGTACCTCGGCTTTTTCCGAGTTCCAGATTTCTTCCAGATCCGAGTACTCGCGCTCAAGACGAACGATTTCTTCCTGGAGCTTTTCCAGGCGCTTCATCGCCGCTTCATCGCTTTCTTTCTTCAGCGCCTGTGATTCGACCTTCAACTGAATCAGGCGACGCTCCAGACGATCAAGCACTTCCGGCTTGGAGTCGATCTCCATGCGGATACGGCTGGCAGCCTCGTCGATCAGGTCGATGGCCTTGTCCGGCAACTGCCGATCAGTGATGTAACGATGGCTGAGCTTGGCCGCCGCAATGATCGCGCCGTCAGTGATCGCGACCTTGTGGTGAACCTCGTAACGCTCCTTGAGGCCACGCAGGATCGCGATGGTGTCTTCTTCACTCGGCTCATCCACCAGCACTTTCTGGAAGCGTCGTTCGAGGGCCGCGTCCTTCTCTATATATTGGCGGTACTCGTTCAGCGTGGTCGCGCCGACACAGTGCAACTCGCCGCGCGCCAGGGCTGGCTTGAGCATATTGCCGGCATCCATCGAGCCTTCGCCTTTACCGGCGCCGACCATGGTGTGCAATTCGTCGATGAACAGAATGATCTGCCCTTCCTGCTTCGACAGTTCATTGAGCAGGGATTTCAGGCGCTCTTCGAACTCACCGCGGTACTTGGCCCCAGCAATCAGCGCGCCCATATCAAGCGACAGCAAACGCTTGCCCTTGAGGCCGTCCGGCACTTCGCCGTTGATGATGCGCTGGGCCAGACCTTCAGCGATCGCGGTTTTACCCACGCCAGGCTCACCGATCAGCACCGGGTTGTTCTTGGTCCGGCGTTGCAGAACCTGAATGGTGCGGCGAATTTCATCGTCACGGCCGATCACCGGATCGAGCTTGCCGTCTTCGGCACGCTTGGTCAGGTCGACGGTGTACTTGTCCAACGCCTGACGCGACTCTTCGTGGTTGGCGTCGTTAACCGCTTCGCCACCGCGCAGGTTGTTGATCGCATTTTCCAGGGCTTTCTTGCTCACGCCCTGGCCGAGCAGCAACTTGCCGAGTTTGCTGTTCTCGTCCATAGCAGCGAGCAACACCAGTTCGCTGGAAATGAACTGGTCGCCCTTCTGCTGAGCCAGACGGTCAGCCTGATTGAGCAGGCGCGCCAGATCCTGCGACATGTTGACGTCGCCAGTCGGATTCTGGATTTTCGGTAATTGGTCGAGCTCTTTGGTCAGCTCTTTTCGCAAGCTGTTGACGTCAAAGCCGACTTGCATCAACAGGGGTTTGATCGAACCACCCTGCTGTTCAAGCATGGCCTGCATCAAGTGCGCCGGCTCGATGGCCGGATGATCATGGCCGACGGCCAACGACTGGGCGTCGGACAAGGCCAACTGTAGTTTGCTGGTTAAACGGTCTATACGCATGGGTCACCTTCCTTTTGAGCAGGCCGGACCTAAAACCATCCTGAATAAAGAAACCTGCCAGATACCACTGTAGATGCGGTCGATTCTGCAAGATTCAAGCGGCGGGCAGTTGATGCAGATCAGACAGTTTAGCGGGTGAGCCAAACCAGGGAGGCAAAGCGACCGGTGCGCGACGCACGGCGGTAAGAGAAGAAGCGCGGATCGGTCACGGTACAGAAACCGCCGCCATACACCGCAGTGACACCACGAACTGCCAGACGCAGGCGCGCCAGCTGATAGATGTCAGCCATGAACTTGCCGGGATTGTGACTGGGGACAAAGGCTGTTGCCGCTTCGGGCAATTGATTGATAAAGACTTCCCGAACTTCCGGACCGACTTCAAAGGCATGCGGACCTATCGCTGGACCGAGCCAGACCAACACGTCTTCTGCCGGCACATCGAGCGTGTCGAGTGTGGCTTCGAGGACGCCCGCCGCCAGACCACGCCAACCGGCATGCGCCGCTGCCACGCGAGTACCGGCGCGGTCGCAGAACAATGCCGGTAAACAATCGGCCGTCATTGCCGCACAGGCAACTCCAGGAGTGGCAGTCCAACTGGCATCGGCTGTCGCAACGACAGATGGATCAGCATGCGCCACGGCAATCCCGTGAACTTGCTGCAACCAGGCAGGCTTTATAGAGAAGTGATCAGTCAGACGCCGGCGGTTCTCGGCGACTGCTTCCGGGCGGTCATCAACATGATCGCCCAGATTGAGGCTGTCGAACGGCGCCTCGCTGACACCACCCTCGCGGGTGGTGACACAGGCCCTGACGCTGGCCGGCGCAGGCCAGTCCGGCGTCAGCCAGTTCATCCGACGAAGGCCTCGCGATCCTGCTTGAGCAGGGTCAGCAGCCAGACGAAATCTTCCGGCAACGGCGATTCCCAACTCATGCGCTCACCGCTCGTCGGGTGATCGAGCTCAAGGAAACGCGCGTGCAGGGCCTGCCGCGGGAAGTTCTTGAGGGTTTCGACCATGTTCAGGTTCGCAGCAGGCGGAATGCGGAAACGACCGCCATACGCAGGATCGCCGACCAACGGGAAGTTGATGTGCGCCATGTGTACGCGGATCTGGTGAGTACGACCGGTTTCCAGTTTCACCCGTACATGGGTGTGGGAACGGAAACGCTCCAGCACGCGGTAGTGACTGACGGCTGGTTTGCCGCCTTCCATCACCGCCATGCGCTGGCGCTGCTGACCGTGACGGCCAATCGGGGCGTTGATCTTGCCGCCGGCGGTCACTACGCCAATCACGATGCACTCGTAGATCCGGCTCACGCTGCGACTCTGCAATTGAGTCACAAGCTTTGTCTGCGCCTGAATGGTCTTGGCCACCACCATCAAACCGGTGGTGTCCTTGTCCAGACGATGCACGATACCGGCGCGCGGAACATTGATAATGTCTGGCACGTGGTGCAGCAAGGCGTTGAGCAAGGTGCCATCGGCGTGACCGGCAGCCGGATGCACCACCAGGCCCGCAGGCTTGTTGATCACCAGAATGTCGTCATCTTCATAGACGATGTCGAGCTCGATGTCCTGGGCGATCCACTCGCCCTGGGCTTCCTGCTCGGCAGTCAGCTCAAGGATGGCACCGCCATGCACGATGTCGCGAGGACGGATGACCGCCCCGTCCACAGTCAGGCGACCTTCTTTGATCCAGGCGGAAAGGCGCGAGCGGGAATGCTCTGCGAAGAGTTGGGCAGCGACTTGATCGAGGCGTTGGCCGCCCAATTCGGACGGCACCTCTGCGCGAAGTTCAATTTTATCGGACATGCTCTGACTGTGCGTCGGCACAGCTTTTGGTTTCGGCTGCGCGCTTGTGGTTAAATACGGCGTCTTTTGCCCCGAGGCTTTTCAACGGGGCGCTCATCATAACAGGACGGCCCCGCCCAAGACAGCGGCCGTCATAGGGACGCAAGCCGCCATGCAAGTGAAACACCTGCTGCTGATCGCCATCCTCGCATTGACCGCTGCTTGCTCATCGAAGGAAGTCGTAGACGAAAACCTCAGCGAAGCCGAGCTGTATCAGCAGGCTCAGACTGACCTGGACAACAACAGCTACACCAGCGCCACAGCGAAGCTGAAGGCTCTGGAGTCGCGTTATCCGTTCGGTCGCTACGCCGATCAGGCACAGCTGGAGCTGATCTACGCCAACTATAAAAACGCCGAACCGGAAGCTGCCAAGTCCGCCGCCGAGCGTTTCATTCGTTTGCATCCGCAGCACCCGAACGTGGATTACGCGTATTACTTGAAAGGTCTGACTTCTTTCGACCAGGACGTCGGCCTGCTGGCGCGCTTCCTGCCGCTGGACATGACCAAGCGTGACCCGGGCGCTGCCCGCGACTCCTACAACGAGTTCGCCCAGCTGACCAGTCGCTATCCGAACAGCCGCTACGCGCCGGACGCCAAGCAGCGCATGATTTACCTGCGCAACCTGCTGGCGGCCTACGAAATCCACGTGGCCGACTACTACCTGACCCGTCAGGCGTACGTTGCTGCCGCCAACCGTGGCCGTTATGTCGTGGAAAACTTCCAGGAAACCCCATCGGTCGGCGACGGCCTGGCGGTGATGACCGAAGCCTACCAGCGTCTGCACCTGGACGAACTGGCGGCCAGCAGCCTGGAAACCCTGAAGCTCAACTACCCGAACCACCCGAGCCTGCAAGATGGCCAGTTCGTGCCAAGGGTTGCTGAAGCTGATAACCGTTCGTTCCTGAGCAAGGCAACGTTGGGTCTGATCGAATCGCGTCCACCGCTGCCGCCGGGAGAGACCCGCGCCAACCAGGACGTGCAGAAGCAGTTCCAGGATGCGAAAGACGCGATCCCGAACGAGCTCAAGCCTAAAGACGAGAACGGTGACGTGATCGAGGAGCCGGAGCCTGAGTCGAGCGACACCGACCGCTCCTGGTTCAGCTACATGACTTTCGGCGTGTTCGACTGATCACACCGGATGCACAGAAAAGGGAGATCTTCGGATCTCCCTTTTTCATGACCGCGCTTTAATAGGCTGTGCGCTTGTCATGTCCTTGGCTAAACTGCCGGATCATCAGTCGAAAAGCCGCTCATCATGCTTCGTTTATTGTTCTGGATTGCCCTGATTTTCGCTGCGATATGGTTGTGGCGTAAATTCAAGACCCCCGCCTCATCCGCACAATCTTCCCGCGAGCAAGACGCCGCGCCGATGGTGCGCTGTGCCCATTGCGGCGTGCACCTGCCCCGCGACCGCGCGCTGAACCTTCAACAACAGTGGTATTGCAGCCAGGCTCATCTTGAGCAAGGCCCTGGTTCCAGTGATCGCTGAGGCCGCCAACGCCGACAGCAAACAGGCTCAGCGTCTGCTGCGCCTTTATCATCTCTACCGTTTAAGTGTCGGCATCACGCTGGTGCTGCTGATCTCCAGCAACATGGACAACCGCCTGCTGACGTCGGCCAACGACGATCTGCTGCGCGGCGGCAGTTGGCTGTATCTGGTGCTGAACATTCTTCTGGTAGTGTTTCTTGAAAACACCCGGCGGCCCGCGCAACTGTTCAGCTTGGCCCTTGTCGATGTGCTGCTGCTGTGCGGTTTGTTCTTTGCGGCGGGCGGAGTCGCCAGCGCCTTCGGCAATTTGCTGGTGGTCTCGGTGGCGATCAGCAACACCCTGCTGCGCCGACGCATCGGCCTGCTGATTGCTGCTATTGCAGCGCTTGGCATTGTGGCCCTGAGCTTCCTGTTGAGTTTCAGTCATCCGCTGAGCGCCAATGAATACTTGCAAGCGGGCACCCTCGGTGCTTTGTGTTTTGCTGCCTCGTTACTGGTGCAGGGGCTGATCCGGCGTCTTGAAGTCAGTGAAACCCTGGCTGAGCAGCGGGCCAGCGAAGTGGTCGGCCTGGAAGCCCTCAATGCGCTGATCCTGCAACGCATGCGCACCGGGATTCTGGTGCTCGACGAACAGCGCCGCGTCCAACTGGCCAATCACAGCGCCCAGACCTTGCTCGCGCAGTCGCACCTTCAAGGCCATTTGATCGACGATTATTCACCCGCGCTAGTCGATCGCCTGCAATTGTGGATGAACAACCCGACCCTGCGCCCGCAAAGCCTGAAAATCCCCGGCAACGGCCTGGAACTGCAGCCAAGCTTCATCGCCCTCAAACAGAGCCCCAATCAACAGACACTGGTGTTTCTCGAAGACCTCGCACAAATCGCCCAACAGGCCCAACAACTGAAACTCGCCGCGCTCGGGCGCCTGACCGCCGGTATCTCTCACGAAATTCGCAATCCGCTGGGGGCCATCAGTCACGCCGCACAGCTATTGGGGGAATCCGAGGAACTCGATGGCGCGGATCGGCGTCTGACGCAGATCATTCAAGATCACTCCCAACGCATGAACCGAGTCATCGAAAACGTCCTGCAACTGTCCCGTCGCCAGCAAAGCGCGCCGCAACGGCTGGATCTAAAGCCGTGGCTGGAAAACTTTGTCGCCGAAAGCCGCGAACAGGCCACCGAGCGCCAGCAGATTCATCTGCGGATCAACTCGGGCGACTTCACCACCCTGATGGACCCCAACCAACTCACGCAAATTCTCGACAATCTGGTACGCAACGGCTGGCGCCACAGCGCCCTGCTGCATGAGCATGCTGAAGTCTGGCTGTCCCTGTTCATGGATCTCGACAGCCAACTGGCAGTGCTCGAAGTGCAGGACAACGGCCCCGGCGTGGCGCTCGATGAACAGGCTCATCTGTTCGAACCGTTCTTCACCACCAGCAGCCAAGGCACCGGCCTTGGGCTTTATCTGTCCCGTGAGCTGTGCGAAAGCAACCAGGCGCGCCTAGACTTCAAATCACGCCAAGGCGGCGGCTGCTTTCGCATCACCTTTGCTCACGGACGGAAACAAAGTTGAACATGAGCCCACGGCAAAAAGTCCTCATCGTCGACGACGAACCGGATATCCGCGAACTCCTCGAAATCACCCTGGGAAGGATGAAACTCGACACCTTCAGCGCACGCAATCTTGGCGAAGCCCAAGCGTTGCTGCAGCGCGAGGCCTTTGACCTGTGCCTGACCGACATGCGCCTGCCCGACGGCACGGGGCTGGAACTGGTGCAGCACATCCAGCACCGTTATCCCCAGTTGCCGGTGGCGATGATTACCGCGTATGGCAGCCTCGAAACGGCGATCAACGCGCTGAAGGCCGGCGCGTTCGACTTTCTCACCAAGCCGGTGGATCTGACACGATTACGCGAACTGGTCGCAACAGCGCTGCGCATGCCGGCGGTGGGCGGCGTTTCTGTCTCGATTGATCGACGATTGCTTGGCGATTCATTACCGATGCGCACGCTGCGCAAACAAATCGACAAACTGGCTCGCAGTCAGGCACCGGTGTACATCAGCGGCGAATCCGGCAGCGGCAAAGAGTTGGTTGCGCGACTGATTCACGAACAAGGTCCGCGTGCCGGCCAACCGTTTGTACCGGTCAATTGCGGGGCGATTCCTTCGGAGCTGATGGAAAGCGAGTTTTTCGGTCATCGCAAAGGCAGTTTCACTGGCGCGATCGAGGACAAGCCGGGGCTGTTTCAGGCCGCACACGGCGGCACGTTATTTCTTGATGAAGTGGCAGACTTGCCACTCTCGATGCAGGTCAAGTTGCTGCGGGCGATTCAGGAAAAAGCCGTGCGCAGCGTTGGCGGCCAGCAGGAAACCGTGGTTGATGTACGAATACTCTGCGCCACGCACAAGGATCTCGATGCAGAAGTTGCCACCGAGCGTTTTCGCCAGGATCTGTATTACCGACTCAACGTGATTGAGTTGCGTGTACCGTCGCTGCGCGAGCGCCGCGATGACATTGAAGTGCTGGCGGCTCACATGCTCCAGCGCTTGGCCAAAGACACCGGGCAACCAGCTGCGCGCCTGCATCCGCAGGCGTTGGAAGCGCTGAAAAATTATCGCTTTCCGGGCAATGTGCGGGAATTGGAGAATGTTCTCGAACGCGCGCACACCTTGTGCGAGAACCGCGTGATCGAGGCTGAAGACCTGCGCTTGAGCGAAGGCAACTGCGCGGCGGATGGCGCGATTGCGGATTTGACACAGATCGACAATCTGGAGGATTACCTGGAGAGCGTCGAGCGCAAACTGATCCTGCAGGCGCTGGAGGAAACCCGCTGGAACCGCACGGCCGCGGCGCAACGGCTGAGTCTTTCATTCAGGTCGATGCGCTACAGACTGAAAAAACTCGGTCTGGATTGAGGCCCCTATCGCGGGCAAGTCCCCTCCCACAGGTTTTGTTCGTGTACGTGGATTCGATGAACACCACGAACACTGTGGAAGCGGGCTTGCCCGCGATGGCGATCTAATAGACGCCTGGAAAATCCACGGCTAAATTCGGCCTTCAGGCGCATACGGCGCCGGATCAATAATCGGCGCCCGCCCCAGCATCACATCGGCAAACAACTGACACGACGCCGGTGCCAGCACCAGCCCATTGCGGTAATGCCCGCAGTTCAGCCACAAACCGTCAAACCCCGGCACCCGACCAATGTAGGGAATCCCCTCAGGCGAACCCGGACGTAACCCGGCCCAATGCCCGACCACTTCGGCCTCCGCCAGCGCCGGCAACAACTCCACCGCCGAGGCTTTCAGGCTTTCCAGCGCAACATCGGTCGGCGTCTTGTCGTAGCCCTCATGTTCCAGCGTGCTGCCGATCAGGATATGCCCGTCGCGACGCGGAATCGCATAACGGCCCTTGGCCAACACCATGCTCGGCAAGAAATCAGCCGCGCATTTGTAGAGGATCATCTGGCCTTTGACTGGCTCCACCGGCAACGTCAGGTTAAGCGTCTTGAGCAAATCACCGCTCCATGCACCTGCCGTCAGCACTACCTGATCGCCCTTGATCACGCCTTTGGAAGTCGCCACGCCAACCACCCGCTCGCCCTCACGGACAAATCCACTGACTTCGGATTGCTCGTGAATGATCACGTTCGGCAGCGCCTGCAATGCCGCTTTCAGCGACTTCACCAGACGCGGGTTTCTGACGTTGGCCACATCAGCCATGTAGATCGCCCGCGAGAAGCCACCGCCAAGTGCCGGCACCGCGTCATGGGCCGCCGAGATATCCACAGCCCGCAGCGGCCGGTTCTCCCGCTCAGCCCAGGCCAGCGCTTCGGTTTCGTCGTCCAGATCCAACCAGTACAGGCCTGTGGTGTGAACCTCGGGATCGACCCCGGTATCAGCAAACAATCGCTCGCCGAGCTGTGGATAAAAATCCTGTGACCAATGCGCCAGCGCTGTGACCGCCGGGCTGTAGCGCCACGGATACAGCGGAGAAACGATGCCGCCGCCCGCCCAGGACGATTCCTGGCCGACGTTCGAGCGATCCAGCAGCACCACGCTGCCCACTTCGGAGGCGAGATTGTAGGCGGTCAGCAGGCCAATCACCCCGCCACCGACAATCACCACTTGCTGTTGCCTGGTCATGTTTGATCCAACCGTAAAAAAGACAGTGGGCGCAAAAATGCGCCCGAAAGAAGCGCCTCAGCGGCCCCAGCAATCCTTGGTGGTCAGCCCGGTAGTCGCATTGCTCATGCTTCTGACACCCGTGTTGGTCAGGGTGAAGTCCCCGCACTTGTCGGTGGCCATGGCCGTGCCCGTCTTGCGGGTGGCGGTCAGCAGGAAGGTCTGGTCAGTGATCGTCGGGGTAATGGTGTAGAAATCATTACCGGCGCTCAGACCCGTGATGCCGGTGTAGAGATTGTTCTTGGTGTAGAACCGTTCGAGGGTCTGCGCCTGCTCCGACAGCAGCGACACCACTTCGGCGCGACGGCCCTTCTTCACGTATTCGGTGAGGCTCGGATAGCCAATGGTGATGACGATCCCGATGATCGCAATCACGATCATGATTTCGATCAGGGTGAAGCCTCGGTTGGATCTGCGCATGCCTCAAACTCTCACTTACTGTATTTGTCGCCACATGATACGACGGCTACCGCCGCCGCCCTTTTCCACAACGATGGTGATGTTGCCACTGGAGTCGGTCACTCCCTTGCGCTTCCCGTCACTGGAGATGAAGTTCACCGTCGGATTGCCGCCAGTGAATATCACACCGCTGGAGATCGTGTCATTGCTGTCGACCAGACCGTCGGAACCTGTGTCGATCACGGCGTAGTTGAGCATCTTACCGCTGAACGCCTCGAGTTCGACCAGTTTGCCCGTACCGAGACTCGCACAGGGATCCGTGGTGTCGACACTCGCCGTGGTGAAGACGATACGGCCAAGCACGATGTTCGCTTGATTGATGACCCGCTCGCCGGTCAGCACGTTGTTATACACCAGCGGCAGATACCAGCCCTTTTCCCCCGGATAGGTCGTGTCATTCTGCGTTGTCGTCAGGAACTGCCCGGAGCTACCAGAGAATGATCCGGTAATCGCCTGCGCCTGCAAACTGCTGACGGTGAGCTGTCCCGAACCGCCATCGGCATCCCACACCGAATAGAACGCCTGCAGATCCTTGTTGGTCTTGTCGGCCGTTTCGTTGAATTTACCGGTGCCGACGAAGATCTGTTTGCCGCCCAGTGAATTGTCCGCCAGTAATGGTTGCGCGGTGATCGGCTGAGTCGCGCCGCCCGCCGTGGTGAACAGCGGCTTGCCGGAAAACGCCACGCTCCAGCTGTCCGTCGATGTGGCACTCAGATCAAACTTCCACAATCGCCCTTTCAAGTCGCCGCCATAGGCAGCCTGCACCACATTTTGCGAATTGACCTTGAGCTTCACCGACGACAAACCATTGGTGGTTTCCGAACTGTCGATCACGATTTTCTTGATCAGCGAACCATCGCGCACATCCAGCACGTACAACGCCGCCACGCCGGAGTTGCTGCCATAACCATTGGAAATGAACGCCGCCCACCGACCATCGGCCAAGCGTGCCACTTCCGGCCGGGCGTAGGCATAACCCAAATCATTAAAAACGTTGGAGGTATTTGCTGTCGTTGGCGCACTGACTTCCCAAAGCGCGCGTAAAACGTTACCGGCCGACGCGTCGAACAGTTGCAGCGCGTAGAACGTCTTGCCACCGGCACCGGTGCCACCGATGGCCAAGGTTTTCCACGCGCTGTTGAGTTGGGCGTCAAACACCCCGACCTGGCCATCGACCAGAAACTTATGACTGACACCGTTGATGTAGGTCGGATCGGCAATCAGCCGCAGAGAAGGCAGCACACTGGACGGCATGTAAGCGTAACGTCGGGCGCCGCTGGCCGAGTTGATGACGTTGACGAATCCGTCATTGGCATTCACCACCAGACTGGTATTCATGTTCGTCGCCTTGGTCGCCAGGTAAGTGCTGTAGGTAGTGTCGCCCGACAGGTCGGAGGCGGTCTTGTCCGAGGGCGATGCCAGCACCAGTGGCGAGTTAATGATGTCGCCCAACAACACGCTGCGTACCTTCAGCCCGGTTTTGTTGGTGCCCTTGCTCCACTCCACCAGATCGATACCCGTGATGCCGGTGGGTAGGCCTTGGCTGAGCGTCGTCTGTTGCGCCGCGGAAAAGTTACCGTACGCCAGCGTCACAGCAGCGTTGCTGGAAGTGTTCCACGATTGATAAGTCGGTGCGGTGGCACCCGGCACAATAGTCGTGTCGGTGCTCCAGATTGCAGCAGACGTGTTCAGCGCCCCCGCCGATGTGAAGCCAAAAGACTTGATCGTGCCGCGCCAATCCTTGGGGTCATAGGTGGTCTGAAAGAAATTGCTGTTACTGCTCAAGGTGGTTCCGCTAACGACACCGGCACCGCCGGAACCGGCCTTGGAGGTAATGTCGCTCAGCGCCGATGACAAGGCAGCGTTGAGGCCTGTGTCGTCAGTCGCCTGATAGTACTTGCCCTGCCCGTAACTCGCCGCGTCCGAGAGCATGTCGTTGTCAGCAGCGAAACCCACGGTGTAGGTGTTCATGTTCTGTTTGGGAAAATCCACCGCGTTCCAGCTCTTGCCTGCTGCATCGCTGCCGGTCGAACGCATGTCGATGTCAATGGCGAACTTGGCGATGTCGTCCAGATACAGCGTATCGCCTTCACCGTCACCGTTGAGGTTGTCGCCGTCATTATTCACACCATCCCAATTCGGCAAGCGGCTGCCGCCCAAAGGATCGTTGGTGGGAAAGGTACGATCGTAAGTAGGCAGGCCGTCTGTGATCACCACGCCGTAGTTTTTCTGGCAGCGGTACTGAATCGGGCTGGTATAGGTCGCCGGCGTGCCGTTGTAGTAAGGCGCCAGGCCACGCATGTAACGAGTGACTTCGTAATAGCTCTCGGCCAACGGTGTATTGGCCACCGCATTCAAGCCATTGATCGATGAAATCAGCGCGTTGTAGTTAGCGTCGGCCTGGGCCTGGGTCACGCTGCCGGTGACCGGCGACAAATCGGTGATCGAGCGGGCGATGAAACCGCCATTGCCCGGGTTGCTGCTGGTGGCCGGGTTGAAGGTCGACAGGCCCATGCGCAAGGCACGGTTGCTGCTCACCAATGCGGTGGAAACGTTGCGCGCTACGTTCATCCGGTAATCGTTGGGGATCGCTCCAGTGGTGAAGTCCCGGGTGCCGTTACTGGTGGCCAGGCTGACTATGTAGGAAATGTAATCGGCGGAATAACGGGTGTTCTCATTGCCTACGGGGTCGGGGAGCTTCAGGCACAACGGTGCCACGCTATTGTTGTAGAAAGCATAGGCGCCCCCCGAGCACCCGGAGGTCGGCAGGCTCGATAGAAACACCGTGTCGCCGGTGATCTGCGGGGCATTCAGCGCAGAGCACAATCCGAGGAAGGCATTGCACTGCCGCGCGGGTGCACGCTTGACGTTCGGATCAAATCCGGCGGCGTAAATAATAGTGTTCATGCTTCCCGAATCGTCGAGCAGAAGCATCACATTCGGTGCCACTGCCGCAGCGCTCAGCAGCGGCGAATCCGACGGCGTGAACGCATAGGCGGGTGCCGACAGATACAAAGCCGTCAGCATGCCGATCAGCCATGATCCACAGCGTTCAATACTTCGCATAGACACTCTCCACCACGCTACGCGAAGTGCCGGCGATACCGATAGCGGTCACTCGATACAGCGTCGCCGAGGTGTTGCTCGGCACATTCACGGCGGTCAGCGTCGTGCCGATGTTCTGCACGCCATAAAACCCGCTCCCGGCGGCGATCCAGGTCACGCCGGATGTCGAATTGAGTCCTGCCGCACTGACCACCGACGACTCTGCCGGCGGCGCACATTGTGTGGTACCGCTGCAAACTGCCAACGAGTAGCTGTCCAGTTGCACCGCGCTCTCGCCGACACGCAACGCCGCTTCGGCGGTCTGGAACGACTGGTTGCGCAGGCTCACACTGCCAGCCATTTTTTCTTGCAGATTGGCGCTCTGCATAGACGACAGACCGATCATTGTCAGCAACAACAGAAACACCAGGCTGACCAGCAACACCATGCCGCGCTGGGTCTGACGTTGATGGAGAGAAATCCTCATCGCCCAGGCCCTCACTGCAAGCGGTTGCGCAAAGCGGCAACCACGTTGAAGGTTTGATTGGCGACCCGACTGTTCGGATCGTTGAGAGTCAGGCTCAGGCGCACACTGCGAATACGTGCTGGATCGCTGGGGTTGGTGCTGTAAGTCGAGGCGGCGACATCGGTCGCGGAACTGGCCAGACCGAACGTCACGTTAAAGGCACTGACGTTGTTAACCAGCACCTGCTGGGTCGGTGTGCCGCTGCCGGTGCCCATCAGGATCTGGTTGTTGCTGAAGCTGTAGACAAGACGCCGGATCGGGAAGGCGATTTGTCCGCTCGCCGCGCTGCGCAACCCGGTATAGGCCGTCGCGCTGTTGCGGCAATCAGAGACCACAGTCCAGGTGGGAGTGCCGCCACCGCTGCCGACGTCAGCGGTCACCAGCGTCAACTTGAGATTGGCGTTGTCCCAACTGATCGGCGTAATTTGCACAGCGCTGAAATCCCCTGCCGTGCTGGAGTCAGTGATCGTGCCCAGACAACCGAACATCCCGACCATGCGAATTTCCTGAATCATTTTGCTCAGCACGAAGCGTGCGTCTTCCTGCATGGCGGCAGCACTGTTCTGGCTGACGTAGGTATTCTTCGCAGCGAGGAAAGTTTGCACCACTCCCAACACCACGATCAGCCCGAGCGCCAGGGCGATGAGCATTTCGATAAGGCCGAAACCGCGGTTATGGCGCTTCATGGCGTGGCCACCGGATCTACGGTGGCGCGACTGGTCAGGACAAAGCTGCGCGCAGTGCCGGCGGCATTCGCTGCACGTGAGTCATTCCAGTTGATTGTGATCGTGTACACCCGCTGATTGCGGGCGATAGTGCCGGTGGCGGTCGGCCCGCCGAAGTTGACGATGTTGGTGGTGAAGTCGTAGAGGTCCTGATCCCGGGCAACGCTGAGGTTTCCTGACGTCGGTGGCGTGACGGTGTAGTCGGCGCCGGAGTTGGCACGGATGCGGTCCATCATGTCGTAGGCGATGAAGCTGGCCTGACTGGTCATGCGTGAACTGTCGGTGTACTTCAGTGCATTCATTTGTACTGCCGCCGCGCCCAACAGCCCGACCGTCAGAATCAGCAAAGCGACCAACACTTCGATCAGTGTCATGCCCTGCTGAACGCACTTGCTCCCTGGCCTCATCCGCAACTTCCACCCAATTGAATTCGTCCGTTCAAACACACGTTAAGCGTCCTGCTTTGCGTGCCCAGCGTGTAACTGATGACCACCGCCGTCGAGGGTGCGGCCAGACCGCCAAGGTTGTTGAAATCCAGCGCGGTCACTCCAAAGGTTAGCGTCAGAGTCGCGCCGCTGCTCATCGCCGGAACAACCCGCAACACATTGGCCGGATTGCCAGTACTGTCGTAGACCGACAGTTCGCCGGTCCAAGCGCTGCCGCCAGCCGTCGGTCGCAGCCGCGTTGTCACGCCTCGATCAATCGCTTCCAGACGGGCGAAATTGATGGCCCGTTGCAGGTCGCCCATTTCGGTATCGGCCTTGCTGCCCTGTATCGAACGGGTGAACGCAGGCACCGCCAGGGTGATCAGGATCACGAATATCGCGACCGCGACCAGCAACTCGATCAGCGTGAAACCTTTTGTACGATGATCCATCGATGCCCTCCGTTGCCGTCGGCTATACCTGCTTCTACACGCTAGAACATTCAACCGGACTCTGTCGGTTGATTTGCCCTGCCCGGCGCACGGAGCGCGCCGTTCATCACACTCCATGGAGGGAGTTTTCATGTCGCAACAGGGTTTCAGCCTGATTGAACTGCTTATGGGACTGGCGATTGGTGCAATTGTTCTGCTGCTGATCAATCCGGCGTTTGCTGCACTCACTGAGTCGAACCGTCGGGATCAGGCTGCGCAGTCACTGCTCGACGGCATTCGCAACGCCCGCACAATGGCGATCACGCGCAATCAGAGCGTGGTAATTCATGGCATCAACGGTGACTGGAGTCAGGGCTGGCGGATCATTCTGGACATCAGCGGCAAGGGGCCGGAGGACAGCAGCAATCCGCTACTGATGGAAAATGCGCGTGACGGGATGGTGCCGATTGTCGGCAATTGGTTGGTGAGCCGTTATGTCCGGTTCAGCAGTATTGGGCAACCACTGATGCCGGAGAGGAAGTTTCAGGCAGGAACATTACATATTTGCTCGACTCGCGAGCCGGTCAGCCAGCGTCAAGTGGTGCTGGCGGCGACCGGTCGAGTGCGCCTGGGCAGTGAAAAGACTGAACAGGCACTGTGTCAAAAAGCCAAAAGCGTCAGATCGAACGAACGCGCAACTCTTTAGGCATCGAGAATGTGATGTTCTCTTCACGACCGGCGAGCTCATCGGCACCGGTAGCGCCCCAGGCCTGCAATTGCTGAATCACGCCACGCACCAGCACTTCCGGCGCGGAAGCACCGGCGGTGATGCCAATACGCTCGACGCCATCGAACCAGCTCTTTTGCATGTCTTCGGCGCCGTCGATCAGGTAGGCCGGCGTGGCCATGCGTTCAGCCAGTTCACGCAAGCGGTTGGAGTTGGAGCTGTTAGGGCTGCCGACCACCAGCACCACGTCGCATTCGTCGGCCAGTTGCTTGACCGCATCCTGACGGTTTTGCGTGGCGTAGCAGATGTCATCCTTGCGCGGGCCGCCGATGGCAGGGAAACGTGTGCGCAGGGCGTCGATAACACGACTGGTGTCGTCCATCGACAGGGTGGTCTGGGTGACGAACGCCAATCTTTCAGGATCGTTCACCTGCAATTCGGCCACATCTTTCTCGTCCTCGACGAGGTAGATGGCGCCGCCATTGCTGGCGTCGTACTGGCCCATGGTGCCTTCGACTTCCGGGTGACCGGCGTGGCCAATGAGGATGCATTCACGACCGTCGCGGCTGTATTTCGCGACTTCGATATGCACTTTGGTCACCAGCGGGCAGGTGGCGTCAAAGACTTTCAGGCCACGGCCAGCGGCTTCGGTACGCACAGCCTGGGATACGCCGTGGGCACTGAAGATCACGATGACGTCGTCCGGCACCTGATCCAGTTCTTCGACGAAGATCGCGCCACGGCTGCGCAGGTCTTCGACCACAAACTTGTTGTGCACCACTTCATGGCGCACGTAGATCGGCGGCCCGAAGACTTCCAGGGCGCGGTTGACGATTTCGATCGCCCGGTCCACACCTGCGCAGAAGCCACGGGGGTTGGCGAGTTTGATTTGCATGCTGTGCCTCGTGTCTTGCGCGCGAAAACAGTTAAAAACACTGTGGGAACTTGCGATTTGTGGCGAGGGGATTTATCCCCTCGCCACAAAGGCTCATTCCTACATTTTTTACAGCGCTTTGACGTTGATGATCTCGACGTCAAAGGTCAGCGTCTTGCCAGACAGCGGGTGGTTGAAGTCGATGGTCACTTGCGCGTCGTCGAATTCTTTCACCACACCCGGCAGCTCAGTATTGGCTGCATCGTTGAAGATAACCAGCAAACCCGGCGACAGCTCCATGTCAGCAAACTGTGAACGCGGGATAACCTGCACGTTCTGCGGGTTCGGCTGGCCGAAAGCGTTTTCCGGCTCGACGGTCAGCGTACGCTTGTCGCCGGCCTTGAAGCCGAATAGCGCAGCTTCGAAACCCGGCAGCAGGTTACCGTCGCCAACCTTGAACGTCGCTGGGGCCTTGTCGAAGGTGCTATCGACCGTGTCGCCGTTCTCCAGGCGCAATGCAAAGTGCAAGGTGACTTCCGTGTTCTGGCCGATGCGTTGCTCAGCCAATACCTGTTCAGTCATGAACGGTTTCTCCGGTTTTCTTACTTTTGAACATATCCAGTGCCAGCATCACCGCACCCACGGTGATGGCGCTGTCGGCGAAGTTGAACGCCGGGAAGTACCAGCGGTTTTGCCAGTGCACCAGAATGAAGTCGATCACATGACCCAAGGCAATGCGGTCATACAAATTGCCCAGCGCACCGCCCAGCACCAGCGCCAGAGCGACGGCCAGCCAGGTTTCGTTGCGGCCCAGACGCTTGAGCCAGACCACCAGCACCGCACTGACCACAATGGCGATCAAAGCGAACAGCCAGCGCTGCCAGCCAGAACTGTCAGCCAGGAAGCTGAACGCAGCGCCGGTGTTGTAAGCCAGGGTCCAGCTGAAGTAATCGGGAATGATCACGATCTGCTGGAACATTTCGAGCTTGTCTTCGAAGTAGAACTTGCTGGCCTGGTCGATGACCAGAACCAGCAAACTCAACCAGAGCCAGCTCAACCGTCCGAAACGGCCAACGGCATTAGGCATAGTGACGAACCTCGCCAGCGCCGCTGATGTTGTCGACACAACGACCGCAGATTTCCGGATGCTCCGGGTTCACGCCGACGTCTTCACGGCAGTGCCAGCAACGGGCGCATTTCGCGAAGGCCGACTTGACGATCTTCAGCTTCAGGCCGCTGACTTCGGTCACTACCGCGTCGGCCGGAGCCTGTACAAACGGTGCAACGCTGGCGGTCGAAGTGATCAGCACAAAGCGCAGCTCGTTGCTCAGCTTGGCCAGGTCAGCGCTCAGCGCCTCTTCGGCGAACAGCGTCACTTCGGCTTGCAGGTTGCCACCGACAGCCTTGGCCGCGCGCTGGATTTCCATTTCCTTGTTGACCGCGACTTTGACCGCCATGACGCGCTCCCAGTACTCACGACCCAGCTCGAAGCCTTCCGGCAGCTCGGTCAGACCTTCGTACCAGGTGTTGAGCATCACCGATTCGTTACGCTCGCCCGGCAGGTACTCCCACAGTTCGTCGGCGGTGAAGGCGAGGATCGGCGCGATCCAGCGCACCAGCGCTTCGGAGATGTGGAACAGCGCGGTTTGCGCCGAACGGCGCGCCTTGCTGTTGGCGCCAGTGGTGTACTGACGGTCCTTGATGATGTCGAGGTAGAAACCACCCAGCTCCTGCACGCAGAAGTTGTGGATCTTCGAGTAGACGTTCCAGAAACGGTATTCACCGTAATGCTCTTGCAGCTCGCGTTGCAGCAGCAATGTGCGATCCACTGCCCAACGATCCAGCGCGAGCATTTCCTCGGCCGGCAGGATGTCGGTGGCCGGGTTGAAACCGGTCAGGTTGGAAAGCAGGAAGCGTGCGGTGTTGCGGATACGACGATAGGCGTCCGCACTACGCTGCAGGATCTGCTCGGACACAGCGATTTCACCGGAGTAGTCGGTCGAAGCGACCCACAGACGCATGATGTCGGCGCCCAGAGTGTCGTTGACTTTCTGCGGCGCGATCACGTTGCCCAGCGATTTGGACATCTTGCGGCCCGCTTCGTCGACGGTGAAACCGTGCGTCAGCAGTTCGCGGTACGGCGCGTGGTTGTCGATGGCGCAACCCGTCAGCAAGGACGAATGGAACCATCCACGGTGTTGGTCGGAACCTTCCAGGTACAAGTCGGCGCGCGGGCCGGTCTCATGGCCCATCGGGTGCGAACCGCGCAGGACGTGCCAGTGCGTGGTACCCGAGTCGAACCAGACGTCGAGGGTGTCGCTGATCTTGTCGTATTGCGGCGCTTCATCGCCCAGCAATTCGGCGGCGTCGAGTTTGAACCAGGCTTCGATGCCTTCGACTTCAACGCGCTTGGCGACTTCTTCCATCAGCTCGACGGTGCGTGGGTGCAACTCGCCGCTTTCCTTGTTCAGGAAGAACGGGATCGGCACGCCCCAGTTGCGCTGACGGGAGATGCACCAGTCCGGACGGTTGGCGATCATCGAGTGCAGGCGCGCCTGGCCCCAGGCCGGGACGAACTTGGTGTCTTCGATGGCTTTGAGCGAGCGCACACGCAAGGTGTCGCCGCTGGTTGGCTCTTTGTCCATGCCGATGAACCACTGCGCGGTGGCGCGGTAGATCAGTGGCGTCTTGTGGCGCCAGCAGTGCATGTAGCTGTGTTCGATGACGGTGGTGTGCATCAGCGCACCGACTTCGGTCAGCTTCTCGACGATCGCCGGGTTGGCCTTCCAGATGAACTGGCCGCCGAAGAACTCCAGCGACGGCACGTAAACACCGTTGCTCTGCACCGGATTGAGGATGTCGTCGTTGACCATCCCGTACTTCTTGCAGGTCACGAAGTCGTCCACGCCGTAAGCCGGGGCGGAGTGAACCACACCGGTGCCTGCGCCCAGTTCAACGTAGTCGGCCAGATACACTGGCGACAGACGGTCGTAGAACGGGTGACGGAAATTGATCAGTTCCAGCTCTTTACCGGTGGTGGTCGCGATGACCGAGCCTTCCAGGTTGTAACGAGCGAGGCAGGCTTCGACCAGTTCTTCAGCCAGCACCAGCAGCTTGTCGCCGACATCGACCAGGGCGTAGTTGAATTCCGGGTGAACGTTCAGCGCCTGGTTGGCCGGGATGGTCCACGGGGTGGTGGTCCAGATCACGATCGAGGCAGGTTTGCCCAGCGACGGCAGACCGAACGCGGCAGCCAGCTTGGCTTCATCAGCGATCGGGAAGGCAACGTCGATGGTCGAGGACTTCTTGTTCTCGTACTCGACTTCGGCTTCAGCCAGCGCCGAACCGCAGTCGAAGCACCAGTTCACAGGCTTGAGGCCCTTGAACACGAAACCGCCCTTGACGATTTCGGCGAGGGCGCGGATTTCACCGGCCTCGTTGGTGAAGTTCATGGTCTTGTACGGGTTGGCGAAGTCGCCCAGCACGCCGAGTCGGATGAATTCGGACTTCTGCCCTTCGATCTGTTCGGTGGCGTAGGCACGGCACAGCTCGCGGGTCTTGTCCGCGCCCAGGTTCTTGCCGTGGGTCACTTCAACCTTGTGCTCGATCGGCAGGCCGTGGCAGTCCCATCCCGGAACGTACGGCGCGTCGAAACCCGAAAGGGTTTTCGAGCGGATGATCATGTCCTTGAGAATCTTGTTCAGTGCGTGACCGATGTGGATCGTGCCGTTGGCATACGGAGGGCCGTCGTGCAGAACGAACTTCGGACGATCCTTGCCAATCTCGCGCAACTTTCCGTACAGGCCAATACTGTCCCAGCGCTGCAGGATCTGCGGTTCGCGCTGTGGCAGGCCGGCCTTCATTGGGAAGGCGGTGTCCGGAAGGTTTAGCGTGGCTTTATAGTCGGTCATTTAAGGCTCTTCATTAGCGATGGGCGCTAGGTGCGGCTAGTGCACGGGCGGTGGCGACATCCGCATTGATCGCCGTTTTCAGCGCCTCCAAGGAGGCGAAACGCTGCTCTTCACGCAGCTTTTGGTGGAAAACCACCGTCAAACGCCGGTCATACAGATCGCCGGCAAAATCTAAAAGATGGACTTCAAGGTGGGCCTTGCCATCACCTTGCACCGTGGGCCGCACGCCGATGTTGGCGACGCCGGGCCAGGTCTTGCCGTCAATGTCCACATCCACCAGATACACCCCGGTAAACGGCACGCGACGACGCTTGAGTTGAATATTGGCAGTGGGCGTCCCCAGTTGCCGGGCCAGTTTCTGGCCATGCAGCACGCGACCGGCGATGCGGTACGGGCGGCCGAGCAGGCGTTCGGCCAAGGCAAAATCGGCGGCGGCCAACGCGTTGCGCACCTGAGTGCTGCTGACGCGAATGCCGTCCAGCTCGACGGTTTGCGCAGCTTCCACGCTAAACCCGTGAACCTGCCCGGCCTGCAGCAGGAAATCGAAGTCGCCGAGGCGGTCGCAACCGAAACGGAAGTCGTCACCGACCTCCAGATGCTGCACACCGAGACCGTCGACCAGAATAGTATCGACGAACTCACTGGCGCTGAGTTTGCTCAGGCGCTGGTTGAAGGCCAGGCACAAGACCCGGTCAACACCTTCGGCCGCCAGCAGTTGCAGTTTGTCGCGCAACCGTGCCAGACGTGCTGGCGCAGTCTCGGTTGCAAAGAATTCCCGTGGCTGCGGCTCGAAAATCACCACGCAGCTGGGTACGCCCAACTCGAGCGCACGCTCACGCAGACGGGCCAGGATAGCCTGGTGACCGCGGTGAACACCGTCAAAGTTGCCAATAGTGGCGACGCAGCCCCGATGCTGGGGGCGCAAGTTGTGGAGGCCTCGAACCAGCTGCATAACGCGCTTCTTGCTCATAAAGTGGCCGATTATAACCACACCCGGCGGCAGACGACAGGCAACACCGTAACGCAAAGTGATCGAGCCGACAAAACTGCCGGCCCGCGCCTGTTTATAAAGGGTAAAACCTCAGCTCAAGGCCTTGCGATTGAAGTCGCGCAGACGGAAACCGAGCAACAGCAGCATGCCGAAATAAGCAATCACACCCGCGGCGACCAAAGCCCCCAGGCGCAGGAAGCGTTCCAGCATGTGCCCCTGATCCCAGGCCGGCATGAAATGCATGCCGACCAACAACACCACCGACATCACCGCAACCGCCACAACCAGCTTGAAGCCGAACTTCGCCCAACCAGGCTGCGGCTGGTACATCTGCTGCTTACGTAACTGATAGAACAGCAATCCGGCGTTCAGACAGGCGCCAGCACTGATCGCCAACGCCAGACCGGCATGGGCCAACGGGCCGATCAACATCAAGTTGAACAGCTGAGTAACCACCAGCGTGAAGATTGCGATTTTCACCGGAGTCCGGATGTTCTGTTGCGCGTAAAAGCCCGGCGCCAGCACTTTGATCACGATAATCCCGAGAAGGCCGACAGAATAGGCGATCAATGCGCGCTGAGTCATCTCGGCATCAAAGCCACTGAACTGGCCGTACTGGAACAGCGAAACGGTCAATGGCTCGGCGAGAATCCCCAGCGCCAGCGAGCACGGCAGCACCAGCACGAAGCACAGGCGCAGGCCCCAGTCGAGAATGCGCGAATACTCGTGGCGATCCTTGCTGGCGTAGGTTTTGGCCAGAGTCGGCAACAGAATCGTGCCCAACGCCACACCCAACACACCGGACGGCAACTCCATCAAACGGTCGGCGTAATACATCCACGACACCGATCCTGCGACCAGAAACGAGGCGAAGATGGTGTTGATGATCAGCGAAATCTGGCTCACCGAGACACCGAGGATTGCCGGCAGCATCTGCTTCATGACACGCCAGACACCGGTGTCGCGCAGATTCAGGCGCGGCAGCACCAGCATGCCGATCTTTTTCAGGTGTGGCAGTTGATAGAGCAATTGCGCCAGACCACCGACCAGCACCGCCCAGCCAAGGGCCATGACCGGTGGATCGAAGTACGGCGTGAGGAACAGCGAAAACACGATCATGCTGACGTTGAGCAATGTCGGCACGAAGGCCGGAACCGAGAAACGGTTCCAGGTATTGAGAATTGCCCCGGCCAGCGACGACAGGGAGATCAGCAATATATAAGGGAAGGTCACCCGCAACAGATCAGAGGTGAGCTGGAATTTTTCCGGTGTATCGGTGAAACCGGGGGCTGTGGCCCAGATCACCCATGGCGCAGCGATCATGCCCAGTGCCGTTACCACAGCCAACACCAACGTCAGCAAGCCTGAAACGTAGGCAATAAAGGTGCGAGTCGCTTCCTCGCCCTGTTGGCTTTTGTATTCGGCAAGAATCGGTACAAACGCTTGAGAGAACGCACCTTCGGCAAAAATTCGCCTCAGTAGATTGGGTAGTTTGAAAGCGATAAAGAAGGCGTCAGTCGCCATTCCGGCGCCGAATGTGCGAGCGATGAGCGTGTCACGAACAAACCCCAAAATACGGGAAAGCATCGTGATAGAGCTGACGGCGGCCAACGATTTGAGCAGATTCATTGAGGAAATCAGGGCCTTTCGATAAACAGCAGGCGAACAATGCGCCTACTTGTGCGATACTCCGCGCCGCAACAGCACAGAGCCAAAGCTCGCGAGTTTACAGGTCAAGCGCCGGAAATAAATATCCCGCCTCTTTATACCTACCACTTAGCGGAACGATTGAAGTGCCCTTGACAAGACTCCAACTCATCGGCATGATTCGCGGCCTATTTTGTTTGCTATTTCCTAAAAAGTCTTTCGAGGAGCTCGACGGTGGCCAACTCACCTTCCGCCAAAAAACGTGCAAAACAGGCTGAGAAGCGTCGCAGCCACAACGCCAGCCTGCGTTCCATGGTTCGTACCTACATCAAGAATGTAGTTAAAGCCATCGACGCAAAAGACGCTGAAAAAGCTCAAGCTGCATACGTTCTGGCTGTGCCAGTTATCGACCGCATGGCCGATAAAGGCATCATCCACAAGAACAAGGCTGCTCGTCATAAGAGCCGTCTGAATGGCCACGTCAAGGCACTGAAAGAAGCTGCCTAAGCGACGTAGTCATTAAAAAACCGACCTCAGGGTCGGTTTTTTATTGCCTGCGATTTGATAAATGCAGAGCAAAAAAAATGTGGGAGCTGGCTCCCACATTGGTTTTCTTGCTTTATTGCTGAACCGGCACCCACGGCAGGATCGGAATCGCCGTCACCGCATTCTGCGGGCTGCCTTCGATCAAGCGGTCGCTGTAGACCAGGTACACCAGAGTATTGCGCTTCTTGTCGAGGAAGCGCACCACCTGCATGGTCTTGAACACCAGCGATGTGCGCTCCTTGAACACCTCATCGCCATCCTTCAACTCACCCTTGAACTTGATCGGACCGACCTGACGGCAAGCGATCGAGGCTTCGGCGCGATCCTCGGCCAGACCCAGACCACCCTTCACACCACCCGTCTTGGCGCGCGACAGGTAACAGGTCACACCTTCCACCTTCGGATCATCAAAGGCCTCGACCACGATCCGGTCATTCGGCCCGACAAACTTGAACACCGTCGACACCTGACCGATTTCCTCGGCCGAGGCCAGCAATGGCAACGCCATCAGCAACCCCAACAATCCTTTTGCTACACGCATCGAGCCTTCCTCAAACCAGAATCAGATTGTCACGGTGAACCAGTTCCGGCTCAGCCATGTAACCCAGCAAACCGACAATCGCATCCGACGACTGTCCGATAATTTTTTGTGCTTCCAGCGCACTGTAGTTGGCCAGACCCCGAGCGATCTCACGACCGTCCGGCGCCACACACACCACCATCTCACCACGACGGAAACTGCCCTGCACCAGTTTGACGCCCACCGGCAGCAGGCTCTTGTTGCCCTGGGACAGCGCCGACACCGCACCATCATCCAGCACCAAGGTGCCGCGAGTCTGCAAATGCCCGGCCAGCCACTGCTTGCGAGCAGCCAGCATGCCGCGCTCAGGCGACAGCAAGGTGCCGATGCGCTCGCCCGCCTTCAGACGATCCAGCACACGCTCAAGCCGACCACCAACGATGATGGTGTGCGCACCGGAACGCGCCGCCAGCCGCGCAGCGCGCAACTTGGTCTGCATGCCGCCGCGACCCAGCGCACCGCCAGTGCCGCCCGCCACCGCATCCAGACCCGGATCATCGGCACGCGCCTCGTAGATCATCTGCGCATCGGGATTGTTGCGCGGATCAGCGTCGAACATGCCATCGCGATCCGTCAGGATCACCAGTAAATCGGCTTCGACCAGATTAGCAACCAGCGCCGCCAGCGTATCGTTGTCACCGAAACGGATCTCGTCGGTAACCACGGTGTCGTTTTCGTTGATGACCGGGATGACTTTCAGCTCGACCAGCGCACGCAACGTACTGCGGGCATTCAGGTAGCGCTTGCGGTCGGACAGGTCGTCGTGGGTCAGGAGAATCTGCGCCGTGTGCCGGCCATGCTCGGCGAAGCTCGATTCCCACGCCTGCACCAAGCCCATCTGACCAATTGCCGCAGCAGCCTGGAGCTCGTGCATCGCACTGGGTCGTGCGGTCCAGCCCAAACGACTCATGCCGGCCGCCACCGCCCCGGAGGACACCAGCACCAACTCGACGCCAGCCTCATGCAAGGCCACCATCTGCTCGACCCAGACACTCATTGCCGCACGATCCAGCCCTTTGCCATCAGCTGTCAGCAAAGCGCTGCCGATCTTCACGACCCAACGCTGCGCACCTGTCACCTTGCTCCGCATCATCTTCAACCTTAGCTTGAGGGCAGCGCGACCCAGCGCCGCCCATGACGTTATTTGTGACTTGCGATTTCCAGATACTAAAACGCCGCTCGATTGAGCGGCGCTTAAGTTTACTGCAACGAATCAGTCGCGCACGTAAATGATTTCCGGACCATCTTCGTCATCGACATCTTCTTCGTCCCAATCATCGTCACCGATGTCGTGGACCGACTTCACGCCGCTGCGACGCAGAGCACGCTTGTCATCCAGCGCCTGCAACTGCGCGCGGGCTTCGTCTTCGATGCGCTGATCGAGATCGGCCAGCTCTTCCTTGTAAGCCGGGTCATTGGCCAGGCGATCGGCACGATCTTCCATGTAACGCATGATGTCGTGGCACAGACGCTCGGTACCGATCTTGGCGATGGCCGAGATCACGTACACCGGACCAGTCCACTCCAGGCGATCAACGATTTCCTTGACGCGCTCGTCGTGCTCTTCTTCAAGGATCTGGTCGCACTTGTTCAGCACCAGCCAGCGATCACGCTCAGCCAGGGACGGACTGAACTTGATCAACTCGTTGACGATCACTTCAGCCGCATCCGGAGCGCTGGAGTCATCCAGCGGCGCCATGTCGACGAGGTGCAGCAGCAGACGCGTACGCGCCAAGTGCTTGAGGAAACGAATACCCAGACCGGCACCGTCGGAAGCACCTTCGATCAAGCCCGGAATGTCGGCGACAACAAAGCTCTTCCAGCGATCGACGCTGACCACACCCAGGTTCGGCACCAGCGTGGTGAACGGGTAGTCGGCAACTTTCGGCTTGGCGGCCGAGACCGAACGGATAAAGGTACTTTTACCAGCGTTCGGCAAGCCCAGCAGACCCACATCGGCCAGCACTTTCATTTCCAGCTTCAAGTCGCGCTGCTCACCCGGCTTACCCGGAGTGGTCTGACGCGGCGCGCGGTTGGTACTGGATTTGAAACGGGTGTTACCCAGACCGTGCCAGCCGCCCTGCACCACCATGAGCTTCTGACCAGCCTTGGTCAGGTCGCCAATGACTTCCTGAGTGGCAGAGTCGATCACCGTGGTACCGACCGGTACGCGCAGGATCAAATCTTCGCCCTTCTTGCCAGTGCAGTCGGTGCTGCCGCCGTTGGAGCCACGCTCGGCATCGAAGTGCCGGGTGTAACGGTAGTCGACCAGGGTGTTGAGGTTTTCGTCGGCCATCATGTAAATGGAACCGCCATCACCACCATCACCGCCGTTCGGGCCACCGTTTTCGATGAATTTTTCCCGACGGAAACTCATGGCGCCATTGCCGCCATCACCAGCCTTTACGCGAATCGATACTTCATCAACAAACTTCATAACCAACGCCTCTCGCCATACGGACGAGCCGAAAAACAATCAAGACATAAGACTCTTGCAAAAATGAGCGCAGCGACCCCAAAACACGACCTGCATCGCACGCCGACAGCCCATACAAACAGCTTTGCAAGAGACTCACCCCACAAACGAAAAAGCCCCGTCGCAAGACAGGGCTCTTCCAGCGATTGCGCAATTAAGCTGCGACAACGCTCACGTAACGGCGGTTGAACGCGCCTTTTACTTCAAACTTGATCACGCCTTCGATTTTCGCGAAGAGGGTGTGATCTTTACCCATGCCAACACCGTAACCGGCGTGGAATTGGGTGCCGCGCTGACGCACGATGATGTTGCCCGGAATGATTTTCTGGCCACCATACATCTTCACGCCAAGGCGTTTGGCTTCTGAGTCGCGACCGTTACGGGTACTACCACCAGCTTTTTTGTGTGCCATGAGTTCAATTCTCCTAGTGAGGAATTAGGCTGAAATTAAGCCTGAATACCGGTGATTTTGATCTCGGTGTACCACTGGCGGTGGCCCATACGCTTCATGTGGTGCTTACGACGACGGAACTTGATGATGCGGACTTTATCGTGACGACCTTGGGAGATCACTTCAGCCACAACAGTAGCGCCAGCAACAACTGGAGCGCCGATGTTTACGTCGTCGCCATTGGCAACCAACAGAACGCGATCAAAGGTAACGGATTCGCCGGTAGCGACTTCCAGTTTTTCGATCTTCAGGTATTCACCTGGGGCGACTTTGTACTGCTTGCCGCCAGTAACGATTACTGCATAAGACATGGTATTTCTCCGATAATCCTGCTCACCCAGCTCTTTATAAGAAGAGGTATTGGCTGGCATGGCTGCATGGGGCTGGAAGGCCCGCTTGCAATTGCGTAAGGCAGGTGCTGCCCAGGAAGTTCAGGGTGCGCGATTGTACGCAAGGCGCAGCAGGCTTGCAAGTAGCCGTCCATCGCGCCTTGACAGGTCTGGACGGGGGTCCTAGCATGCCGCGCAACCCTTCTGGAGCGACTCTCGCTGATGCAACCCCAAGCTTTCTACCGCGCGGTGGCGGACGATTTTAGCGCCGTCGACGGCATCATCAAGAAGCAGCTGACTTCCCGAGTACCGCTGGTATCGAAAATCGGCGACTACATCACGTCGGCCGGCGGCAAGCGTCTGCGTCCTTTATTAGTGTTGCTGTGTGGCAAGGCCCTGGGTCGCGAAGGCGACGATATGCGTCTGCTGGCCGCTACCATCGAATTCCTGCACACCGCCACCCTGCTGCATGACGACGTGGTCGACATGTCCGGCATGCGCCGTGGCCGCTCGACCGCCAACGCCATGTGGGGCAACGCCCCGAGCGTGCTGGTCGGCGACTTCCTGTACTCGCGCTCGTTCGAAATGATGGTCGAACTGGGCTCGATGCCAGTGATGAAGATCCTGTCCCAGGCCACGCGCATCATCGCCGAAGGCGAAGTGTTGCAGCTGTCCAAGGTGCGAGACGCCAGCACCACCGAAGAAACCTACATGGAAGTCATCCGCGGCAAGACCGCGATGCTCTTTGAAGCATCGACCCACAGCGCCGCCGCGCTGGCCGGCGCCTCCGCCGAGCAGAGCGAAGCGCTGCGCACCTTCGGTGATCACCTGGGCGTGGCATTCCAACTGGTCGACGACCTGCTCGACTACAAGGGCGACGCTGAAACCCTGGGCAAGAACGTCGGTGACGATCTGGCCGAAGGCAAGCCGACTTTGCCGCTGATCTACACCATGCGCGAAGGCACGCCTGAGCAGGCTGCACTGGTGCGTCAAGCGATCCAGAAAGGCGGGATCGAAGATCTGGAAAGCATCCGCATCGCGGTTGAAGCCTCCGGTTCGCTGGAGTACACCGCGCAACTGGCCCGTGATTATGTGGCCCGTGCGATCAAGTGCCTCGATGCGCTGCCGGCCAGCGAATACCGCGATGCACTGATTGAACTGAGCGAGTTTGCGGTCGCCCGTACGCACTGATTCTGCCCGCGTCACCACAAGCCGCAGCCTTCTCTGAAGCCTGCGGCTTTTTGTTGCCTGCCCTCTCACGGCTAAAACCTTATACAATGTGCGACTTTTAGCGATCCACATCCCAAGGAGCCTTAGTGAGCACGTTGCCACCCTGCCCGAAATGCAATTCCGAATACACCTACGAAGACGGTGCCCAACTGATCTGCCCGGAGTGCGCCCACGAGTGGTCTGCCAATGGCGAAGCCGAAGTGGCCTCTGATGACGCAGTGAAGAAAGATTCGGTGGGTAACGTCTTGCAAGACGGCGACACCATCACCGTGATCAAGGACCTGAAGGTCAAGGGCACGTCGCTGGTGGTCAAGGTCGGCACCAAGGTCAAGAACATCCGCTTGTGCGATGGCGACCACGATATCGACTGCAAGATCGACGGCATCGGCCCGATGAAACTCAAATCCGAGTTCGTCAGAAAAGTCTGAGACTGTTGTCATCCATCCCGCGCCAGCCGTGGGATGGAGCTCCACCCTCCTCGCTTTCCCCCAGAAAAACCACGCAATAGCTAAACGCCAGCCGTTTTGACCTTACGCAATCTTTACCCGTAAAAATTCACAACATGCCAATAGGCGCTTGCTATTTGACGAATAAGAATTATTCTCATTGAAACCTTTCAAGGAGATTAGAACCATGACTTATTTGATCGACGCCTGGCTGGATCGCCCACACCCGTATCTAAGAATCCTGCACCGGGAAACCGGGGAAGTCTGCGCAGTGCTGGAAGAAGAGGCCCTGCATGAGCTGCAGGATCAAGGGGATCTGGACGTCAGCAGCCTTAATTCAAGCGAGCCGCTGGTGCTCAAGGAGCTGGTGCGCAATCTGTTTCTGTTCTGCTATGCCCGGGCCTTGCGCCCGACCAATGAACTGCATCACAAGATAGAACTATGAAACACGGTAAAAACTGTAGGAGTGAGCCTGCTCGCGCAAGCGGTGTATCAGGCAACCGAGTAGTCAACTGAAAAGACGCCTTCGCGAGCAGGCTCACTCCTACATTGCTAACCCGTCACGAAGACAGGCCAGGTCTTACAGAACGTCGAGCAGCTCGACGTCGAATACCAGAACGCTGTGCGGCGGGATGCTGCCAACGCCTTGAGCGCCGTAAGCCAGTTCGCTCGGCACGTACAGACGCCATTTGCTGCCGGCATTCATCAGTTGCAGGGCTTCGGTCCAGCCGGCAATCACGCCGCCAACCGGGAATTCTGCAGGCTGGCCGCGCTCGTAGGAGCTGTCGAACACAGTGCCGTCGATCAGGGTGCCGTGGTAGTGAGTACGCACCTGGTCTTCACGGGTAGGCTTGGCGCCTTCGCCCTGAGTCAGCACTTCGAATTGCAGGCCGGAAGCCAGGGTGGTGATGCCGTCACGCTTGGCGTTTTCAGCCAGGAATGCCAGGCCTTCGCCCGCAGCGGCTTCAGCTTTTGCGGCCGCTTCTGCTTGCATGATCTCGCGGATCACCTTGAAGCTGGCGGACATTTCTTCCTGACCCACGCGGCTTGGCTGGCCTGCGAAAGCGTCAGTCAGACCGGCCAGGATCGCGTCCAGGCTAACGCCCGGTGGCGGGTTGTCGCGCAGCTGGTCACCCAGCTGACGGCCAATGCCGTAGCTGACGCGGGTTTCGTCGGTGGACAGATTTACTTCGGACATGACACTGCTCCGCTGTGCGGACGGCCAAAAGACTTGCCGTGCGTGCACAGCGCGTCCCGGCGCGCCCGGAACCAAAAGGGCGAGCAGACTAGCACAGATGCCCAATTGTTTGGGGCATGGCCCCTACAGGGCGGAACGCCACGCAAGCGGCACTTTCAGACTTTCCTCGCCGCTGGCGCCCAGCCCGCACATTTCATCGTGTACCGAGGTGTGTACCAGGTTGAACGGCAACATCGGGAAGTGATGCAGCAAATCCCGCGCATGCTCCACTGAGCGCAGCGTCAGCATGTTGCCCTTGAGATCGCTCAACGGGTACGCAGCCCCATGCATCCGCGCTTCCAGCAGATAAATCCCGCCTTCCATGGAGATCAGGTTCAGCTCATCGACCTTTCTGGCGATAGCAAAGGCATTCAACTCTTGCAGGTTCATGAACACACCTCACGCAGTGGCGAGCCAAGACCTCTACAGGGATATGCCCGCCCGCCCCAAAGCACAAGCCACAAACGACACCGCCCGTCTGTTTCGCAACAGACGGGCGGTGTTTTTGTGTTGCGAGGGCGATCGCTACACGATCCAGCGGGAGCAGCTCCCTCGCCACATTGATCAGTGCTTGGTGACCTTGTCGAGGTAACCCATGGCAAACGCCGAGACCACAAAGGTCATGTGGATGATCACGTACCACATCAGGTGCTCGGGATCGACGTTCTTGGCGTCCATGAAGATCCGCAGCAGGTGAATCGAGGAGATCGCCACGATCGAGGCCGCCACTTTCATCTTCAGCGACGAAGAGTCCATGGTGCCGAGCCAGCTGAGTTTTTCCTTACCTTCGTCGATGTTCAGTTCGGAAACGAAGTTCTCGTAGCCGGAAATCATCACCATCACCAGCAGGCCACCCACCAGCGCCATGTCGATCAGCGACAGCAGCACCAGAATCAGCTCCGACTCGGCCATCGAGAACACGTTGGGCAGGATGTGGAAAACTTCCTGGAAAAATTTCAGCGCCAACGCCAGCAGCCCGAGAGACAACCCGATGTAGATCGGCGCCAGCAGCCAGCGCGAGGCGTACATTGCATTTTCGATAAAGCGTTCCATTGAATCTCACACAAGGGGGGTTGTAATGGGTGGCGAGTATACCAGCCACCTGTGACAGCCAGAAACCGCCCGGAAATCCGCTACCTGCGTGTGTGTGACAAGGTTTTTCTGCTAGTGTCCAAATCATTGACAGCCCAGCGACAGTGGACAGGACGAGTGGAAATGGATCTGCGATTGCCGATAGCGACTGCCGGAATTTGCCTCGCGCTGCTGATGAGCGGTTGTTCGCCCGGCGACGACAAGCAGACTGCCAGCCTTGAAGAAAAGACCACAAAGTTCGAACAGTCACTCGATGCCATCACCGACCCGAAGCTCAAGGACGCCATCACCGAGCTTGGCGGTTCGCTGCTGCTGCTTGAGCGCGCAAAGCAGAAACTCGACAGCCATCCGGCAAAAACCGAATACGGCGAAGACGCCCTCGGCGTGCTAAAGCATTACCCGACCCCGCAAAGCCTTGTCGACACCTTCATCAATGGCCTGTTCGTATTGCACAAGGACGCCAGCTCCGATTACCTCACGGATCTGCAACCGGTCTTCCCCTTCAACCTGAACATTCCCGGCGGCTTCCTGTTTCCCCATAGCGTGGAATGGCAGTCGGTAACGCTGAGCAACAAGCGCGTCATTGCTTATCAACCCGAGTGGTCGGAAACCGATCCCGGCATTCAGTTGAGCCCGTCCAGCTCCAACGTCACCAACCCCGATGACCTGACGGTGACCTACCCATTCATAGACGGCCTGAATGTGGACAAGAAAACCCAGCCGCAACCAGTGAGCCTGCAAGGCCAGGTCGAAGTCATTGCGCCGCGACGTTTGTACAGTTTCGACCTGACGCAAAAGGACGTTGGCCAGATCCGCACCAATGACAACCTCAGCGTCAAACTGCTCAAGCTTGAAAAGAACTACGCGCAAGTTGAGTTCAGCAACAGCCGGCCATTGGCTCCGGAAGTCGCAAACGCCCAGCTCAATCCGCTGATCGTTCAAGCCCGCGACACCAGCGGGCAATACTTGGTGCGTGCCGGCTCGATCAACGAGAGCCCGGAGCAGGTGACCTTCTACGAAAAACAACTGAAGCAGCTGCAACAGCAGAAAGTCTGGAGTGACACTCTGGAAAAACAGCTCAGTGACGATCAACAAGCCTTCGAGCAGCAACACCCCAAGCGCTACACCAAGATCTACTTCAACGGTCCGATCGAAACGCTGGAAGTCAGCGTGCTGGACTTCTCATCCGCCACCGTAACCCGCAAAAACCTGGACCTGCCGATTCGTGCGTTCAATCAGCACACCACGGAAAAAGCCATCCAGCCACTGGATCTGCCGGTGGTGGTGTATGACGATCTGGCCGTGAACTGGCTCAAAGGCGCGAGCCTGACTGAGGAACAGTTGAAAGCCGGCATCCGTATCCATCAATCGCTGGAAGACCCGAGCGCGGCGCGTATCGAGTTTTCCCATCGACGTACCTTCAACGATGAATTGCTCGGTGATGACTTCAGCCCCGGCGTCAGCCCGGTGACGTTCTTCACCGAAAAGCGCAGCGGCAAACTGGATGAGCCAATCGAACTGCCGCCCGAGGCTTATCAGGTCGACCCGTTGCGGGCGACGATTACCTATGATTTGAATCTGTTCCCGGAAACCCCGGCGATTGCCGTCGGTTCGATGCCGTTGTTTCTCGCCACGGTCGACAAAAAATCCTACGACGCCAAGTCTTTGCCCAAAGGCCTGGAGATCAAAAACAACACCCTGGCGGTGGATCTGAAACTGTTTCCTGCGAACGAATGGCGGTTCTTCGTCAAAGACGACAGCGGCAACTATCTGAAGCAGATCCTCTCGGTCAGCCATGATGCGAGCGCAGAAGGCCCAGCGTTATTCGGCGTGCATTACTTCTACGGCCGCCCAAGCCATGTGGAAACCTTTCAGCGAACCGACCTCGCCACCGTGCAGTACGGTTTTGAGGTCAAACTCGACAAGTCGCAGGTACCCGACCCTGCGCCCTAACTGTTGAGGCTACGTCCCCGCCCGCCGTTGATCTGCCGTAGCTGGGCTTGCAGGTGCAAGCTCCAGATTTGCGGATCGTCGGCCAGTTCATAGCCGTGCAGGGTCAGACTTTCGACGATGGTATCGAGGATCGACTCGGCAGCGACCGGCCCATGAAACGGGCCTTGGGCTTTGATGGCGGAGGGTTGTTCGCCGGCCATACCGGCCGCGAAAAGCAGCGTCCACATGCCGGTATCGCCGGCCAACGGCTTGATGGCGCACTCGATACGGGTCACGAGACCCAGGCATTGACGGGTGAGGCAGAGGTTGCGCGACATGGCGGCGACCCTCGGTGAAGCCGGTATTCAGCCCTCACGGGAGGGCTGGCTCGATCCAGTGATACTGTCGATATCCTTGAGCTGAGAATAGAAGAAAAGTTCGCCGCGCAAGCTTTATGGAACCAGAAGGCGCCGAATGGTCATTGTGTGAATATTGGCGCCAGAGTTGTGGCGATTTCCCTGAAGATCGACACAAAACAAATGCAGGAGTGAGCCTGCTCGCGATGGCGGTATGTCAGGCAACATTTTTGTCGACTGACACACCGCCATCGCGAGCAGGCTCACTCCTACAGTTTGACCGCGCCCGGCTTACGCCGGTTTGGCTTCCGCCAACGCCTCCTGCGCCAGTTCTTTCTCGGCCTCTTTCAGATCCTCTTCACTGATCATCTCGGCAATCACGCGCAGACGCTCAACCACTCGCGCGTTGACGCTGCCTTCAGGGAATTGACCATCCGCATCCGGTTCACCGGCCGGCTCGCCGACCAGCAGGCTCAACGCCTCGTCAGCCTGACGCACTGCGTAAACGTGGAACTGCCCGGCACGCACCGCCGCCAGCACTTTCTCGTCGAGCATCAGCGTGGCGACGTTGGCTTGCGGAATGATCGCGCCCTGCTCGCCGGTCAAGCCGCGTGCTTCGCAAAGACGGAAGAAGCCTTCGATTTTCTCGTTGACCCCGCCGACGGCCTGCACCTCGCCAAACTGGTTGATCGAGCCGGTGATCGCAAAGCACTGTTTGAGCGGGGTTTTCGACAGCGCCGAAATCAGCGTGCACGCCTCGCCCAGCGACGCACTGTCGCCATCGACGTAACCGTAGGATTGCTCCAGCGCGATACTCGCGGAAATTGCCAACGGGAATTCCTGGGCATACCGGCTGCCCAGATACCCGGTGAGAATCATCACGCCCTTGGAGTGGATCGGCTGACCGAGGTTGACCTCACGCTCAATGTCGACGATACCGCTGCCGCCGGGGTACACCGTGGCGGAAATCCGCGCCGGCACACCAAACGCCGAGTCACCGACTTCGAGCACGGTCAGGCCGTTGCACTTACCGACCGCCGCGCCGTCGGTGTCGATCAGGATGATCCCGGCGAGCATGTCGTCGAGAATCCGCGCCGACACACGTCCGGTGCGAGTGGCCTTGGCTTTCAGTGCACGTTCGATGTGCCCGGCATCGGTCATCTCGTCGCCGGCCAGGTGACGAATGAAATCCGCCTCGCTGACCAACTGGAACAGATCGCCGATACGCGCCGACAACCGTCCCTGATGCTCGGCAAGCCGTGCGCTGTAAGTGGCCAGACGCGCCACCGCATCGGCGGTCAGCGGCGCCATGCCTTCTTCCGACGTACGGGTTTTCAGCAATTGGGCGAATTGTTCCAGGCTTTCGTCGACCATCGGGATGTCTTCGTCGAAGTCGACCAGGACGCGGAACATCTCCTGGAAGTCCGGATCAAGGTCTTGCAGCGTGTAGTACAGCGACCGCGCACCGATGATGATGACTTTGACCTGCAACGGGATGTGCTGCGGATTGAGGGTCACGGTGGCGAAACGCCCCATCTCGCCCAGCGGTGATTCCATTTTCAGCTTGCGCGATTGCAGGGCGCGTTTGAGCGCATCCCACACGAACGGCTCGCTGAGCATTTTTTCCGCTTCAAGAATCAGGAAACCGCCGTTGGCGCGGTGCAACGCACCCGGACGCAACTGGCGATAGGTGGTGTAGAGCGCCCCCTGATCGGTGGTGTACTCGATGCGGCCGAACAGGTTTTCGTAGGTCGGGTGCGGCTCGAACACCACCGGCGCACCGCCGCTGGCCGGATGACCAACCACCAGACTCGGCGCGTATTGCTCTTCCAGCAACTTGCGCGCGACGGCGTCGGTCTTGCTGTCGTCGACCAGTTGCTCGACCACGGTTTTCAGCAGGTACACCTGCATCGCTTGCAGATAACCGCAGACGGCGGCGTTTTCCGCGTACTTCTCCGACAGCGGCGACAGCAGCGGCTGCAGGGCCAGGGTGATGGTTTCTTCGTTGAGCGAACGCAGTTGGTTATTCGACTCACGCTTCCACTGCGGCAAGCTGGCGAGTTCCTCGTTCAAGCGCTCTTCGAGACCGGAAATATCTTCGTGGAAACGCTCGCGATCGGCCTCCGGCAATTGCGAGAACTCAGCTTCATCCAGCGCCTTGCCGTCGAGCATCGGCGTGAAGGCGATGTTGCTGCTGTCGCGGTACAGGGCAACGTCTTTTTCCAGGGCCAGACGCTCGATGATGTCGAGGGCCTTGTCGTAGCGCTGGTTGAAGGCGCGGTCGATGGCGCTTTTCTTTTGCTGGTAGGACGGGTGTTCGAACACCGCTGGGAAGGTCGCCAGCAGGTTGTCGATCAAGCCGTTGATATCACCGATAAACGCGCCCGCCGTGCCCGATGGCAACTCCAGCACGCGGGGCTCGCGCGGCTCATCGAAATTGTTGACGTAAACCCAGTCCGCCGGGGTCTGCAGGCGTTTGCCTTCGGCTTTCAGGTAGCGTTTGACGAACGAGAAGCGACCGGTGCCGGGCTCGCCCATGACGAATACGTTGTAACCGGGGCGTGGCATGGCCACGCCGAACTGCAAGGCTTCGACCGCACGTTCCTGGCCGAGCACACCGCGAAAGGGCTCCAGATCATTGGTGGTAGTGAAGCTGAACTGTTCAGCGGAAAACGGACGGGTCAGCGCTTCGGGCGCTATACGCAGGCTGGCAGCAACAGGATCAGGCATCGGGCTTCCTTAACAATCAGGCGGGGCAGATAGCGGCATTCTGGCGCTGCCCGTGCCCCACTGGCAAGGCGCGCCATATGACAAAGCATAGACAACCGGCCGCCCATGTCCCGGCCCCCCTGAAATCGGGGTTATCGCCAAATCTTTTATAAAAAATCACGGAACCCCGGGAACGTGCCTAAACTCCAAACTGCGCGGCTGGAACTAATACTGGCCCACTGGCACCGTCAGGTGTCAGAACCCTGTCCATTGGTATGCACATAAAGAGAACAAAGCTATGAAACGGATTCTTCTCGGTACTCTCTTCACCGCTGTATCCATCAACGCAATGGCGCAAGCTCCAGGCGGCCCGGATTGCGGTTGGGGCAACATGCTGTTCGAAGGTCAGCGTGGCACCCCTGCTCACTTCCTGGCATCCACCACCAACGGCACTTCCGGTAACGCCACGTTTGGTATGACTTCCGGCACAAACGGTTGCTCGACCAACGCGTCGCTGACCTACGGCGGCAAATCCTGGTTTGCCATGAATGGCATGATGAACGAGCTGTCCGAAGACATGGCAAAAGGTAACGGCGAAGCGCTGACCACCTATGCCGTGGTACTGGGCGTGGCGCCGGAAGACCGTGCGCACTTCGCTGCTGTCACTCACGAGCACTTCCAGCAGATCTTCAGCAAGGCTGATGTCACCGCTGAAGACGTGCATACCAACACCCTGGCCGTACTGAAATCGGACCCACGTCTGGCCAAGTACGCAACTCAGGCTTAAGCTCGACTCCGCCCGCTTCTTTCGGGAAGCGGGTTTTATTTTTTCGGCCCGTCCCTCTTTGGGTCTTTGTTTTTTTCCTGTTTAAGTTGCCGACTATGCTCAAACGCCTTGCCTGGCTGGCGCTCTGTGTCTGCGCCCCGCTGTCCGCCGCGCCAAACATCGACCCTCAACGTTTGCAGCAACTGGCCAACGACCGCTTCTGGATTTCCCTCGGTCATTACGAAACCGCCAAGCTCGGTGGCTGGCGCAGCTATGTCAGCGACAAGAAGTTCTTCCTTGCGCCCGACGGCAATGAACATCCCGACCGAGAACTTGCCGCCACCGTTCAGGCACTGTATGCCCCGGCCAGCCTCGGCGAGCAACACGCACAATGCGTTTACCCGGCGCGCACTCGCTGGCTGAAAACGCAGCTCAACCTGACCGATCTGCCGGCACCTGCGTGCGCCGAGTACAAAAAGTGGTTCAAGGATGTCTCGCCCCACAGCGCGGTGATGATTTTCCCGGCGGCGTACCTCAACAGCCCATCGTCGATGTTCGGCCACACGCTGCTGCGCATCGATCAGGCTGACGTGCAGGCCGACAAGACGTCGCTGCTCAGTTACGCGATCAACTTCGGTGCTTACATCGAAGGTTCGGACAACAGCATCCTTTACGCCTGGAAAGGTTTGATGGGCGGCTATCCGGGCCTGTTCGCGCTGGTGCCGTATCAGGAAAAACTCTCCGAATACCGCAGTCTGGAAAACCGCGATCTGTGGGAATACCGACTCAATCTGACGCAAGAAGAAACTGCGCGCATGGTTGAACATGTGTGGGAGTTGAAGCAGATCCAGTTCGACTACTTCTTCTTCGATGAAAACTGCTCCTATCGCTTGCTCGAACTGCTGCAAGTAGCGCGGCCGAGCCTGCGCCTGACCGAGCAGTTCCCGCTGACCGCGATCCCGACCGACACAGTCAAAGCCGTGAAAGAAGCCGGGCTGGTCGAAAGCATCGAATACCGCCCCTCCCGCGAGCGTGAACTGCTCAGCCGCGCCGAGCCATTGAGTGGCGAAGAACAGGATTGGGTACTGAAGGTCAGCGCTGATCAGCAAGTCTTGCAAGACCCGACCTTCAAGGCCCTGCCCCGCGCCCGCCAAGCCTTGATCATCGACGCGGCGTATCGTCTGGAACGCTACCGCGCCAACGGCCAGGAGCGCGACCCACAACGGGCGCAACGCAGTTTTGAATTGCTGCGGGCAATCAACAAAAATCCGGCGCCGGAGCTGGAAATCCCGCAACCGGGCTTGCCCGAAGATGGCCACGAATCAAGGACCTGGCAGGCCGGTCTCGGTACTCGGGGCGACCGCGCATTTGGCGAGTACGGCTTGCGCATGGCCTATCACGATCTCAACGACAACGCCGAAAGTTTCCCCCTCGGTGCGCAGATCGAAATCCTGCAAATGAAGCTGCGCCAATACGAAGGCAACCAGTGGCAATTCCAGCAGCTGGATCTGGCAACCATTCGCTCGCTAACCCCACGCAATGAGTTGCTGCAACCGCTGTCGTGGCAAGTCACCGGAGGCCTGGAGCGGGTGCCGGGCAAGCATGACGACGAAACCCTGGTCAGCCACGTCAATGGCGGTGGAGGCGGTACGTGGGCGCTGGGCGACGATGTGCTGGGTTTTGCTCTCGGCACGGTGCGGGTGGAACACAACAATGACTTCGCCGAGTTTGTTTCCCCGGCGGGCGGTTTCAATACCGGCGTGCTGTGGAAAAACCCGCTGGGCAATCTCAGCCTGGAAGCCAAGGGCGATTACTTCTTCAATGGCGAAGTGCGCCGCAGCCTGAGTCTGAATCAGCAGTGGGAATTGTCACGCAACCTCGGCTTGCGCCTGAGTGCCCAGCGTGAGTTCAGTCACCTCGCGACACCTGAAACCGAGGTCATGCTCGAGGTGAAGTGGTATCACTACTGAAAAGATCGCAGCCTTCGGCAGCTCCTACAGGGGAAATGCATTCCAACTGTAGGAGCTGCCGCAGGCTGCGATCTTTTGATCTTTCTTTCACACCCCATCAACGAATCCCCTTCTAGACTTTCCCTATCAGCCGAGAACCGGCGCGGGAGAGTGCGATGTGGCGGTGTGCGGTTTCGCTGGGTGTTTTGCTGGTGCTGAGCGGTTGCCAGACCACTCACGAAGATTTGATTGCCAAAGGTTATCCACCGGCCTTCGCCGACGGTTTCGATGACGGTTGTGTCAGCGGCCGCCAGGCTGCCGGTTCGATCAGCGGTGAATTCCGCAAGAATGTGCCGCGTTATCTCAAGGACAAGCAGTACGCCGAAGGGTGGACCGATGGCTTCCGCCAATGTCAGGCAATGCTGGAAAACAAGGGTCGCGAAGAATATCGCAACGAACATTGGGACGAGCGTGAACGCGCCTGGCAGCAACAGAAAGACCAGGACGCCGGGCGGGCTTATCGCTCGCAGTAGGTCGCTTCCAGACATCCAGTGAAACCAAATGCCGGCGACCATGGCCCAAACTCTATGAAGAGGAGGACACCATGAGTCGCGCTTTCGTCAACGAAGACAACGCCGCCGCGCAAGCCGATCAACCGGTCGAACGGCAGGTCAGCACACAGCCCAATTACGTCACCCCGCAAGGGCTGGCGCAGTTACAAGCGAAAGTCGCCGAACTGCAAGCCCTGCACGCCGAGCAATCGGCCAAAGGTGAACAGGCTGACAAGCAACGTCTGGCCGATCTTGAGCGAGATCTGCGTTACTTCAACCAACGCCTGGGCAGCGCACAGGTGGCGGTCGCCGCGACCTCCACCGACAAGGTGCAGATCGGCAGTTGGGTCACCTACGCCGACGAACACAGCACCGAACGCCGGGTTCAACTGGTGGGCGAAGATCAGGCCGACGCCGCCAAAGGCCTGATCAATTGGGGTTCACCTTTGGGCCGCGCACTGCTCGGTGCCCGGCTCAACGACGAGGTGCTGTGGCAGCGCCCCGCCGGCGATCAAGTGATTGAAGTGATCCGCGTCGAACCGAGTTAAACCACACCCTGCGCCAGCATCGCATCGGCGACTTTGACGAAGCCGGCGATGTTCGCGCCTTTGACGTAGTTGATCCGCCCGTTCTCTTCGCCGTAATGCACACAAGCGTGGTGGATCGACTGCATGATCGCGTGCAACTTGCTGTCCACTTCGCCCGCCGTCCACAGCAGACGCATGGCGTTCTGCGACATTTCCAGACCACTCACTGCCACGCCACCGGCATTGGAGGCCTTGCCCGGCGCGAACAAAATACCGGCCTCGATAAAGATATCCACAGCCTCCAAAGTGGTCGGCATGTTCGCCCCTTCGGCCACGCAAACGCAGCCGTTACGCAGCAGCGTGCGGGCGGCTTCGGCGTCGAGTTCGTTCTGTGTGGCGCAGGGCAGCGCGATGTCGCACGGCAGCGACCATGGGTGCTGACCAACACGGAACTCCAGACCGAACGCCGCCGCCATTTCGCTGATCCGTCCGCGCTTGACGTTTTTCAGTTCCAGCAGCGCCAGCCACTGTTCTTCGCTCAACCCGGCCTCGCAATACAACGTGCCCTCGGAGTCGGACAGCGAAATCACCTTGCCACCCAGATCCATGACCTTGCGCGCTGCGTACTGGGCGACGTTGCCGGAACCGGAGATCGCCACGCGCTTGCCTTCGACGGTCTGCTCACGGCGCTTGAGCATTTCTTCAGCGAAGTACACGCAGCCAAAACCGGTAGCTTCCGGGCGAATCAGGCTGCCGCCGTAAGTCATGCCCTTGCCAGTCAGCACACTGGTGAACTGGTTGCTCAGGCGCTTGTACTGGCCGAACAGGAAACCGATCTCCCGCGCGCCGACGCCGATGTCACCGGCCGGCACGTCAACGTCCGCGCCGATGTGGCGATACAACTCGCTCATGAACGCCTGGCAAAACCGCATGACTTCGGCGTCGCTCTTGCCCTTCGGATCGAAGTCCGAACCGCCCTTGCCGCCGCCCATGGGCAGAGAGGTGAGGGAATTCTTGAAGGTCTGTTCGAAGGCGAGGAATTTCAGCACGCCCAGATTTACCGACGGATGAAAACGCAGACCGCCCTTATACGGGCCGATGGCGCTGTTCATCTGGATGCGGAAACCGCGATTGACCTGAACCCTGCCCTGATCGTCGACCCACGACACACGAAACACCACCGCCCGCTCCGGCTCGCAGATGCGCTCCAGAATTCCCGAGGTCAGGTAACGCGGATTGGCTTCGAGAAACGGCCACAGACTGCGCAGGACTTCTTCGACAGCCTGGTGGAATTCGGGTTGATCGGGGTCGCGTTTTTTCAGGCGTGCGAGGAAGGATTCGACGGATTCGATCATGGGAAAAGTCTCGGCAAATTTATTGTCGTTGGAAGAGATTGGGCCGGACTGTAACAAACGAATTGCGCACAGGAACAGCGCAATATGTCGCAGTTATGAAATTAAATGGTGCACAGAATATAAAACAGATTGTTTTTTGGCCTATTTCGCACCTGAATGGTGAGATCAAATTCAAGCCATGCACCAATAGTTATACCGTCATCGCTGGCAAGCCGGCTCCCACAGTGGACATCGGTGAAACACATATCTCAAACACCCCACAAAACCCTGTGGGAGCTGGCTTGCCAGCGATGAATCCAACTCGGTATCCCTGAAAAAACGGGCAAAAAAAAACGGAGCCCGAAGGCTCCGCTCTTTATGCAACCAACCCGAATCAGGCCAGTTTCTTGTGACGTACCCGGTGTGGCTGAGCCGCCGCTTCGCCGAGACGCTTTTTACGATCCGCTTCGTACTCGGTGTAGTTACCTTCGAAGAAGATCGCTTGCGAGTCGTCTTCGTACGCCAGGATGTGGGTCGCGACGCGGTCAAGGAACCACCGATCGTGAGAGATCACAATGGCGGCGCCCGGGAAGTCGAGCAGGGCTTCTTCGAGCGAACGCAGGGTTTCAACGTCGAGGTCGTTGGACGGTTCGTCGAGCAGCAGGACGTTGCCGCCCTCCTTCAGGGTCAGCGCCAGGTGCAGACGACCGCGCTCACCACCGGACAGGTCCTTGACGAACTTCTGCTGATCGCCGCCCTTGAAGTTGAAGCGACCGACGTAGGTACGCGACGGGATCTCGTAGTTACCGATGCGGATCTGGTCGGAACCGTCGGAGATCTGCTGGAACACCGTCTTGCTGCCGTCGAGGTCTTCGCGGCTCTGATCCACGCAGGCCAGTTGCACGGTTTCGCCGACTTCGATGCTGCCCGAATCCGGCGTTTCCTTGCCCATCAGCATGCGGAACAGAGTCGACTTACCGGCACCGTTACCGCCGATCACGCCGACGATGGCGCCTTTAGGCATGGAGAACGACAGGTTGTCGATCAGCACGCGATCGCCGTAGCCCTTGGTGACGTTCTTGAACTCGATGACCTTGTCGCCCAGACGTGGACCGGCCGGAATGTAGATCTCGTTGGTTTCCGAACGCTTCTGGAATTCCTGCGATTGCATTTCTTCGAAGCGTTGCAGACGAGCCTTGGATTTCGACTGACGGGCCTTGGCGCCTTTGCGCACCCATTCCAGTTCTTCTTTCATGGCTTTTTCGTGAGCCGACTGCTGCTTGGATTCGGCCGCCAGACGATCGGACTTGGCTTCAAGCCAACCCGAATAGTTGCCCTCGTAAGGAATGCCCGCACCGCGGTCAAGTTCCAGAATCCAGCCCGCGACGTTGTCGAGGAAGTAACGGTCGTGCGTGATCGCAACCACGGTGCCCGGGAAGTCGTGCAGGAAGTGCTCCAGCCACGCCACCGAGTCGGCGTCCAGGTGGTTGGTCGGTTCGTCGAGCAGCAGCATGTCCGGAGCGGACAGCAGCAGACGGCACAGGGCCACACGACGCTTTTCACCACCGGACAGGTGTTCGACCTTGGCGTCCCAGGCCGGCAGACGCAGCGCATCGGCGGCGACTTCCAGTTGGCGCTCAAGGTTGTGACCGTCGCTGGCCTGCAGGATCGCTTCGAGCTTGGCCTGTTCGGCAGCCAGCTTGTCGAAGTCGGCATCCGGGTCGGCATAAGCAGCGTAGACCTCGTCCAGACGCGCTTGCGCATCCTTGATCACGCTGACCGCTTCCTCGACCACTTCACGCACGGTCTTGGTCGGATCAAGTTGCGGTTCTTGCGGCAGATAACCGATGTTCAGGTCCGGCATCGGACGGGCTTCGCCCTCGAACTCGGTGTCGACGCCAGCCATGATTTTCAGCAGCGTGGACTTACCCGAACCGTTAAGGCCGAGTACGCCGATCTTGGCGCCGGGGAAGAACGACAGCGAAATGTTTTTGAGGATTTCCCGCTTCGGCGGAACAACTTTGCCCAGCCGATGCATGGTGAAGACGTATTGAGCCATGGAGAACCTTGGGTCAGTGACAGATGAATGATTGGAGCGCAGGCGATGCCCGGCCAGACCGTGCGCGTCGTTCACTTGATGGTGATCAATGCGTGCGCGCTGAAAAAAGTCTGATTCTAGGAGCTGGAACGCTCCCGCGTAACCGGCAAAGCTACCTGAATGACGGAAGGCAGTCCAGCCGCGAGGGGCTGGCACTTCGCCACGACTCAAGGCATGCTAGCCGCCCTTCGGGCGTCCGGCTTATAGTGCACGTCGCGCCAGTCCAGCCAGATCGCAGGATTACAGCTTGTCCAACGTCACTCCGCCAGCCTCTGTGAGCAGCACCCAACCGGCGCCCGGCTCGCCGCTGCGCGGGACATTAAAGGGTGCGCTGGCGACACTCGTGCTTTTGCTGCTGGCGCTGCTGTTCTGGCAACTGCTCGATCAACTGCGCGAAACCCAGAAAAACCAGCGTCAGTACACCATCGACTACACCGCCGACCTCGCCTCGCAGGTCAGCCTGAACATGGCGCTGAACGCGCAAATCGCTCTTAATCTGCTACCGATCGTCGAACAACCGCAATCGGCCGACGAACAGCAGCAACTGCTGCGCAAGCTCCAGCAATCGTTGCCTGACCTGCGCAGCCTCGCGTTGCTCAGCCCTTCCGGGCGCATCATCAGCGACAGCGCCGCCGACAGCTCCGACGCCAGCTACCTCACCGAACTGGTACGCCGCAGCCGCGCCCAAGCGCACTATTTCAGCAACGCCGACGATGGCTCGGTGGTACATCTGTTGTTGCATCAGGCCAGCGGCAGTACCCGCGCCTATTGGGCTTTGCGCCTGACGCCGACGTTCTTCGACTCGCTGACCAAGCAGAGTGAAACCCGCCTGCGTCCGCTGTGGCTGGTGGAAAACCGTATCAACCATCAGATCATCAGTCGCGACGAAGCTCTGTCATCCGCCAAGCCAGGTGTGCTTAGCCCGGACGATCTGGCAAACACCGTGCTCACTGTGCCGTTGAGCAGCAGTGATTGGCAATTGCGTGGCCTGTTCGACCGCCAGCGCGTGCTGGAAGAGTTGCTGCCGGCGTTCATCGGCAAATGCCTGCTGGGCCTGGCGTTCTCGATGCTACCGGTGATCGCGCTCCTGAACATGCGCCGGCGACAGCGCCAATTACATGAAGGCCGCCGCCGTTATCAGGACATTTTCGACGGTACCGGGGTTGCCCTGTGCGTGCTCGATCTGTCCGGGCTCAAGCAGATTTTCGACAAGGCGCAGATCCAGACCAGCGACCAGCTCAAGGCTTGGCTGGACCAGCCGCAACAGCGCCAGCAATTGCTGCAGGAACTGCGCGTCACCGAGGTCAATCAGGTCGCGCTGCAATTGCTCAATGTCAATTCCTGCGAACACGCTTGGCAGTTGTTGATCGACGGTCATCCACATCGTCACTGCGCGATCGGCCATCAAGTACTCGACGCCGTGCTCCAGCAACAAAAGCAGCTGGAACTGGAAATCAAACTCCCGGATATCAACGGTCGCGATCAACACCTGTGGATGGTGCTGCGCCTGCCGACCGAGCAGCACGACTATAAAGCGGTGATCCTGAGCATCAACGACATCACCAGCCGCAAGCTGATCGAGTTGTCGCTGCTGGAGCGCGAGGGCTTCTGGTCGGACGTGGTGCGCACCGTGCCGGATCATTTGTATGTGCAAGATGTGATCAGCCAGCGGATGATTTTCAGCAACCACCATCTCGGCCAGACCCTCGGTTACAACCGCACCGAACTGCATCAGATGGGCGAGTACTTCTGGGAAATCCTCCTGCACCCGGAAGACGCCGACTATTACCATCGCTCACGGCAGATGCAGCGCCACGCCGGTTACAGCCAACTGTTGCAGTGCCAGTTGCGCTTCCGCCATCGCGACGGCGAATGGCGGCGCTTCGACATTCGTGAACAGGCACTGGCCCGGGACAAGCACGATCAGGTCACGCGGATCATCGGCGTGGCCAAGGACATAACCGAGCAGATCGAAGCCAGCGAATCCCTGCGCGACAGCGAGCAACGCTACCGGATGCTCGCCGAAAGCATCAGCGACGTGATCTTCTCCACCGACAGCAAGCTCTCGCTGAACTACGTCAGCCCGTCGGTGCAAGCGGTGCTGGGCTACGACGCCGAATGGATTTTCCAGAACGGCTGGCAATCGACCATCGCCAACCCGCAGCAACTGAGCGGCATTTACACACTGATGGATCGGGTCAGCAAGGCGCTGGATAAACCCGAGCAACTGGGGGTGTTGCGCAATCAGGTGCAGACACAATTGTTCCTGTTCGACTGCCTGCGCGCTGATGGCCGCAAGATCCCGATCGAGCTGCGTCTGGTGCTGGTGTGGGACGAACACGGGGCGTTTGAAGGCGTGCTCGGTGTCGGCCGCGACATCAGTCAGCAGCGCCGCGCCGAAAAAGACCTGCGCATGGCGGCCACGGTATTCGAACACTCGACGTCGGCGATCCTGATTACCGACCCGGCCGGCTACATCGTCCAGGCCAACGAGGCGTTCAGTCGGGTCAGCGGTTACGCGGTGGCGGAAGTGCTCGACCAATTGCCCAACATGCTTACCGTCGACGAGCAACAGGACGCGCACCTGCGTTACGTGCTCAAGCAACTGCATCAGCACAGTACGTGGGAAGGCGAAGTCTGGCTCAAGCGCCGCAACGGCGAGCATTACCCGGCGTGGGTCGGCATCACCGCCGTGCTCGACGACGAGGGCGATCTGGCCAGTTACGTGTGCTTCTTCAGCGACATCAGCGAGCGCAAGGCCAGCGAACAGCGCATCCACCGCCTCGCCTATTACGACGCCCTGACCCATTTGCCGAACCGCACGCTGTTCCAGGATCGCCTGCACACCGCGCTGCAATCGGCGGAGCGGCAGAAGTCGTGGGTGGTGCTGATGTTCCTCGACCTCGACCGCTTCAAACCGATCAACGACTCCCTCGGCCACGCCGCCGGCGACCGCATGTTGAAAGACATGGCCACGCGCCTGTTGGCCTGCGTCGACGATGACGACACCGTGGCGCGCATGGGCGGCGACGAGTTCACCTTGCTGCTGCAACACCGCTCCAGCCGCGAGCTGGCGCTGAACCGGGCGATTCATGTGGCCGAACAGATCCTCGGCAGCCTCGTCCGGCCGTTCGTGCTTGAAGGGCGCGAGTTCTTCGTCACCGCCAGTATCGGCATCGCCCTGAGCCCGCAGGACGGCAACGAACTCAGCCAGTTGATGAAAAACGCTGACACCGCGATGTACCACGCCAAGGAGCGCGGCAAGAACAACTTCCAGTTCTATCAGGCCGACATGAACGCCAGTGCACTGGAGCGTCTGGAACTGGAAAGCGACCTGCGCCATGCCTTGGAGCAGAACGAATTCGTCCTGTATTACCAACCGCAATTCAGCGGCGACGGCAAACGCCTGACCGGCGCCGAAGCCCTGCTGCGCTGGCGTCATCCGCGTCGTGGGCTGGTGCCGCCGGGGGATTTCATTCCGGTGCTGGAAGAACTCGGACTGGTGGTGGACGTCGGCGACTGGGTGATCAGCGAAGCCTGCCGTCAGCTCAAGACCTGGCACCAGAGCCGCGTGCGCGTGCCAAAGGTGTCGGTGAACATCTCGGCGCGGCAGTTCTCCGATGGCCAACTCGGCACGCGGATCGCCACCATCCTGCGCGAAACCGGCCTGCCGCCGGCATGCCTGGAGCTGGAACTGACCGAAAGTATCCTGATGCGCGAGGTCAGCGAAGCCATGCAGATTCTCGCCGGCCTGAAAAACCTCGGTCTGAGCATCGCGGTCGACGACTTCGGCACCGGTTATTCATCGCTGAACTACCTCAAGCAGTTCCCGATCGACGTGTTGAAGATCGACCGCACCTTCGTCGACGGTTTGCCGTCCGGCGAACAGGACGCGCAGATCGCCCGGGCGATCATCGCCATGGCCCACAGCTTGAATCTGGCGGTGATCGCCGAGGGTGTGGAAACCCATGAGCAACTGGATTTCCTGCGCGAGCATGGTTGCGATGAGGTTCAGGGGTATCTGTTCGGGCGACCGATGCCGGCGAGCCGCTTTGAAGCGCAGTTCAGTAATGATGCGCTGTTCATGTTCGACTGAAGAAAAGATCGCAGCCTGCGGCAGCTCCTACAGGGATTGATGTCGGTCACGGTATTTATGTGCGCCTCGGATAATGTAGGAGCTGCCGAAGGCTGCGATCTTTTCAGACCGGCACAATCACCATCTATCCGCGCATGAACGCCACTTGTCTGCGACATGATGTCGTTTCATATGCCATCCAAAACCCATTGGGTTAGAATGCCCCCCTTTTCTGCCCCCGATCCTTGAGGACCGCCATGTTCAGCCGTGATTTGACTATTGCCAAGTACGACGCCGATCTTTTTGCCGCCATGGAGCAAGAAGCTCAGCGCCAGGAAGAACACATCGAGCTGATCGCTTCGGAGAACTACACCAGCCCAGCGGTGATGGAGGCTCAAGGCTCGGTACTGACCAACAAGTACGCCGAAGGCTACCCGGGCAAGCGCTACTACGGTGGTTGCGAGTACGTCGACGTCGTTGAGCAACTGGCCATCGACCGCGCCAAGGAACTGTTCGGCGCCGATTACGCCAACGTTCAGCCGCACGCCGGTTCTCAAGCCAACGCTGCTGTTTACCTGGCCCTGCTGTCGGCCGGTGACACCATCCTGGGCATGAGCCTGGCCCACGGCGGTCACCTGACCCACGGTGCCAGCGTTTCCTCGTCCGGCAAGCTGTACAACGCTATCCAGTACGGCATCGACGCCAACGGCCTGATCGACTACGACGAAGTCGAGCGTCTTGCTGTAGAGCACAAGCCAAAAATGATCGTGGCCGGTTTCTCTGCCTACTCGCAGATTCTGGATTTCCCACGCTTCCGCGCTATCGCTGACAAGGTTGGCGCTTACCTGTTCGTCGACATGGCTCACGTGGCCGGTCTGGTCGCCGCTGGCGTCTACCCGAACCCGGTTCCATTCGCTGACGTCGTGACCACCACCACGCACAAGACCCTGCGCGGTCCACGTGGCGGCCTGATCCTGGCTCGCGCCAACGCCGACATCGAGAAGAAGCTGAACTCCGCCGTATTCCCGGGTGCCCAGGGTGGCCCGCTGGAGCACGTGATCGCCGCTAAAGCGATCTGCTTCAAGGAAGCGCTGCAGCCTGAGTTCAAGACTTACCAGCAGCAAGTGGTGAAAAACGCCAAAGCCATGGCCGGCGTGTTCATCGAGCGCGGTTTCGACGTGGTTTCCGGCGGTACTGAAAACCACCTGTTCCTGCTGTCGCTGATCAAGCAGGAAATCTCCGGTAAAGACGCCGACGCCGCCCTGGGCAAAGCGTTCATCACCGTGAACAAGAACTCCGTGCCTAACGATCCACGCTCCCCGTTCGTTACCTCCGGTCTGCGCTTCGGTACTCCGGCTGTGACCACTCGCGGCTTCAAAGAAGCAGAGTGCAAAGAGCTGGCCGGCTGGATCTGCGACATCCTGGCTGACCTGAACAACGAAGCGGTGATCGACGCCGTTCGTGAGAAAGTCAAAGCCATCTGCAAGAAACTGCCGGTGTACGGCGCTTAATCGCGACCTTATATCCGCAGCATGAAAAACCGGCCAAGTGATTGGCCGGTTTTTTTTCGCCTGCGATTTCCCCTGTAGGAACTGTCGAGTGAACCGAGGCTGCGATCTTTTGATTTGTTTTAAAAACAGGATCAAAAGATCGTCCGATCGCGGCCCGAGCCTTCGGCAGCTCCTACACACGGATCCGGCCACTGGTCAGACCGGTCATGCCAATTTGTCGATTTTCACTTGTCATTCCAAAAAAACCGAGCGTAGACTGCGCCTGCACTGGACATACCGGTAAGACCACAATAATTAAGTCCTGAATCTGATGCGCCACGCGCACGGCAGCCAGGACACCGACCAGGATTCCTCCCATGCTCAGATGGTGCTCGCGTTCAATCTTCCTCCAAGTGGTTCTCGGACTGGTGCTCGGCATCGTCTGCGGGCTGACCCTTCCTGAATACTCGGCCCAGCTCAAACCGCTTGGCGACGGCTTCATCAAACTGATCAAGATGCTCATCGGTCTGATCGTGTTCTGCGTGGTGGTCAGCGGCATCAGTGGCGCGGGCGATCTGAAGAAGGTCGGGCGCATCGGCCTCAAATCCGTTATCTACTTTGAAGTGTTGACCACCATCGCCTTGGTGATCGGTCTGGTGTTCGCTTTCAGCACCGGCATCGGCAGCGGCGCCAATATCCATCTGGAGCAACTGTCCGCCGCCGACATGGGCGACCTCGCCGAACGCAGCCAGCACATGCACACCACCACCCAGTTCCTGATGGACCTGATCCCCACGTCGGTAATCGGCGCGTTTGCCGACAACAACATTCTGCAAGTGCTGCTGTTCTCGGTGCTGTTTGGCAGTGCATTGAATCTGGTCGGCGAAGCCGCTTCCGGAATCTCGAGACTGATTAACGAACTGAGCCATGTGATCTTCCGGATCATGGGCATGATCGTGCGCCTGGCGCCGATCGGCGTGTTCGGCGCCATCGCCTTCACCACCAGCAAATATGGCCTCGATTCGCTGCAGCATCTGGGCAGTCTGGTTGGCCTGTTCTACCTGACCTGCATCGCCTTCGTCAGCGTGATTCTCGGAGTGGTGATGCGCGCCTCCGGCCTGCGCATGTGGCCACTGCTCAAATACCTGCGTGAAGAGTTGCTGATCGTCATGGGCACCGCTTCCTCTGACGCCGTGCTGCCACAGATCATGCGCAAACTGGAACACTTGGGGATCGGCAGCTCAACCGTCGGGCTGGTGATTCCCACCGGCTACTCGTTCAACCTCGACGGTTTCTCGATCTACCTGACCCTGGCCATCGTGTTCATCGCCAACGCCACCGGTACGCCACTGGCCATGACTGATTTGCTGACAATTCTGCTGGTGTCGCTGATCACCTCCAAAGGCGCCCACGGGATTCCAGGTTCGGCGCTGGTGATTCTTGCGGCAACGCTGACCGCGATCCCGGCGATTCCGGTGGTCGGCCTGGTGTTGGTGCTGGCGGTGGATTGGTTCATGGGCATCGGCCGCGCGCTGACCAACCTGATCGGCAATTGTGTCGCCACCGTGGCCATCGCCCGTTGGGAAAAAGACATTGATGTACAGCGAGCCAACAAAGTACTCAGCGGCCAGCAGGGCTACACCTTTCAGCCGCGTAAAACAGCAACTCCGGCGCACCAGCAGGAGTTCTGATTTAACCCCTGTAGGAGCTGCCGCAGGCTGCGATCTTTTGATCTTGAGTTTGCGGTTATCTCCCACAGGCAAATGGAGCAAGACCTTTGATAACCACATCTACCGTCGTCAACTCAGTCGTAGAAAAACTCAGGGCCGCACTGGCCCGTGGTCAGTGGCGCTCAGGCGACATGCTGCCGGGTCAGCGCGAACTGGCCGAACAACTGGGCATCAGCCGCCCGAGCCTGCGCGAAGCGGTGATCGTTCTGGAAACCCTCGGCCTCGTACGCTCGATGCCGGGCAAAGGCGTGGTGGTGCTCGACGCACAGCTCAGCGACAGCCAAAGCCACGACAGTGCAGTGGCCAGCGCCAGTCTCGAAGACGTGCTGCAACTGCGCTACACCCTTGAGCCGTTCATCGTCGGCCTGGTAGCCCAGTCGATCAGCAGCAAGGAGGTCGGTCAGTTGCGCCTGACGCTGATGGACATGCGCGAAGCCCTCGAGGCGGGTGACAGCGAAGCCGGGGTTAGCGCCTACATCGCGTTTCACGAAGAGCTGTTCACCCTGACGTCGAATCCGATCTTCCAGAGCGTGGTGCAGCAAACCAGCAACGCCCTTAAACAAAGCGCCGAGGTGCTGCGCAATTCCCCTGAGCATCTGGCCGAGCGGCTGGAGGAAAACGAAGCCGTGGTCCGCGCGATCCGCAGCAAGAACAGCGCCCAGGCCAGCGCCGAAATGCGCCGGCACATTTTGCGCGAAGGTCAGCGAATGGGGATCGAGCTGAACATTCCGGATGACAACTTGAACAACTGAACCTCTTCACACAGGAGACCGGTCATGAACAGTCTTGCCACGCCATCGCACGCTCGGGCGAGCGCAGCGCCCCTGCCCTTCTCCCGCCAGCGCGAGCCAGTAGATGATCTGTATCCACGGCTGCTCGATGCGATTCTGGAGCAGCGCATCGACCCGGCCAGCCGTTTGACCGAGGACAGCCTCAAGCAGATGTTTGCTGTCAGCCGCGCGGATGTTCGGCGGGTGCTGACGCAGCTGTCCCATGAGCACATCGTCGTGCTGCGCGCCAATCATCGACCACGGATTGCGGCGCCGGACACGGAGCAGACGCGACAGGCGTTGCATGCCCGGCGGCTGACGGAAAACACCTTGGTGCGGTTGGCGTGCCAGCAACCACAGGCTGAAGATCTGAAACGGCTTCGAGCCTTGATCGAACGGGAACATCAGGCTGTGGAGCAGGATCGGCGCGGTGCGGCGATTCGGTTATCCGGGGAGTTTCATCTGCAATTGGCGCAGATGGCGGGGAATGCACCGTTGGCGCATTTTCTCGGCAGTCTGGTGCCGCTCACGTCATTGGCGATTGCGCGGTGTGGCGGGACTACGCACAGCTGTTGCGCATGGCAGGAGCATCTGGCTTTGGTTGAGGCGGTGGAGTGTGGGGATGTTACCAAAGCGGTGATTTTGATGAATCAACATCTGGATCATTTGGAGGGCACCCTGCTGTATTCCGTCAACGAGCACTGCGCCGCCGGATAGATCGCCATCGCGGGCAAGCCCGCGATAGCGTCATCGCTGATGACGAAAATATTTCAGGCTGCGGCCACCCTGGCAAACCCCGCCCGAATCTTTTCTTCCGGCAAGTCATCAGCAATAAACACAATCACACTTTCCCGCGCCTCACCTTCGGCCCATTCGGTGTCCCAGTCGAAACCATAGAGTTTCAGCACACCCTGAAACACCAAGCGCCGATCTTCCCCGGCAATGTTCAGCACGCCTTTGTAACGCAGCAATTGTTTGCCATGTTCTTCCAGCAACTCATTCATGAACTCGCTGAGCTGATCGATATCCAGGGGCTGCTCGGTGCGCAGCACGAGGCTGGAGATGCGGTCGATCGACGGCGCCTTGCTGACCGGACGCAGACTCAGCCCACCGCCGAGATCGGCGTTGAGGTTGAAGCCGCGCACGTCGAGCAATTCAGCCAGATCGATGTTGCCGTGCTCGACCACACGGATCGGCGCACGACGGTTGATCCGCGTCAGGCGCTCACTCAATGCGGTGAACGCTGCTTCATCCACCAGATCAGTTTTGCTCACCAGCAAGCGGTCAGCGAAACCGATCTGTGCCTGAGCGATGGTCTGGGTCAAGTGCACATCCGCGTGAGCGGCATCGACCAAGGTGATGATGCCGTCGAGCAGGTAACGCTCACGCAGTTCTTCATCGATGAAAAAGGTCTGCGCCACGGGCGCCGGATCAGCCAGACCGGTGCACTCGATCACCAGTCGGTCGAAAGCGATTTCGCCGCTGTCGAGGCGTTCGAGCAACAAGTACAGGGCTTTGGTCAGATCGGTGTGGATGGTGCAGCAGACACAGCCGTTGGCCAGGGTCATGACTTGCACCGGTTCGTCGCCAAGCAACTGAGTGTCGATGCCGGCGTCGCTGAATTCGTTTTCGATCACGGCGATTTTCAGGGCGTGCTCGGCTTTCAACAGGTGCCGCAACAAGGTGGTCTTGCCGGCGCCGAGGAAACCGCTGAGTACCGTGACAGGTATGGGAGAAGACAAAACCCGATCTCCTTAAAAGGAACGCAAAAACAAATGTGGGAGCGAGCCTGCTGGCGATGAGGGTGTGTCAGTCGAAATCGCTGTCGAATGACACTCCGCTATCGCTAGCAGGCTAGCTCCCACAGGGGGATTACAACAACCTCAGGCTGTCAGCTCAACAGCACTTCGGCCCACCCTTGCCACCGTAACGGGCCTCCTGACGTTCGCGGAAGAACATCTCGTAGCTCATCACCGGTTTGTCCGGGTGCTTGGTTTGCATATGCTCGACGTAGGTGTCGTAGTCGGGCATGCCGACCATCAGGCGCGCAGCCTGACCGAGGTATTTACCGAGGCGACTCAGGTCATTGAACATCGTGCAATCCTCTGGTTACGCATCCGGCAGGGCCTGGAATGGCGATTCTTTATCCGTACGCTCTTTTTTGCCCCAAGCGGCGATGCCGACTTTGAGCGCATAGAACAGGATGCTGAATACCACAAACAGGAACAGCGCCGTCAGCGTTGCGTTGGTGTAGGCGTTGAAGATCACGTGCTGCATCTGCTCGACGCTTTTCGCTGGCGCGAGCACCTGACCATTGGCCAGCGCATCGCTGTACTTCTTGGCCAGCGACAGGAAGCCGATCGCAGGGTTGGCGTCGAACAGCTTGATGAAGCCCGCAGTGGTGGTGCAGATCAGCAGCCAGGTGGCCGGCAGCAGGGTGACCCAGATGTAGCGCTGACGCTTCATTTTGATCAGGACCACGGTGCCGAGCATCAGCGCGATACCGGCCAGCATCTGGTTGGAGATACCAAACAGCGGCCACAGGGTGTTGATGCCGCCCAGTGGATCGACCACGCCCTGGTACAGCAACCAGCCCCACATTGCCACACAACCGGCGGTGGCGATCAGGTTGGCAGTCCACGATTCGGTACGTTTCAGCGCCGGTACGAAAGAGCCGAGCAGATCCTGGAGCATAAAACGCCCGGCACGAGTGCCGGCGTCTACAGCGGTGAGGATGAACAGCGCCTCGAACAGGATCGCGAAGTGGTACCAGAACGCCATGGTGTTTTCACCCGGCAGGACACTGTGCAGGATCTGCGCGATACCGACCGCCAGGGTCGGCGCACCACCGGCACGGGCCAGAATCGTGGTCTCGCCAATATCGTGCGCCACGGCTTGCAGCGCCTCAGGCGTGATCGCGAAGCCCCAACTGGTGACCACTTGCGCAACCGACACCACATCACTGCCGACGACTGCTGCCGGGCTGTTCATGGCGAAGTACACGCCTGGCTCGATCACCGAAGCAGCGACCATCGCCATGATGGCGACGAACGATTCCATCAGCATGCCGCCGTAACCGATGTAACGGGCGTTGGTTTCGTTATCCAGCAACTTCGGCGTGGTGCCCGACGAGATCAGCGCGTGGAAACCGGAGACCGCACCGCAAGCGATGGTGATGAACAGGAACGGGAACAGACCGCCCTTCCACACCGGGCCAGTGCCGTCGACGAACTGGGTCAGCGCGGGCATTTTCAGCTCAGGCATGGTCACCAGAATGCCGATCGCCAAAGCGACGATGGTACCGATCTTGAGGAAAGTGGAGAGGTAGTCACGCGGCGCCAGAATCAGCCACACCGGCAATGAAGCGGCCACAAAGCCGTAGCCAACCAACATCCAGGTAATCTGCACTCCGGTGAAGGTGAACGCCTTGGCCCACACCGGATCGGCGGCGATCTGCCCACCGAGCCAGATCGAACCCAGCAGCAGCAACACGCCGACCACAGAGATCTCACCAATGCGACCCGGACGGATGTAGCGCATGTAAATGCCCATGAACATCGCGATCGGGATGGTCGCCATCACGGTGAAGATGCCCCATGGGCTCTCGGCCAGGGCTTTGACCACGATCAGCGCCAGCACCGCGAGGATGATGATCATGATCAGGAAGCAGCCGAACAGGGCGATGGTGCCGGGAATGCGGCCCATTTCTTCACGCACCATGTCGCCCAGGGAACGGCCATTGCGACGGGTCGACATGAACAGAACCATGAAGTCCTGCACCGCGCCCGCCAGCACCACACCGGCGATCAGCCAAAGCGTGCCGGGCAAGTAGCCCATTTGCGCCGCCAGAACCGGACCGACCAGAGGCCCCGCGCCAGCAATGGCCGCGAAGTGGTGACCGAAGAGAATATGTTTGTTGGTTGGAACGTAGTCCAGCCCATCGTTGTTGAGCACGGCGGGGGTGGCCCGACGCGGATCGAGTTGCATCACATTGTTAGCGATGAACAGGCTGTAGTAACGGTACGCAACCAGATAAATGGCCACGGCAGCGACCACAATCCACAAGGCGTTGATCGCCTCGCCTCGGCGCAATGCCACTACGCCCAGGGCGCACGCTCCTACGATTGCCAGCACTAGCCAGGGTAAGTGGCGTAGCAGGCTATTATTATTTTTCATTTTATTATTCCAGCCAGGGTGGACAAGAAAGACAGCCACCCCGAGTTTAGCGCTTACGGCGACAAAGGCCATACCCCGACATTGGTCTAGACGCCTTAACGATTGGCCGCCCCCCGCTTTCGGGGTCTATAGTCAGCGAACCTTCTGGAGGATTACGCCATGAGCGAGCACCCAGCCAATCGTCGTCGTTTCAAACGTATTGCGTTCGATGCCAAAACCGAGCTACGTCAAGGTGAATATATCTGGCCGGTGAAGCTGATCGACCTGTCGCTGAAGGGGCTGTTGATCGAACGGCCGGAGCCTTGGCTGGGCGATCGGGAGAAGGATTTTTTCGTCGACATCCAACTGAGCGATGACGTCGATATCGAGATGGATGTGCATCTGGCCCATGAAGAAAATGGCCAGTTGGGCTTTGTCTGCCGGCATATCAGCCTGGAGTCGATCCAGCGCTTGCGGCGCTTGATCGAACTCAATCTGGCCGACGAAGCCGAACTGGAGCGCGAGTTGGCCGCCCTGATCGAAATCTAGAATCCACCACAGATCAAATGTGGGAGTGAGCCTGCTCGCGATTGCGGTGTGTCATTCAACATTTGCGTTGACTGGTTCACCGCTATCGCGAGCAGGCTCACTCCTACAGGGGTCGGTGATTTATTCGAAGAGCGCGTCGAGGGCCTGTTCCAGGCGGGTCACGGCGATGATCTGCAAGCCCGGCGGCGACTCTTTTGGCGCGTTGCCCTTGGGCACGATCGCCCGTTTGAATCCATGCTTGGCGGCTTCCTTCAATCGCTCCTGCCCGCTCGGCACCGGACGCACTTCGCCGGACAGACCCACTTCACCGAACACCAACAGGTCATGCGGCAATGGTCGATTGCGCAAGCTCGACATGACAGCCGCCATCAGCGCCAGGTCAGACGCCGTTTCCAGCACCTTCACCCCGCCGACCACGTTAAGGAAGACGTCCTGATCATGGGTCGGAATGCCGCCGTGTCGATGCAGAACCGCCAGCAACATCGCCAATCGGTTCTGATCAAGACCCAGCGTCACCCGGCGCGGGTTGGCCAGATGACTGTCATCGACCAGCGCCTGCACTTCCACCAGCATCGGCCGAGTGCCCTCCCACGTCGCCATCACCACACTGCCCGGGACCTCTTCCTGAGCGCGGGTGAGAAAAATCGCCGATGGGTTTGAGACTTCTTTAAGTCCCTTGTCGGTCATGCCGAACACACCGAGTTCGTTGACCGCACCAAAACGGTTTTTCACCGCCCGCAGCAAACGCAAACGGCCATCGGATTCACCTTCGAAATACAGCACGGTGTCGACCATGTGTTCCAGCACGCGCGGGCCGGCAAGCGCGCCTTCCTTGGTGACGTGGCCGACGAGGAAAATCGCAGTGCCGCTTTGCTTGGCGTATCTCACCAGCAGCGCCGCACTTTCGCGCACCTGGGACACGCCGCCGGGCGCCGATTGCAGTTGCTCGGTGAAGATCGTCTGGATCGAGTCGATCACCATCACCTTGGGTTTTTCCTGACGAGCAGTGGCGATGATGGTTTCGATGCAGGTTTCGGTCATCACCCGCAGTTGATCCTGCGGTAAGCCGAGGCGACGGGCGCGCATGGCTACTTGCTGCTGGGATTCTTCGCCGGTGACGTACAGTGCCGGCATGCTCTTGGCGAGGTTGCAAAGGGTCTGCAACAGAATCGTTGACTTGCCGATCCCCGGATCACCACCAATCAGCACTACCGAGCCATCGACCAGCCCGCCACCGAGCACCCGGTCCAGTTCTCCGGAGGCAGTAGAAAACCGCGGAATTTCTTCGATGCTGACTTCGGCCAGCGTCTTGATCTGCGCCTGTTGCCCGGCCCAACCGGTGCGACCGGTGGGCGCCGTCGCGCCGCCGCTCTCGATCATGGTTTCGGTCAAGGTGTTCCAGGCACCGCACTCGCCACACTGGCCGGCCCACTTGGGAAAGGTTGCGCCGCACTCGGTGCAGCCGTACATGCGCTTGGCCTTGGCCATCAGAACCCCCGACAAAAACCGCGATGATAACGCACGCGCTGCCGATCAGCGCGGCGCGGCGGTACGGATTTCCCCGCTGGCCAGACGTGCGGCGCTGTTACCCAGCGGATCTTCGGCATTCAGATCGGCGCCTTTGGCTTTCAGCGCGTCGAGCAATTCCTGACGCTTGAACAATCCGGCGTACATGGCGGCCGTCTGACCGGCACCGTTACGTTGGTCGGGACTGCAATCGGTGGCCATCAAACGCCGGGCAATCTGCAATTCGCCTTTGAAAATCGCGCCCATCAGCGCCGTGTTGCCGCGTTGATCCTGAGCACAGGCATCCGCCCCGGCGGCGAGTAGCCTTTCAACCGCAGGCGCCTGGCCGTGATACGCCGCCAGAATCAGCGCGGTGTAACCCTTGTCATCGCGGGTATCGAGGGAATATCCGGATTCGATAAAAGTATCGAGCATCGGCACATCACCCCGCCGGGCCGCGTCAAAATAATAGTCCTGCAGTTGCGCCTTGATGGCTTCAGGGTCCTGCTCGGGAGAAGCCGCCCACGCAGAAAACGACAGGCAACCGCAAAACAATAAAAGACAAATACGCATCAGCAGTCTCCTTTGGCAAAACGGGGCCTGATTCAGGCCCCGCTTGGGATAAGCGTCGGATCAGTCAGCCAGTTTGGCCGCCAACGCCTTGACCCGGCTCAGGTCACCCTTGGCCACTTCAGTCACGCCGGTGCCGTACTCCGGATCGGCCTTATAGAGGAAGGACAGGATGATGTGCTTGCTCTCGTCATCCGTGGTGGCCAGTGAGCCGCCGAAGCTGTCGATCAGGTCGCGGCGTTCCTTTTTGCTGAACGAGCGATACAGATCGCCGGCCTGCTTGAAGTTCTGCTCACGCTGGATCTTCGCCTGCTGCGTGCTGCCCGACAGCGCCATCTGGCTGTAACGCGCCGTGGGCGTTTCTTCACGCGGTTGCAAACGGCTCGGCTGATAGTTCACACCGGACTGGCTGGCACCGAAGTTCATCGCGCCATCCTGATTGCCGTTGTTCACCGCAACTTTCGGCGCGTTGATCGGCAATTGCAGGGCATTAGCGCCAAGGCGATACATTTGCGTGTCGGCATAAGAGAACACGCGACCTTGCAACAAACGATCTTCGGAAGGTTCGATACCCGGAACAACATTGGCCGGAGCCATTGCAACTTGTTCGGTTTCCTGGAATACGTTTGCCGGATTACGGTTTAGAACCATTTGTCCAACTTTACGTTCTGGAATACCCGGCCAGATCTTGGTTGCATCCAGCGGATCGAAATCAAACTTGGACAAATCTTGTGGTTTCAGAACCTGAATGTACAAGTCCCATTTCGGGAAGTTGCCTTTGTTTATATTAGTCACCAGGTCATTGGTCATATGACTGTAATCCTGACCCTGAACTTTTGTGACTTGTTCAGGGGTGAGATTATTGATGCCTTGCAAGCTCTTCCAGTGAAACTTTACGTAGTGCACTTCGCCCTTGGCATTGACCAACTTATAGGCATGCACTCCGTTGCCGTCCATTTCGCGATAACTGGCGGGGGTTCCCGAATTGGAATACAACTCGGTCAGCGTACGCGTGGCTTCCGGTACATGGGAGAAGAAGTCGAATCGGCGCGAGTCATCATCAAGATTGGTACGCGGATCAGGTTTGAACGCATGCACCATATCCGGAAATTTGATCGCGTCTCGGATGAAGAAGGTCGGGAAGTTGTTGCCCACCAGATCCCAGTTACCGTCGGCGGTGTAGAACTTGGTGGCGAAACCACGCGGGTCACGCAGGGTTTCCGGGGAGTGGTTACCGTGAACCACGGCAGAGAACCGCACGAATACCGGCGTGCTCTGGCCGGCGGCAAATACCTTGGCCTTGCTCAAGTCGCTGAGGTCGTTGGTCACCGTGAAAGTGCCATGGGCGCCGGTACCGCGCGCGTGAACCACACGCTCGGGAATGCGCTCGCGGTCGAAACGCTGAAGCTTCTGGATCAGTTGCACATCCTGCAGCAGCACCGGGCCGTCGGTGCCGGCGGTTTGCGAGTTCTGATTGTCGCCCACCGCCGCACCATTATCCCGGGTCAGGGGCGCGGCATGCACGGAAAAGGTCAACAGGCTGGCGGTAAGTACACCAAGTGCGCGGCGATGGGGAAAAGCCCCCAGTCCAAGAGTGGCATTCATATCAGGTTCCTCTGGTTTTTTTGGGCGCATCCAGGTGCGCCAACCCAAGGCTAGAGGCCTGTGCCGCTGAACATAAATAGAAAGAACGTAACGGCATGATTGAAAAAATTGGCTTCCCGATCAGCGAGTTACGGCGTATTTCGCGCGCGATTAGTGGCACTTTGCAAACTAATCGTAGATTAATGTGTCGATTAAAACGGGCATTGTAAGAAGGTGTTTCGCGCAGGACGCGTTTTGCTGATTTACACTGCGTACACCAAACTCATCTGTAACAAGGAAATAACCTATGGGCGTGATAAGTGAGTTCAAGGCCTTCGCGGTCAAAGGCAATGTGGTCGACATGGCCGTCGGTATCATCATCGGTGCCGCCTTCGGCAAGATCGTTTCATCCTTTGTCGGCGACGTGATCATGCCGCCGATCGGCCTGTTGATCGGTGGAGTGGACTTCAGTGATCTGGCCATTACGCTGAAAGCTGCACAGGGCGAAGCCCCCGCGGTAATGCTGGCTTACGGCAAATTCATCCAGAGCGTGCTCGACTTCGTCATCGTCGCCTTTGCCATTTTCATGGGCGTCAAAGCCATCAATCGCCTGAAACGCGAAGAAGCCGTGACCCCTACCCTGCCACCGGTGCCGACCAAGGAAGAAGAATTGCTGGGCGAGATCCGCGATTTGCTCAAGGCCCGGAACAATCAGCCCTGACTTAACTGCACCCTGACAAACGGCGCCTTAGGGCGCCGTTTGTTTACCAGTAGTTTTCCACGGCCACCTGCCCCGGCCGACGGGTGAGGCTGAGGCTCATGTGCCTTTTTTTCAGCAACGCACGAGTGTCGTCGATCATCTGCGGATTGCCGCACAACATGACCCGCGAATGCTCAGCCGACAGTTCCACGCCCGCTGCCCGTTCCAGCTCACCGTTTTCGATCAGTGTAGTAATGCGACCGCTCAACGCTCCGGGATGGGCTTCACGGGTGACTGTCGGGATGAAACGCAACTTGTGTGCGTGTTCACTCAAATATTCACGTTGCGCCAGGCCTGCAATCATCTGCTGATACGCCAGCTCCCGCGCTTCGCGCACGCTGTACACCAGAATGATCCGTTCGAATTTTTCCCAGACCTCGAAGTCCTGAAGGATCGACAGAAAAGGCGCCACCCCGGTACCGGTGGATAAGAGCCACAGATCACGGCCGTCAACGAAGCGATCAAGGGTCAGGTAGCCGAACGCTTGGCGATCCACCAGCAAGGTATCGCCGATCTGCAGACGGCTCAGCTCGCTGGTGAACTCGCCACCCGGCACTACGATGGAGAAGAATTCAAGAAACTCGTCAAAGGGTGACGACACCATCGAATAGGCGCGCCAAACAGTGCTGCCATCGGCCTTGGTCACCCCGAGCCGGGCAAATTGCCCGGCCCGGAAACGAAAACCTGCATCACGACTGGTACGCAAAGTGAACAAGCTGGAGGTCAAGGGCTGCACGTCGAGCAAGGTCTGAGCGGTAAACTTCTCTGCACTGGCGATCATGGGGCACTCCGTTGAACGATTACCAGCAGTGTCCCGCAAATCGGCGCGCTTAAACACCGATGATTGGTAATGGCTTTATAAACACGCCACCGATATCTATTAACCGCATTTAAAGCAAGCAAGCTATGCAAACTAAAATTTAGAATGACAAGTTGCATATCAAAACATCGCTATTGCTAAGAACGTTTTATGACCACAAGTAATTCCTCAAGAGCGAAAAAATTTAAACTCTTCGTAGGAAACACCCTACACTTCGACCCGTGCCGGATCTTTTGGATCCACTCGGCACCCCCCTTCGCAACACCAACGGAGAGCTTTAATGGAAACGTGGAAGGAGTCGCAATTAAAGCAACTGACTTTCGCCAAGGGAATAGATGCCGCTTATCCGATCTTGCTGAAATTTGCCGAGAATCTGGGATTTAACTTCTGCGCAATTTCAGTCACTTCGCCGCACCGGGAAATTCATCTTAACGCCTTGCAAATCAACAACTACCCTGAAGAGTGGAATCAGCAATATGCACAAAAAAACTTCCGGAAAATTGATCCGGTAATAGCACACTGCAATCACTCAATGTTACCGATCGTATGGAGTGAAACGGTATTCGCCGAGACGCCTCAGTTATGGGAATCATTGAAGGAACATAGGCTGCAACACGGCTGGTCTCAGGCGTTCCATAACGAGGAAAGCGGCTTGTGCAGCATTATCAGCCTTGCCCGAAAGCACTGCCCGATCAGTCCGCTCGAGTTGTATGAGCATTTTGGCTATATGTTCTACGCCACCAGCCACTTGAGCGAACTGTTCGCCAGGGCCTTGCCAGCACAGCCCGCCAAGTCCCGCCAACCGCATCTTTCACCCCGAGAACTGGAGGTGCTGCAATTGTCCGCCAGTGGCAAAACGGCTTATGAGATCTCGAAAATCCTCAGCTTGAGCGAACGCACCGTGAACTATCACGTGCAGAACGTGATCGAGAAGCTCAACGTCTGCAACAAGATTTCCGCTGTCATCGCGGCCGCCAGAGCCGGAATCATCTAGACCCATTGCTTTGCTCCAGATTAAAACGTGCGGGTATTCGCGCAGAAAAAAACGTACCATTTGTGCCCTCACTGAGTGATGACGCCAGCCGTTTGCGTTGCAGTTCACTTGGTCGGGTTCCGCCGTACGTCACCCTGGCAGCGGGACATCCGTCGATTATCCTGAGTCCCCGCCCCATGCCTTTGCTCGATACGCCCTTCGCCCAACTCGACCTTATCCGCCAGCCTGAACAGCAAAACGAACCGCTTCAGGCGTTCGATGCCGCTGACGAATATTTGCTCAATCATCTGGCAGCGCAGCAACCGACGGCTGAAACGCGGGTTCTGGTGCTCAACGACAGCTTCGGGGCATTGGCTGCCAGTCTGCTGGGCAAGGTGACGGTCAGCAGTAGCGGTGATTCGTTTCTGGGCTTTCAAGGGCTGGAAAAAAACCTGCTACGCAATGGCCGAGCGTTCGACGCGATCTGCGGTATCCCGGCCAGTGAGCCCTTGCTCGGGCCGTTCGATCGGGTATTGATCCGCGTACCGAAAACCCTGGCCTTGCTGGAGGAACAACTGATTCGCCTGCAAGGGCAACTGGCGCCCGGCGCTGAAGTGGTAGCAGCAGCGATGGTCAAACATCTGCCGCGCGCGGCGGGCGACCTGCTGGAGCGCTATGTCGGCCCCGTACAGGCGTCACTGGCAGTAAAAAAAGCTCGGCTGCTGATCGCCACACCTGAGGCGAAAACGCCGGCCGTGTCGCCCTACCCGTCTAGCTATCGCCTTGACGATCCGGCCATTGAGTTGCTTAACCACGCCAACGTGTTCTGCCGCGAAGGCCTGGACATCGGCACCCGGGCGTTTCTCCCGCATCTGCCGAAGAATCTTGGCAGTGCACGAGTCGCCGACTTGGGTTGCGGCAACGGTGTACTGGCCATTGCCAGCGCTCTGCAAAATCCCGACGCGCAGTACACGCTGGTCGATGAATCGTTCATGGCCGTGCAGTCGGCTACCGAAAACTGGCGCGCCGCGCTCGGTGATCGCGATGTGATCGTGCGTGCGGGTGATGGTTTGGCCGGTCAAGAGCCGCAATCGCTGGACGTGGTGTTGTGCAATCCGCCGTTCCATCAGCAGCAGGTCGTGGGTGATTTCCTCGCCTGGCGCATGTTCCAGCAAGCCCGTGAAGCGCTGGTGGTGGGCGGCGCGTTGTACATCGTAGGCAACCGTCATCTGGGTTATCACAGCAAACTGGCGCGGCTGTTCCGTGGCGTTGAGCAAGTGGCAGCCACACCGAAATTCGTGATCCTCAAGGCCCGCAAGTAAACCGCGAGGCAAAAAAAACCCTCCATCAGGAGGGTTACAAATCCGTACCCGAAGGCGCCGGGACGGAGTGATTCAGTGAGTGGTCAGGCCTGCGGCGTTCATGAACATGCGCATCAGGCTGGCGACGATAAACAGCGCGCCGACGCTACCGACCCAGATCAAGGCCAACCAGCCGAGCCGCTGCCACAGCGGCTTTTTTTCAGCTTCTTCAATATCGTGCAGGGAATGTTTGCCGGTCATTGCTTCATCCTCCATTTGAGGGAGATGGCGCTGCGGGCAGCGCCATCGTGATCACGCCTAGTGATAACCGTCTTCATGGGTGACCTTGCCGCGGAACACGTAGTAACTCCAGAAGGTGTACCCCAGAATGAACGGGATGATGAACAGCGTGCCTACCAGCATGAAGCCCTGACTTTGCGGCGGTGCGGCAGCGTCCCAGATCGAGATCGACGGCGGCACAATGTTCGGCCACAGGCTGATACCCAGACCGCTGTAGCCGAGAAAAATCAGCACCAGGGTCAGCAGGAACGGCATGTAGTTGGCATTGCGCGCCACGGCACGGATCAAACCGTACATCGTCACCAGCACCAGAATCGGTACCGGCATGAACCAGACCAGATTCGGCATGCTGAACCAGCGTGTCGCGATGTCCGGGTGAGCCAGCGGCGTCCAGATACTGACAATACCGATCACGGCCAGCAGCACGAATGCCAGCGGCCTTGCCAGGTTATGCATCTGTTCCTGAAGCTTGCCTTCGGTCTTCATGATCAGCCAGGTGCAACCGAGCAAGGCATAGGCCACCACGAGCGCAGCGCCGCAGAACATCGTGAACGGTGTCAGCCAGTCCAGTGATCCGCCGGCAAACTGTCGATTGACCACCGGCAAACCATCGATGAATGCGCCGAGCGCCACGCCCTGGAAGAACGTCGCCGCCACCGAACCGCCGATGAATGCCTTGTCCCACAGGTGACGCTTGTCGTCCTTGGCCTTGAAGCGAAACTCGAATGCCACGCCGCGGAAAATCAAACCGATCAGCATGAAAATCAGCGGCAGGTACAACGCCGACAACACCACCGAATAGGCCAGTGGGAACGCGCCGAACAACGCCGCGCCACCCAGCACCAGCCACGTTTCGTTACCGTCCCAGACCGGGGCGACGGTGTTCATCATCACATCACGGTCGGTCTTGCCCGGAATGAAAGGGAAGAGAATCCCGATCCCCAGGTCGAAGCCGTCCATGACCACGTACATCATGATGCCGAAGATGATAATCACGGCCCAGATCAGCGGAAGATCAATACCCATGAGTCAAATCTCCTTGGTCAGGCTGGGACCATCGTGATCGGCATCGGCCGTATCGTCGGCGGCGGACAGCGGACGAGCCGGCGTGCGTTGCTTGCCTGGACCACCTTGCGGCGTTTCTGCGCCCTCGCTGATCTTCGGCCCTTTGCGCACCAGACGCATCATGTAGCCGAGGCCGGCGCCGAACAGCGCGAAGTACACCACCACGAACATGATCAAGGTGATGCTCATTTGCATGAAGCTGTGATTGGAAGACGCATCCGCCGTGCGCATCAGCCCGTAGACCACCCACGGCTGACGGCCGATTTCAGTGGTGAACCAGCCGGCAAGAATCGCGATCAGCCCGGACGGCCCCATCCACAACGCCAGATACAGGAACGGGCGTGAGGTGTAGAGGGTGTCGCGTTTACGCAACCACAGACTCCAAAGACCGGTGAAGATCATCAGGAAACCCAGACCGACCATGATCCGGAACGACCAGAACACGATGGTCGAGTTCGGCCGGTCTTCGGGTGGAAACTCCTTCAGAGCAGGCACTTGCTTATCCAGCGAGTGCGTCAGGATCAGGCTGCCGAGGTACGGGATCTCCACGGCGAATTTGGTTTTCTCTTCTTTCATGTCCGGCCAGCCGAACAGGATCAGCGGCGTGGGTTCGTCACCCTTGTTTTCCCAGTGGCCTTCGATGGCGGCGATTTTTGCCGGTTGATGCTTGAGGGTGTTGAGGCCATGGAAGTCGCCGATGACGGCCTGGATCGGCGCGACGATCAATGCCATCCACATTGCCATCGACAGCATCGTGCGGATCGCCGGGTTGTCCTTGCCGCGCAACAGGTGCCAGGCCGCCGAGGAGCCGACGAAGAAAGCCGTGGCCACGAACGCGGCAGTCGCCATGTGCATCAGGCGGTACGGGAACGACGGGTTGAAAATGATGGCCAGCCAGTCGGTGGGAATCACCTGACCGTTAACGATCTCGAAGCCCTGCGGGGTTTGCATCCAGCTGTTGGAGGCGAGAATCCAGAACGTCGAGATCAATGTGCCGATCGCCACCATCACCGTGGAGAAAAAGTGCAGGCCGCGTCCGACCTTGTTCCAGCCAAACAGCATCACCCCGAGGAAACCGGCCTCGAGGAAAAACGCCGTGAGTACCTCATAGGTCAGCAAAGGCCCGGTGACTGCACCGGCGAAGTCCGAGAAGCGGCTCCAATTGGTGCCGAACTGGTAGGCCATGACCAGACCCGAGACCACGCCCATGCCGAAGTTGACGGCAAAGATCTTCGACCAGAAATGGTAGAGGTCCCGGTAGGTGTCGTTGCGGGTTTTCAGCCACAAACCCTCGAGCACCGCCAGGTAGCTCGCCAGGCCAATGGTGATGGCCGGAAACAGGATGTGGAACGAAATGGTGAACGCAAACTGAATTCGGGCGAGATCGAGTGCCTCTAAACCGAACATAAGTCTTCCTCTGTCAGGTAATACCGGCTGCGGGGCTTGTGACCCCTACGCCTACTGCCCCCACGGATATGGAGTGCGGCGAATTCTGATTCGTTCTTTTTAAACAACCATCGCAACGCAGGGAGTCTGGCCAACGGGCCGCCGGATCAATGCCGTTAGAGGTCTTGATCTGGATCAAGCAACGTTAAAAGAGTAGTCCCATTTCAGACGAAGAACGGCGTGGTCGTTTGCCGCGTGACAAGTTGCCTCACGGTTACGGCAATGCTCTGAAGTACATGCCATGTGGCGAACCGACGTGCTCCCTTGTCGCAGAGAGTTCGGGGGGCAGGGATAATCGATATCTGGCTAACTAAATTTTTTGTCATAGCAACTTCCTGTTACAGACTGGTGATAACCTCGTCGTTCCCCCCTCGAACCAGACCTACCTCCAGATGCCCAGCCAAGAGCCCCTGCTGTTACGTCACCATCGTCCGTTTCTTGCGTTCTGGCTGGCCCGGATTTTCACCGCCAGCGGTTTTCAGATGCTCACCGTGGCGATTGGCTGGAACCTGTATCAGTTGACCGGCAACGTGCTCGACCTGGGTCTGGTGGGTCTTGTCGAGTTCGCACCGCGCGTGCTGTTCATGCTGCACACCGGGCATGTCGCCGACCGCTATGACCGGCGCAGAGTCGCGGCGATCTGTCAGTCGTTACAGGCCTTGATCGCACTCGCGCTGGCCATTGGCAGCGCGACCGATCACGTCACCCGGGAAATGATCTTCATCCTCGCCTTCCTGCTGGGTGCGGCGCGCTCGTTTGAAATGCCGACCACCCAGGCGCTGCTGCCGAGCATCGTGCCCGCGTCGCTGTTCCCGCGTGCGGTCGCGGCCGCGCAATCGGCGCAACAGTCGGCGACCATCGTCGCCCCGGCACTCGGCGGTTTGCTTTATGCGTTCGGCAGCGTCTGGGTGTATGGCCCGACGGTGCTGCTTTATGTGATTGCCTGCTCGCTGATGCTCAACCTGCCCGCTCGGCAGACCCCGTTGAATAAAGGCAAAGCCACGCTGGATTCGCTGCTGGCGGGTATCCGCTTTATTCGCAGCCGTCCGGATATTCTCGGGGCGATCTCTCTGGATCTGTTCGCGGTGCTGCTTGGTGGCGCCACCGCGTTGCTGCCGGTATTCGCCAAAGACATATTGCTGACCGGGCCGTGGGGCCTCGGCCTGCTGCGCTCGGCGCCAGCGGTCGGCGCTCTGGGGATGTCACTGTTCCTCGCGCGGTTTGCCGTGGAGCGCAATGTCGGCCGGGTGATGTTCACTGCCGTCGGCGTCTTCGGCGTCGCCACCATCGCTTTCGGCCTGTCGACCTCGTTCTGGTTCTCGCTGGCCGTGCTGGTGGTGCTTGGCGCGGCGGACATGATCAGCATGGTGATCCGCGCGTCCTTCGTGCAACTGGAAACCCCGGACGAAATGCGCGGCCGGGTCAGTGCGGTGAACGGCCTGTTCATCGGCGCCTCGAACCAGTTGGGCGAATTCGAATCCGGACTCACCGCCCATTGGTTCGGCACCGTGCCGGCGGTGGTGATGGGCGGAATCGGAACCCTGGTGGTGACGGGGACGTGGATAAAGCTGTTCCCGACGCTGGCCAAACGGGACCGGATGACGGAGTGGGTGGAAGAGGCGAAGGTTTAGCGTTCGTCCATGACGTTGCCATGCCAAACACAAATCAATTGAAAAGGTGCGGTACATGGATACCGCGGCCAGGTGTTCAAACCGATCACGATCTATGGCAAGCGGAGCATCGAGAGCAACCGGCGATTGAGCCTATCTTTGCCCACGCCTGATCACCTCAAACCCGCAACTCCCCCGCCACTTTCGCCCTTAGCGCCTTGCCGCCGAGTTGCTCGACCAGCGCCAACGCAAACTCCAGCGCTGCGCCAGAACCCTGGGCGGTGATGCAATTGCCGTCGATCACCACCGGTTGATCAACAAACGTACAGCCCGACAGTTGATGGCTGGCACTCGGCAAGCAGGTCATCCGCCGCTGACGCAATACGCCGAAGGCTTGCAGGGCGACTGCCGGGGCTTCGGCGATAGCGGCAAACAGGCGTCCGGCGCTGGCCTGATCCTTGAGCAACTGTTGCAGCGGCTGATGTGCCGCCAGGTGTTGTGAACCGACGGCGCCGCCGGGCAGGACGATCAGGTCGAAAGTCTGTGCCAGCACATCGATCAGCATGCCGTCGGCGGTCAGGCGGGTGCCGCGGGCACAGGTCAGCATGCGCCGACCTTCGATGCTGGCCGCCATCACTTCGATGCCGGCGCGACGCAATACGTCGATCAGGGTCACGCTTTGCAGATCATCGATGCCCTCGGCGAGGGTAATCAGGGCTCTAAAGGTCATGGGCGCTATCCGCTGGGTGATCTTCAAAGCGTAGTCAGCTTTACCCCGCCTCGTTCGGTCGTCGCCGTTACTTGATGTAAAGCTGCGTCGACATCCTGTTGCCCGGCGCGTTGATGGACATGTTGGTAAAGGTAAAGATACCGCCCTGCTTACCAGCCAGGTCGAGCACATACAGATAGCCCACGGTTTTCTTACCTACCGTACATTCGGTCAGATTGCCGTTATCAAAAGCGCAGACCGGGGTTCGTGTACCGCTCACCTCAAAACCGTCCAGCGCTATGTGCGCCTCACGTCCGTAGCCGACCTCCAGCACGTAAACCTTGATATTCGGGCCGGTGTGGTCGCAACGCGTCTGCTCCTGACCTTCAGCGATGTCTTCAAAGCCGCAGTTTGGTGACTCGACTTTCAACACTTTTAACTGAGTCAACGGTGGCGCCGACGCAGCCCAGGCGCCAGACGCCCCGCCCATCAGAACGGCCAATAGGCCGAAAGTCTTCATCCAGCGCTTGCTCATGCGTTACCCATCCCCCAAAAATCAGCGCGCAGTATGGCGCAGTTGGCCCCAACGCAAAACTTCGACGACGATCGACACCAACAACCGCCATATTCCTCACGCTGCTGGTATGATGCGCGGCTTTTTCCGGCCCACTACAATTTTTCAGGCGCTTGCGATGGTCTGTGCTTTGCTGTTGAGGTCGATACATTCACGGCGCCATACGCGCCACGGGGAGCAGACATGCTGGAAAGGCTGTTTCAACTCAAGGCACACAACACCAACGTGCGCACCGAGATTCTCGCGGGCATCACGACTTTCCTGGCCATGGCCTACATTCTGTTCGTCAACCCGAGCATCCTCGGCGAGACCGGCATGGACAAGGGCGCGGTGTTTGTCGCGACCTGTCTGGCAGCCGCCATCGGCTCCACGGTCATGGGCCTGATCGCCAACTACCCGATCGCCCTCGCACCGGGCATGGGCTTGAACGCCTTCTTCACATATACCGTCGTGCTGCACATGGGCCACACCTGGCAAGTGGCGCTGGGCGCGGTGTTTATCTCGGCCGTGTGCTTCTTCCTGCTGTCGATCTTCCGCATCCGTGAATGGATCATCAACAGCATCCCGCTGCCGCTGCGTTCGGCGATTGCTGCCGGTATCGGCCTGTTCCTGGCGCTGATCGCCCTGCACAACGCCGGCATCGTGGTCAGCAACTCGGCGACCATGGTTGGCCTCGGTGAGCTGAGAGCACCGGCACCGATCCTCGCCACCCTCGGTTTCGCCCTGATCGTTGCCCTCGAAGCGCTGAAAGTGCGTGGTGCGGTGCTGATCGGCATTCTGGCGGTGACCATCGTATCCATCGCCTTTGGCTTCACCGCGTTCAATGGCGTGACGTCGATGCCACCTTCGCTGGCCCCGACCTTCCTGCAGCTGGACATCATGGGGGCACTGGACATCGGTCTGGTCAGCGTGATCTTCGCCTTCCTGTTCGTCGACCTGTTCGACAACTCCGGCACTCTGATCGGTGTCGCCAAGCGCGCCGGCCTGATGGGCAAGGACGGCCACATGCCGAAAATGGGCCGTGCGCTGATCGCCGACAGCACCGCCGCCATGGCCGGCTCGCTGCTGGGCACCTCGACCACCACCAGCTACATCGAATCTGCTGCGGGCGTGAGTGCTGGCGGCCGTACCGGTCTGACAGCTGTTGTGGTCGCGATTCTGTTCCTGCTGGCGCTGTTCTTCTCGCCATTGGCGGCCAGCGTTCCGGCTTTCGCCACCGCACCGGCGCTGCTGTTCGTCGCCGTCTTGATGATGTCGGGCCTGGCAGAAATAGAATGGGACGACATCACCGTCGCCGCACCGGTCGTAGTGACTGCGCTGGCCATGCCGTTCACGTACTCGATCGCCAACGGCATCGCGTTCGGCTTCATCGCCTGGACCGCGATCAAACTGCTGTCCGGTCGTGCCCGTGAGCTGAACCCGGCGCTGGTGATTCTGTCGATTCTGTTCGTGATCAAGCTGGGTTGGTTCAACGCATGACTTTCGATTCCCAAGCCTACGCCGCACAGCTAGAAGACAAGGTCACGCGTTTGCGTGACCTGCTGGCCCCATTCGATGCGCCAGAGCCGACCGTGTTCGACTCGCCGTTGCAGAACTTCCGTCTGCGCGCCGAATTCCGCCTGTGGCGCGAGGCCGGTGAGCGTCATTACGCGATGTTCTCCCAGGACGACAAACGCACGCCGATCCTGATCGAAACGTTCCCGATCGCCAGCCTGCGCATCAATCAACTGATGCCGCAGCTCAAGGCGGCGTGGCAGGCCTGCGCGGCGTTGAGCCACAAGCTGTTTCAGGTGGAGTTTCTGACCACCCTGGCCGGCGATGCGATGATCACCCTGTGCTATCACCGTCCGCTGGACGAGCACTGGCATGCGGCAGCGACCCGGCTGTCGGCCGAACTCGGTGTCAGCATCATCGGTCGCTCCAAGGGCAAACGCGAAGTGCTCGGCCAAGACTATGTAGTGGAGAAACTTGAAGTCGGCGGCCGCACGTTCAGCTATCGCCAGCCGGAAGGTGCGTTCACCCAGCCCAACGGCACCGTCAACCAAAAGATGTTGAACTGGGCTTACGAAGCATTGGGCGATCGCACTGACGATTTGCTGGAGCTGTACTGCGGCAACGGCAACTTTACCCTGCCGCTCGCGACCCGCGTACGCAAAGTGCTGGCCACCGAAATCAGCAAGACCTCGGTCAACGCCGCACTGAGCAACCTCAGCGAAAACGCTGTGGATAACGTCACGCTGGTGCGTTTGTCCGCCGAAGAACTGACCGAAGCCCTCAACGAAGTGCGCCCATTCCGTCGCCTGCACGGCATCGACCTCAAGAGCTACGAGTTCGGCAGCGTGTTCGTCGACCCGCCGCGCGCCGGCATGGACCCTGACACCTGCGAGCTGACCCGGCGCTTTGACAACATCCTCTACATCTCCTGCAACCCGGAAACCCTGGCGGCCAACATCGCCCAGTTGCACGACACGCACCGCATCACCCAGTGCGCGCTGTTCGACCAGTTCCCGTGGACGCATCACATGGAGTCGGGCGTATTGCTGACCCGCCGTTGATTGCGGTTGCCATATACGAAAAAGCCGTCATGAATGACGGCTTTTTCGTGGGCGCTCGTTTCAGGTTGTGCGATCACCGAACAAAAAACGCTAAGGACGACGCCGTTCAATTGACCGATGTAACCATCTAGTACATTTTATCTCCACAGGCCGAAACCCCATGGCCCAAGCCAAAAACAAGAAGTGGAGTTACCCCCATGTCCCCTATCGTTCTGGTGCTCAACGGCCCGAACCTGAACCTGCTTGGCACCCGTGAGCCCGCCACTTACGGCCATGAAACCCTGGCGGATATCTCTGCCTTGTGCGGTCGCGCCGGCGATGAATTCGGCCTGGCCGTAGAGTTTCGCCAGACCAATCACGAAGGTGAACTGCTCGACTGGATTCACGCCGCTCGCGGTCGTTGCGCCGGGATTGTCATCAACCCGGCAGCCTGGACGCACACCTCGGTGGCGATTCGCGACGCGCTGGTGGCCAGTGAGTTGCCGGTGATCGAAGTGCATCTGTCCAACGTCCATGCCCGCGAGCCGTTCCGTCATCACTCGTTTGTCTCGGCCATCGCCACGGCCGTGATGTGCGGGTTTGGCAGCCATGGCTATCGTCTGGCCCTGGAACACTTCAGCCAGCGGCTGAAGGGGCAAGCAGCATGAGCCGCAAAAACGTGATACTGGCCGGGCTGATCGGTGCCGGCATTCAAGCCTCGCGCACACCAGCACTGCATGAGCACGAAGGCGACGCCCAGGGCCTGCGATATTTGTATCGGTTGATCGACCTGGACCAACTGCAAATGGACACCCATGCCCTGCCCGACTTGTTGCTGGCGGCCGAGCGCATGAACTACACCGGCCTGAACATCACCTTCCCGTGCAAGCAGGCGATTATTCCGCTGCTCGACGAACTCTCGGCGGAAGCCCGTGGCATCGGTGCGGTCAATACCGTGGTGCTCAAGGATGGCAAACGAGTCGGCCACAACACCGATTGCCTGGGATTCGCCGAAGGCTTTCGTCGCGGCTTGAAGGACGCCGCCCGTGAGCGTGTGGTCCAGATGGGCGCCGGTGGCGCGGGTGCGGCAGTGGCCCACGCTCTGCTGAGCGAAGGCGTACAACGGCTGAGCATTTTCGACGTGGATACGGACCGGGCAGAAAGCCTGGCAAACAATCTCAATCAGCATTTCGGCTCTGGCCGCGCAGTGGCCGGGCATGATTTGCCAAATACCCTGAATCAGGCCGACGGCCTGGTGAACACCACACCGATGGGCATGGCCAAACTGCCGGGTATGCCGGTGCCGGTCGAGTTGCTGCGCAAGGAATTGTGGGTGGCGGAGATCGTGTACTTCCCATTGGAAACCGAACTGCTGCGCAACGCCCGCGCCATCGGTTGCCGGACGCTGGATGGTGGCAACATGGCGGTGTTTCAGGCGGTGAAGGCGTTTGAGTTGTTCAGTGGCGTGGTGCCGGATGCGCAACGCATGCTTGCGCACTTCCAAAGCATGAATGGCTAGCCAAATGAGGGGGCTTGCCCCCTCGTCTCATGTCAGGCCTGCAAGTAACGCAACACCGACTCGCAGATCATCTCGCGATGACGCTGCTTGATGGTCTCGTCCGGCAGATCAATCTGAAAAATCTCACCGAATGTGTGGCGGTTCGACACGCGATAGAAACTGAACGAGCTGATCAGCAAATGCACGTCCAGCGCATCGAGCCCACTGCGGAACACGCCCTCATCGGCCCCCCGACGCAAAATCTCGCCGAGTGAATCGAGGATGGTGTTGTTCATCGCCTTGATCGCATCGGAACGCTTCACGAATTCGGCGTTGTGGATGTTTTCAATGCAGACGATGCGCACAAAATCGACGTTGCGGTCGTGGTGATCGAAAGTGAATTCCACCAGCCGCCGGATCGCTACCACTGGCGACAGCTCGGCCAGGTGCAGACGGCTTTCCGTGTTACGAATATCGCCGTAGAGCTTCTCCAGCACCTCGACGTACAACTGCTCCTTGCTGCCGAAGTAGTAATAGATCATGCGTTTGGAGGTGTGGATGCGTTCAGCAATTGCGTCGACGCGGGCGCCGGACAATCCTTGCTGGACGAACTCGACGATCGCCTCCTGCAGGATGTTCTCGCGGGTCTTCTCCGGATTGTTTTTGCGACTCTTGCGCGGCTCAACGGCGGGTTCGACGGGGGCTGCGGGGAGTTCTGAAGTCATTGTCATTGCGGGCTCACGGCCATCACTGCACAGGCTGGCGATTATGGGCCGCGCGGCACAGTGAAGGAAGCCGCGTGACCCGTGTTTACTCCCGCGCTTACGAATTTCCTACAACTTCGCCTGACGCACGGCGCCACTGCGTGATTTGGCCATCGCCGCCAGCCGCACCGCGACGTTCGCCGCGCCGTATCCGGCATAACCGTTTTTACGCTGGATGATCTCGAAGAAGAACCGCCCTTCGAACGGCTCGGTGTAGACGTGAAACAACTCGCCACCCTGGGCATCACGGTCATACAGCACGTTGTAATACGCCAGCTCGCTGAGAAACTCATCGTCGAAATCAAAGCGCGCGGCAAGGTCATCGTAATAGTTGAGCGGAATATCCAGCAGCGGCACACCGGCCTCTTTGGCGCGGCTGACTTCAGCAAAGATATCGTCACAATCGAAGGCGATGTGATGCACGCCAGAGCCGCGATAACTCGACAACGCATGGGAGATCGCGGTGTTGCGGTTCTCGGAAATATTCAGCGGCAAACGGATCGAGCTGTCACGACTGCGCAGCGCGCGGCTTTTCACCAGCCCATAGGGGTCGGGCAGCACCACTTCGTCGTCAGCCTCGAAATCCAGCAGGCTCTTGTAGAACAGCACCCAACTGTCGAGGCTGTCCGCCGGCAGCGCCATGGCCATGTGATCGATACGCTTGAGGCCACCGCGCACCTGCGCGTCTGGCAGCAGATTGAAGTCGGTGCCATACACATCGGCCGCCTCATCCACCAGATAGATCAGGCTGCCATCCGGCGCGCGGACTGCCGCCAGTTCCAATTCGTTAGGACCGACCAGACCGCGATAGGGCTGGCCCTTGTAGGCAACCGCACGCGCCAGAGCACTCGCGCTGTCCTTGACCCGCACGGCGGTGGCACACAGCGACGGGCCGTGTGCCTCGAAAAAGCTGTGCGCAAACGAATAGGGCTCAGCGTTGAGGATCAGGTTGATATCGCCCTGACGCAGCAGACTCACACTCTTGGAGCGATGCTGCCCGGCCTTGACGAACCCCAGGCGTTCAAGCCAGTTCGACAACTTGGCGCCAAGGCTTTCATCGACAGCGAATTCGAGAAACTCGACGCCGTTGTACTCGCTGGCCTTCGGTGTTTCAAAGAGGATTTCACGGTTGGCCACGGGCGCGGCCTCCTGCTCCAGACGCTGACGGGTCTTTTCTTCGAGGTACAACAGCGAACGCAAGCCGTCAGCGGCATTGGCCCGTGGCGGTGCGGCGCGGAAGCCGTCGTTGAAGATCTCCAGCGATAGCGGCCCGGTGTAGCCACTCTTGATGATCGGCGCGAGAAACCCCGCCAGATCGAACTCGCCCTGCCCCGGGAAGCAGCGGAAATGCCGACTCCACTCCAGAACATCCATGGCCAGAATCGGCGCATCGGCCATTTGCACGAAGAAAATCTTGTCGCCGGGAATCTCGGCAATCGCACGCGGATCGCCCTTGAGCGATAGCGTGTGGAAACTGTCGAGCAGCACGCCGAGGCTCGGGTGATCGGCCTGACGCACGATGTCCCAGACCTGTTGATACGTATTGACGTGACGGCCCCAGGCCAGTGCTTCATAGCCAATGCGCAAGCCACGGGCGCCAGCGTGCTCGGCCAGCAAGCGCAGGTCATCGATGAGTATTTGCTGATCGCCGACGCTGTCCGCCGAAGCGTTGCTGCACACCAGCACCAGATCGGTGCCCAGTTCCTGCATCAGGTCGAACTTGCGCTCGGCCCGTTCCAGGTTGCGCGCCAGCCGATCACGGCGGCAGCCTTCAAAATCGCGGAACGGCTGAAACAGAGTGATGGCAATCCCGAGATCGGCGCACATCTGTTTAATTTCACGTGGACTGCCGTCGTAGTAAAGAAGGTCGTTCTCGAAAATCTCCACCCCGTCGAACCCGGCGGCGGCAATGGCTTCGAGTTTTTCCGGCAGGGTGCCGCTCAAGGAAACGGTGGCAATGGAACGCTGCATGTTTCAACTCCCGGACTGCGCCGCTTTGTTGCGGGGGACCATTTTTGTCGTAGGGTAAATTATTGGCTGCATCACTTCGCGCAGCAATTTAAAGTGTACTACCCGGTTAGTTTTGCGTGCGATTATCGAACACAATGCCGTTTTGACGAATTGACGATTTTTCGTCCACTGCCCAACATCGACCGCACATTGAGTCCGGGCCTGAACCACCGGTCGCAGCGTGCAAACCAAAAAGCACACCAAATAAAAAATCCAAAAACGGGTGGAACACATGATTCCTTCACAGACTTCCCGCATGGCTCCGGCCATGAGTACTGCCACAGGTGGCATCGGCGACAAGATCCGCGGCGCCATGGCTGTCGGCAAAACCCGTTGGGGCATGCTGGCGCTGGTGTTTTTCGCCACCACCCTGAACTACATCGACCGCGCCGCCCTCGGCGTCATGCAGCCAATCCTCGCCAAGGAAATGAGCTGGACGGCGATGGATTACGCCAACATCAACTTCTGGTTTCAGGTCGGCTACGCCATCGGCTTCGTCCTGCAAGGGCGGTTGATCGACCGGGTCGGCGTCAAGCGCGTGTTCTTCTGCGCAGTATTGTTGTGGAGCCTGGCCACCGGTGCCCACGGTCTGGCGACCTCGGCGGTCGGCTTCATGGTCTGCCGATTCGTCCTCGGCCTGACCGAAGCGGCGAATTATCCGGCGTGTGTGAAAACCACGCGCCTGTGGTTCCCGGCTGGCGAGCGCGCCGTCGCCACCGGCATCTTCAACGCAGGCACCAACGTCGGTGCCATGTTCACGCCGATGCTGTTGCCACTGGTTCTTCATGTGTGGGGCTGGCAGGCCGCGTTTCTGTGCATGGCAGCGCTGGGCGGGATCTGGTTGTTGTTCTGGGGCCTGAAGTACTTCAACCCGGAAGATCACCCGAGCGTGAAACAGTCGGAACTGGACTACATCCAGCAGGAAGTCGAACCGGAGCAGGTCCGCGTGCCGTTCTCGAAAATCCTGCGGATGCGCGGTACCTGGGCCTTCGCCCTCGCCTACTCGCTGACCGCGCCGGTGTTCTGGTTCTACCTGTACTGGCTGCCGCCGTTTCTCAATCAGCAATACAACCTGGGCATCAACGTGACCCAGATGGGTATCCCGCTGATCATCATCTACGTCACCGCCGACTTTGGCAGCGTGGGTGGCGGCATTCTGTCCTCGTTCCTGATCGGTCGCGGGATGAACGCGATCAAGGCGCGGTTGCTGTCGATGTTCCTGTTCGCCTGCTGCATCATCGGCGTGGTCATGGCCGCCGGTTCCGCGAACCTGTGGGTTGCGGTGGCTGCTATTTCCCTGGCGATCGGCGCGCATCAGGCATGGACGGCGAACATCTGGAGCTTGGTGATGGATTACACGCCCAAGCACATGATGAGCACGGTGTTCGGTTTCGGCGGCATGTGCGCGGCGATCGGCGGGATGTTCATGACTCAGATCGTCGGCCACATCCTGACGGCCACGAACAACAACTACACCGTGTTATTCACCCTGATTCCGGCGATGTACTTCATTGCGCTGACCTGGATGTACTTCATGGCCCCGCGCAAGATTCCGACCGTCACGGAGTAACACTCTCAACACCTTGTAGGAGCGGCGACAAGCCGTTCCTACAAGGTTTTGTGCTGTCCTTTCAGCGGCGACTTTGCTGCCACGCCGCCGCCAACCCGCTGCAACAGATCACCGCAATCCCGATCACCGTCAACAGACTCGGCGTGTGGTTGAACAGCAGCCAGCCCAACAACCCCGCAAACACAATCTGGCAATAACCGAACGGCGCCAGCAACGCCGGCGCGGCATGGCGGAACGCCTGAGTCAGAAACAAGTGCGCGGTCATCCCGCAACTGCCCAGAGCCAGCATCAGCCCGGCATGGGTCAGCGTCGGCACCTGCCAGAAGAACGGCACCAGCGCACTCATCACCAACGTGTTGCACAGCCCGGCAAAGAAGTTGCTGGTGGTCGGACTATCGATTTGCGCAAGCTTGCGAGTCAGCAATTGGTAGAAGCAGAAAAACAGCGCCGAGCAGAAAGGCAGCAGCACGGCGGGCGTGAACAGCTCACCGCCGGGGTGAACGATGATCAGCACACCGACAAAGCCGCAAATCACCGCAATCCATTGGCCGCGCGTTACCCGCTCCTTCAGCAACGGCACCGACAACGCCGTCACCAATACCGGCGCCAGGAAGTTCACCGCGGTGGCTTCGGCCAGCGGGATGTAAAGCAGCGCCGTAGTGAAGAACAGGCTGGTGCCGAGCAGGCACAGTGCCCGGGCCAACTGCCATAAAGGCTTTTTCGTGCGCAAGACGCGCAGCCCGGACTGCGGCAAAAAAATCCCCGCCATCAACAGCGTGTGCACCACATACCGTGCCCACACCACCATCACGATCGGATAGAACCCAGACAAATACTTCGACAGCGCGTCATGGCTGGAGAACAGAAAGGTCGCCACGACAATCAGCATGATCCCTTTGAAGGGTTGGTTGACTCCGGAAAGCGGGGTGCTGACAGTCATTGGCGATCTCTGAAGAAAACAAACGGAGGAAAGATCCTCAAGCAACAATCTAGAACCCGGTTCCAGATTCCGACACCCGCCCACTATAAAAGTGTGCGAACAGCGCACAACTTTGCAACCGCAGGCGAAGAGGGGCCAAGTGAACTCAGGTTAGACGAACAGCTCCGAAGCCAGACTCGCAGCGGACAACTCCTCAGTAAACCTGAGCAGCAATGGTGCCAACTCATGCAGCCTCGCCCCCGGCATCCGCGCACTCGGCCCGGCGATGCTCAGCACACCGATCACCCGCCCGTCAGCGGGATGGCGCACCACCGCCGCAATCGCCGACGTCCCCACCGCCGAACTTTCTTCGACACAGGCATACCCCAACTCGCGCGCGACCCGCAGAAGCTCGAGCAATTGGATATTGGAGCGCGGCGCATTTGGCCCGATGTCCGCCGGCACCTCTGCGCCCTGGCGTTCAACCAGCGACAACGCCTCGGCATCGCTCATGCACGCCAGCCACGCATGGCCCGACGCGGTGTAGAACAGCGGCGCATCGCGGCCCATGTCCGGGTCATAACGCAAACCACTTCGTGCGCCCTGAGACTTGGCAATCCAGGTTTGACGTTCGCCATCGATAACGCCCAGACGCACCAGCTCGCCGGTTTCCTGAGCCAGGCGATCGAGCACCGGCTGCACGATATCGGCGCCGCTGCTCGACAGATAACGAAAACCCATCGCCACCAGTTTGGTCGACAAGTGATAACGCAGAGTCTCCGGGTTCTGCCGCACATAACCGAGTCGGGTCAGTTCGGCGAGCAAACGGTGCGTCGCACTTTTCGGGATGTCGATCTGCTCGGCGAGCGTCTGCAGTGCCAATCCACGGGGCTCACTGGTGAGGTTTTCCAGCACGCTGAAAACCCGTTCGATTTGACTGCCGGCCATGGTGAGATCTCAGTGAAATTTGGGGAATTCTAGAATATGCGCGATACAAAGCAAAATATGGAACCTGGTGAACATTTCACAAATTAGCTTTGTTGAATGGAATTCACCGAACACAACGGGTTCTTACCCGTCGACTGGCCTGCGGGTGTACGAATAGACGGACGACCGGACTGGCGCCACACTCACACACCAGCAACACTCATCACCACGATTTAGAAAGAGGATTCCCACATGCTATGGAAAAAAGGCCGACGCAGTGACAACGTCGTCGATGCCCGTGGTGATGATGCAGGCGGTGGCGGCGGCATGCGCTTCGGTGGCGGCAAGGGCCTGAGCCTCGGGGCCATCCTGCTGATCGTCGGCATTGGCTGGATCACCGGCCAGGATCCGTTGCAGATCCTCGGCCAGCTTACCGGGCAGATGACCGAGCAATCGGCGCCCACCTCGCAGACCCGTCAGGCGCCGCCGGCCAACGACGAACAGGCCGAGTTCGTCCGCTCGATCCTTGGCGACACCGAAGACACCTGGGGCGCGGTTTTCCAGCAGGCCGGCCGCCAATACAAGGACCCGACCCTGGTGCTGTTCAGCAATCGGGTCAACTCCGCTTGTGGTCTGGCCACCTCGGCCACCGGGCCGTTTTACTGCCCGGCGGATCAGAAGGTCTATCTGGACATGGCGTTCTTCCAGGAGATGTCGCAACGCTTCAAGGCGGCCGGCGATTTTGCCCAGGCCTACGTGATCGCGCACGAAGTCGGACACCATGTGCAGACGCTTCTCGGTGTCTCGGCGAAAATTCAGACAGCCCGCCAGCAAGGTCGGCAAATGGAAGGTGACGGCGGTTTGCTGGTCCGTCAGGAATTGCAGGCCGACTGTCTGGCCGGCGTCTGGGCCTATAGCGCGCAGAAACGTTTGAACTGGCTGGAACCTGGCGACATTGAAGAAGCCTTGAACGCAGCCAATGCCATCGGTGATGATCGCCTGCAACAACAGGGTCAGGGCCGAGTGGTGCCGGACTCGTTTACCCACGGTACGTCGGCGCAAAGGGTGCGCTGGTTCAAAACCGGATTCGCGCAGGGCCAGGTCGGCCAGTGCGACACCTTCGCGGCGAAAAACCTGTAAATGCATAAATGGCTTTTGGCTTTACTGATCATTGGCAGCACCGCCCAAGCAGCCGGCGTCGACGCGATCAGCTCCGGGCGCCTGCAACTGAAGGCCGGGGAAATGGCGGTGGGCATAGGCCCTGCGCCAGAGAAGATCGAGCGCGTGCTGATCGTCATTCATGGGCGCTTGCGCAACGCCGAGACCTATCGCAAAAGCGCTGAAGCCGCCGCCGAACTGGCAGGACAAACCGCGCACACACTGGTGATTGCGCCGCAGTTTCTCAATGAAAGTGATGTGGCCCTGTACTCGTTGCCCGCCACGGTGTTGCGCTGGAAAGGCAATGAATGGATGGGCGGCGGTTTATCCACAGGCCCGAATCCGTTGAGCTCCTATGCGGCGCTGGACGAAATCGTCGCCCGGGTCACCGATCGCAAACAGTTTCCGGACGTGAAGCAAATTGTGATTTTTGGCCACTCCGGCGGCGGGCAAGTGGTGCAACGTTATGCGCTGCTGGCCAAGGATCAGCCGGCGCTGAAAGCCAACGGCATCCGCCTGCGTTATGTGGTGGCCAATCCGTCTTCCTACGCTTATTTCAACGAGCAGCGGCCCGTGGCGTTCGATCACGCCAAATGCATGGGTTTCAATCGCTGGAAGTACGGTCTGTCAGACATGCCGGTGTACGCCGGTGGGCAAACGCCGATGCAGCTTGAAAGCAGCTACATCAAACGCGAGGTGATTTATCTGCTCGGGCAGCAAGACATCGACCCGCAACATCCGGCGCTGGACAAGGGCTGTGAGGCTGAGGCGCAAGGGGCTTATCGCTTGATGCGCGGCAAGTTGTTTTTTGGCTATTTGCTGAGGCGTCATCCGGAAGGAGTGAATCAGCGCCTGGTGGAAGTGCCCGGGGTCGGGCATGACGGCGATGGGATGTTGACGTCGCCTGAAGGCCAAAAAGCGTTGTTCGAATAAGTTATGTGTTGAATGATTTGACGCCATCGCTGGCAAGCCAGCTCCCACAGTGGGTTGTGTCGGATACACATTTGCATCCACTGAAAATCCCTGTGGGAGCTGGCTTGCCAGCGATGAGGCCAGATCAAACAACCGGGATGTCAGGCAAACAACATCCGCCGCAACTCAACACAATCCTGCGCATGCCAATCCGTCAGCTCCGGCCACGGGTTATCCGGCAGATTAACCAACACTGTCCGCGCGCCCGCCGCTCGCCCGCAATCCAGATCAAAGCGGTAATCGCCGACCATCACCATCTCACTGGCCGATACCGCCCACGCTTCTGCCAACTTGAGCAAACCACCCGGATGCGGCTTGGGCGGCGCTTCATCGCGGCCCAGCACGTCTTCCACTGCAAAGCAGTCAGCCAAGCCAATCGCTTCGAGCGTCACATGCGCCAGTTCCCGCGCATTGCGGGTGAGGATGCCGAGGCGATAGCCGCGCGAATGCAGATCACGCACCAGTTCCACCGCCCCGGTGGCCGGGGTCGAGCCGAGCGCCAGATCGCGCTCGTGCTCCAGCAGCCAGGCATGTTTCGCCGCCGCTTCATCCGCCGGCAACGCGGCGAGATGGGTGAGGATGTCGTCCTCCGGGGGAATCGCCAGCGCCGCGCGAATCGCCGCGAAGTCATGCACGGCGACGGTCAGGGTGCCGTCCATGTCGAACACCCAGTGCTTCACCTCGGCCAGGCTCATGCCCAATCCTTGCGATGACGGATCAGACCTTCCTGCGTCACCGACGCCACCAGTTGCCCGGCGCGGTTGAACACGCTGCCACGGGAGAAGCCACGAGAGTTGCCGGCCCACGGGCTGTCCATCGCGTAGAGCAACCAGTCATCGGCGCGCAGATCGTTGTGGAACCAGAGCGCGTGATCGAGGCTGGCGACCTGCATGTCTTTCTGCCAGACCGATTTGCCGTGGGGCAACATCGATGTGGTCAGCAGACCGAAGTCCGAGGCGTAGGCCAGCAGGTATTTGTGCAGCGCCGGAATATCGGCCAGTGCGCCATCGGCCCGGAACCACACGTACTTGACCGGATCCGCCGGATGCGGGTTGTACGGGTCTTTTTCAGTGACCGGGCGCACTTCGATCGGCTTCGGGCACAGCAGTTTTTCGCGCATGTGTTCCGGGATCAATTGCGCACGTTGCTGGAAGAGTTCCAGTTCCGAGGGCAGGTTTTCCGGGCCGACCACTTGCGGCATCTGAGTCTGATGCACGAAGCCTTCTTCGTCGTACTGAAACGAAGCGCTGCAGGTGAAGATCGGGTGGCCCTTCTGGATCGCCGTGACGCGACGGGTGCTGAAACTGCCGCCGTCGCGCACGCGGTCGACCGAATAGACCACTGGCAACTTGGCGTCGCCCGGGCGCAGGAAATAGCCGTGCATCGAATGCACGTGGCGCGCCTCTTCAACGGTCTGACTGGCCGCCGACAGCGACTGGCCGAGCACCTGACCACCGAACAACTGACGGAAACCCAAGTCCTGGCTGCGACCACGGAACAGGTTTTCTTCGATCGGTTCCAGGGTCAGCAAATCGACCAGATCTTCCAACACTTGGCTCATTCAGACTCTCCTCACACAAAGCAATGCCGCGCAGTCTTGGCTGCGGCGGGCGATTCAGGTACTGGCACGGGCCAATGATATGGCGGCCATTGTAAACGTCCGTGTCAGCTTATCCATGCAAGGTTTGCAGCCACTGCGCCCGGGTAATCCGATACAGCACATGTCTTCTTAACGGGTGATCGACGGCAAGCTTGGGGTGATCAAAGTCATCGGCCGGCGCGTGATGCATGCCGATCGCCTGCATGACTTTCTCCGAAGGCAGATTTGATTGCGCGGTGAACGACACGATTTCCTTCAGAGCCAATCGATCAAACCCGCAACGCAGAGCGGTCCAAGCCGCTTCACTGGCGTAACCCAGGCCCCAATGCTCCTTCGCCAGACGCCAGCCAATCTCCACCGCCGGGGTGAACGGCGCGTCGAAACCGACCACGCCAAGCCCGGTGAAACCGATGAATTCGCCGCTGTCCTTGCGCTCCAGCGCCCACAAGCCGTAGCCGTGTTCGGCAAAATGTCCGCGCACGCGACCGATCAACGCGGCACTTTCCAGCCGGCTCAACGGCTCCGGAAAATAGCGCATCACTTGAGGATCGGCACACATCGCCGCAAATTCCGGCAAATCCTCATCCTGCCACTGACGCATCAGCAGCCGGGCGCTTTCCAGTTCCAGTATCGGCTCCATCGTGCCCCTCCGTTTCCATGCCGCAAGTCTACATCGCTGGTAGGATCCTTCACTCTTTCCTACACGCCTGACAGAAATCGCCATGCCACTGCCGCTGATCTACCACGAAGACTACAGCCCCGAGTTTCCGGCGGATCACCGCTTTCCGATGGACAAATTTCGTCTGCTGCGCGATCACCTGATCGACAGCGGCCTGACTCGCGACGCCGATTTGCTGCGTCCGCAAATCTGCCCCAACGACATCCTCGCCCTGGCCCATGACCGTAGCTATATCGAACGCTACATGAGCGGCGAGTTGTCTCGCGAAGACCAGCGGCGTCTTGGCCTGCCATGGAATGAAGCATTGGCGCGGCGCACGGTGCGCGCGGTCGGCGGTTCGATTCTGGCGGCGGAAAAAGCCCTGGAGCATGGCTTGGCCTGTCACCTGGCCGGTGGCACCCACCACGCCCATTACGATTACCCGGCCGGGTTCTGCATCTTCAATGACCTGGCGATCATCAGCCAATATCTGCTGCAAAGCGGTCGAGTGAACCGGGTATTGATCTTTGATTGCGACGTGCATCAGGGTGACGGCACGGCGCGGATTCTGCACGACACCCCGGAGGCGATTACCGTTTCCCTGCATTGCGAGAAGAACTTTCCTGCACGCAAGGCGCAAAGTGACTGGGACATTCCTCTGCCCAAAGGCATGGGCGATGCCGATTATTTAAAAGTCGTGGATGACACGCTCAACTATTTGCTGCCGCTGTATCAGCCGGATCTGGTGCTATACGACGCCGGCGTCGATGTGCACAAGGACGACGCCCTCGGTTATCTGCAACTGACCGATGAAGGCGTCGCCGCCCGCGATGAAAGCGTGATGCGTCATTGTCTGGGCCGCGACATCCCGGTGGTCGGTGTCATCGGTGGCGGTTACAGCAAGGATCGCCACGCCCTCGCCCGCCGCCACGGCATCCTCCATCACAGCGCGCAGCGGGTCTGGACGTCACACGGTTGTCATTGAGGTGTGCTGCGTTACCCACAATGGCTGTGGAACGGCCTGTGGATAACCTGAGTGAAAGGGACTACAGGCCACAGCGAACATGGCGTACAGCGCGGTGGTTGTTTTTTAACCAACATCTGAATTGCACTACAAATCCCCTGTGGGAGCGAGCCTGCTCGCGAAGAAGTCGGTCCTTTCAACATCAAAAGTGACTGACCCACCGCTTTCGCGAGCAGGCTCGCTCCCACAGGGATCTCCCCCATTGGCCTACGCTGTTAGAATGCGCGCCTTATCCCGCCATACCGCAGCGCACGCCATGACCCAGAACTCCGCCTCCTCCCCCGCTCACATCGCCATCATCGGCGGTGGCCCCGCCGGCTTGATGGCCGCCGAAGTGCTGAGCCAGGCCGGGGTACGAGTCGATCTGTACGACGGCATGCCCTCGGTTGGCCGCAAGTTCCTGCTGGCCGGGGTCGGCGGCATGAACATCACACACTCCGAAGCCTACCCGGCGTTCCTCTCGCGCTACGCCGAACGCGCGCCGCACATCGCCCCGCTGCTGCGCGGTTTTGATGCCGATGCGCTGTGTAAATGGATTCACGAACTGGGCATCGAAACCTTCATCGGCAGCTCTGGCCGCGTGTTCCCCACCGACATGAAAGCCGCCCCTTTGCTGCGCGCCTGGCTCAAGCGTCTGCGCGACAGCGGCGTAGTTATCCACACCCGCCATCGCTGGCTCGGCTGGGATGAACAAGGTGCATTGCGCATCGAAAGCCCGGAAGGCGAGAACTCCATCAGCCCCGACGCCACCCTGCTCGCCCTCGGTGGCGGCAGTTGGTCGCGGCTCGGTTCGGACGGCGCGTGGATGTTGCCGCTGGAGCAGCGCGGTGTAGGACTGGCGCCGTTGCAACCCAGTAATTGCGGCTTCGAGGTGCAAGCCTGGAGCGAATTACTCGTCAGCAAATTCGCCGGGGCGCCGCTGAAAAATATCGCCATTGGTTTGAACGACGACATTCCGCGCTTGGGCGAATGCGTGATTACGGCGACGGGAATTGAGGGCAGCTTGATCTACGCGTTGTCGGCACCGATTCGTGAGGCGATCAACCTGCATGGCTCAGCCACCATCCATATCGACCTGCTGCCGGGCCGACCTGTGGATAAATTGCAGGCCGCATTGAGCAAACCGCGTGGTTCGCGCTCGATGGCCAAGCATCTGCACAGCCAGATCGGGATTGACGGGGTAAAAGCGGCGTTGTTGCGTGAGTTGACTGACGCCGCAACCTTTGCAGATCCGGCGTTGTTGGCCCGTGCGATCAAGGCGTTGCCACTGACATTGGTAAAGACCCGTCCTTTGGATGAGGCAATCAGCAGTGCCGGTGGTGTGACGTTTGAAGCGATGGATGAGCGCTTGATGCTCAAGGCGTTGCCGGGGGTGTTTTGTGCGGGTGAGATGCTGGACTGGGAAGCGCCAACGGGCGGTTATTTGCTGACGGGGTGTTTTGCCAGCGGGCGGGCGGCGGGGTTCGGAATGCTGGAGTGGCTCCAGCACAAAACCCTGTAGGAGCTGTCGAGTGAAACGAGGCTGCGATCGTTTGACCTTTAAACACAAGATCAAAAGATCGCAGCGTGCAGCAGCGCCTACCTGGATACCGCGCCTTCAGCAGAGGGTTATGGCTTACGCTTACGCGGCCCGGTATTGAACACCGGCACCTTGCGCACAGGCTTGATCGAAGGCTCCGGCGCCTGAGTCTCGCCGCTGTCGACCCACTTACCCAGATTGCGCTTGCCACCACCGCCGGAGGTTTTCGGCTTTTTCGGTTTTTTCGGCTTCTTGATCACCTGGCCACTGGCGTCGGTATCCGGCACGCGGTGTTCAGGCTCGAAGTCCGGTTCGTTCTGACGCTTCAACGTCTGGCGCGTGAGCATCTCGATGGCCGAGAGCATGTTCACCTCATCGGCACACACCAACGAGATCGCTTCGCCCGTCGCACCGGCACGGCCAGTACGGCCGATACGGTGAATGTAATCCTCAGCCACGATCGGTAGATCAAAGTTGACCACCAACGGCAGATCTTCGATGTCCAGACCACGAGCCGCCACGTCGGTGGCCACCAGAATCTGCACTTCGCTGAGTTTGAAACGGTCCAGTGCACGCTGGCGGGTCGCCTGCGGTTTGTCGCCATGGATACCATCGGCGTTCACGCCCAGGCCCTGAAGCTTTTCCACCAGCGCATCAACGCCGTTGCGGGTCTTGGCAAATACCAGCACCTGCTTCCACTTGCTCTTGCGCATCAGGTGCACGAACAGTTCGGCCTTACGCTTCTTGTCGACCGTCACGATCCACTGCTTGACGGTGTTGGCGGCGACGTTGCGCGGGCTGACTTCGATGCTCAGCGGGTCGTTGAGCATTTGCCCGGCCAGCAGGCGGATGTCATCAGAGAAGGTCGCGGAGAACAGCAGGGTCTGGCGCTTTTTCGGCAGCATGCGGTAGATGTTCGCCAGTTCTTCGGAGAAGCCCAGGTCGAGCATACGATCGGCTTCATCCAGCACCAGGGTTTGTAGCTGATCGAGTTTCAGCGCGTTCTGGCGGAACAGGTCGATCAGGCGACCAGGCGTGGCGACCAGCACATCGACGCCGCCACGCAGTTTCATCATTTGCGGGTTGATGCTGACGCCGCCGTAAACTGCATAAGTGCGCAGCGGCAGGTTTTCGGCGTACTGGCGCACAGACTCATGAACCTGCTCGGCCAGCTCGCGGGTCGGCACCAGAATCAGCGCACGCGCCGAGTTGGCGGTCACTTTCGGCCCTTCCATGGCCAGCAACTGCAACAGCGGCAAGGCGAAACCGGCGGTCTTGCCGGTGCCGGTCTGGGCCGCTGCCATCAGGTCGCGACCGGCCAGAACGGCCGGGATGGCTTGCGCCTGCACCGGCGTCGGGGTCTGGTAGCCGAGCGTCTCGAGGGAGCGCAGCAAGGGTTCGATCAGGCCAAGGGAGGCGAAAGTCATGGGAGTACCGTAGGAAAATTCAGCGCAGTTGTGCGACACGAGTGTGCAATGCCGCGCAGTTTACCCTAATTCGCGCGCTGTTCCGTCGGAACGGCCGTCGGCACGTCTACCGGCGGCTGTGCCGGCCGACGCCACTGCGGCAGACCGATCAGCACCACGGCGCTGATGATCACCAACATCGCCAGCGCTTCTTCAATGCCGATGGTCTCGCCGACAAACACGATCCCCAGCAACACCGCCACCGCCGGATTGACGTAGGCATAACTGGTCGCCGCCGCCGGACGCACATGCTTGAGCAGGTACATGTAGGAATTGAAGGCGATGATCGAGCCAAAGAAGATCAGATACGCCAGCGCCAACCAGCCTTCCATCGGCGGCACAGCTTGCAGGCGCTCACCACTCACCGCACTGCCGATCAGCAGCACAACACCGCCAACCAGCATTTCCACAGCACTGGCCATCGCACCTTGCGGCAACGGCAAGTGTCGGCTCCACACCGACCCGAACGCCCAGGTCGCCGCCGCGAAAATCAGCAAAGCAGCGCCCAAGGGACTCGATTGCAGGTTCGAACCCATGTTGAGCATGGCAATGCCGACAATCCCCAGCGCCACCCCGGCCCATTCGAGACGAGTATTACGCGCGCCCCAGAAATAACCGCAGAGCAACGTGAACAGCGGCACCGTCGCCACCGCCAATGCCGCCACGCCAGAAGCCACCCCCGTGTGCTCCGCCACACTCACCGCACCGTTACCAAAACTCAGCAGCAAAATCCCGATAATCCCCGCCGCTTTCCACTGTGCCCACGTCGGCGCCGGCGCCCCGCGCCAGCGCAGGAACGCGTACATCAACGTTCCGGCAATGATGAAGCGCACCCCGCCGAGCATCAGCGGCGGCCAGTATTCAACGCCGATGCGGATCACCAGATAGGTCGATCCCCAAATCACATACAACGCAAAAAACGCGGCGATCAGCGGCAGAGAAAAACGGCGCAGGGCAGGCATGGGCAGCTCGAATGTCAGAGTTAACGGATGAATTATTCTAGAAAGGCGAGCGAGCAAAAATAAGCTACAAAACCTGTTTATAGCGCCGGTACACTTTTGAAAGAACGGAGATCATCGGGATAAACCGAGATTTCGAAAGTCTGCCCATTTCAGGAGTCTGGCCTTGGATAAATACGACCGCATGCTGCTCAGCGCCCTGCTCGAAAACGGGCGGGCGTCCTACGCCGACCTGGCGCGCAAAGTAAACCTCTCCGCCCCCGCCGTGGCCGAGCGCGTTGCCAAGCTTGAGGCATCGGGCGTGATTACCGGCTATCAAGCGAACATTGACCTGTCGAAAATCGGCTTGCCGATCCAGTGTGTGATCGAGTTGCGTCTGCATCAAAACGGCAGCCAGAAGGTTTACGACGAACTGGCGAAAATCCCGCAACTGACCGAATGCTTCCGAGTAACGGGCGATCCGTGCGTGATGATGAAGGCCGCGGTGGGATCGATGACGGAGCTGGAGGAGTTGATCAATCGGGTGGCGAAGTTTGGCTTCAGCAAGACGTCGATTGTGTTGTCGAGCGCCATCGAGAAGCGCGTGCCGCTGGGGCACATCGAAGGCAACGGCAAGTAGAGTTCTCCTGTAGGAGCTGCCGCAGGCTGCGATCTTTTGATCTTGCTTTTAAAAACAAGATCAAAAGATCGCAGCCTCGTTTCACTCGACAGCTCCTACAGGGAAGCTACTGCGATTTAGGGATCAGCGATAGCGTTGCAGGTGCTCACCGACTTTCGCAGCAGGGACTTTCTGCAATTTGCACAGCAGATCATGAGAAAGCTCTCTGACCCCATGCTTGTGGCGCAATTCTTCAGCCAGATGCGCCATCAGGTTGGCCGCCATCTCCGCATCCGCCATCGCCCTGTGCGCCTGGCCAGTGTGCGGCAGGCGAGCGAATGTGGTGAGAGTACCCAGCTTGTGATTCGGCGCGGCCGGCATTAAACGACGGGCCAGCAACAGCGAGCAGGCAAAATTCTGAAGACGGGTGCGCTTGATCCGCCCCAGTTCAAAATCCCAGAACTTCTGGTCGAACGAGGCGTTATGCGCGACCAGTGGCGTGCAGCCGACAAACTCATTGACCTCTTCCATCACCTTTTCGGCCGACGGCGCGGTGCGCAGCATGGCGTTGCTGATGCCGGTCAGTTGTTCGATGAACGCGGGGACGCGTACGCCGGCGTTCATCAGGCTTTGGTAACGCTCGACGATGCGGCCGTTTTCCAGCATGACCACGGCGATTTCCGTGGCGCGGCAGCTGCTGTTCGGCGAGAGGCCGGTGGTTTCAAAGTCGATGACTGCAATGCGTTCCAAACCTTGTTGTACTCCGTCCAAATCAATTCTTCAGTAACCGCTCAATTCTTCAGCAGCAGCGCGCCTTCGATCGGCACGTAACGGCTGGCGGCACGGATCAGCGAGTTGGCAGTCAGGCCCGGGACGCCATAGGCCACAGCCTGCACGCCGTGCTTGTTGATGATGCGTTCGAGCAGCATGTCGAAATCGCCATCACCGGAGGCCAGGACGATTTCGTCGACGTGGTCGGCGGCGTCCATGATGTCGAGGGTGATGCCCACGTCCCAGTCGCCCTTGGCCGAGCCGTCGCTGCGCTGGATGTATGGCTTGAGCTTCACGGTGAAGCCGAGGTTGCGCAGGATCTGCTGGAACTGCTGCTGTTTGCTGTCACCTCGGTCGATCGCGTAGGCGTAGGCCTCGACGATCTGCCCGTCCTTGCTGATGTCCGCCCACAGCGCGGCGTAGTTGAAGTGACAACCATAGGCCTGACGCACGGTGTAGTAGAGGTTTTGCACGTCGGCGAACACTGCGATTTTTTTCACCGGAGTTCCTGTGAGCGCGCGAGCGCACGAAGCGGGATCAGGCGCCAGGCCCGAAAAAGGCGCTCAGTATGCCAGCCCGAAGGAAGGTTCCGCGAATAATCGCCCGCAGGCGCAAGGGTGCTACTGACGAGTGGTGAATGTGGCGAGGGATTTATCCCCGCTGGGCAGCGTGGCGGCCCCGGTTTTTGGGCCTGCTGCGCAGTCCATCGGGGATAAATCCCCTCACCACAGTTCGATGTCAACCTGGAAGGTTTGGGTCAGACAAAGGAATCGTCGTCATCAAAGAACGATGAGTTGTCATCGCTGTAGTCGGTATCAGTAAAGCCGCTCTGGTCGTTGCCGGCCATGCGCTGGTCATCACCCCAGCCGTTGTTGCTCTGGTCTGCAACCTGCGCCGGTTCCTCCTTGATCACTTCAACAATCTCTTGCGGTTGCTGATTGTGGTGGAACAGGCTGCTGATGCCCTGCGCCAGCATCACACCACCGGCCACACCAGCGGCAGTTTTCAGCGCGCCACCGAGGAAACTGCTGCCCGCCGCCGGAGCAGCCTGTTGCGCGTAGTTGGGCGGCGGTGCGCCGAAGTTCTGTTGTGGCGCGGGTGCGCTGAGGTTTTGCTGCGGCGCCGGTTCGCGCCAGCCGCCCGTCGATGCCGGGGCACTCTGTGTTGGCGCAGGACGCGAACTGCCGCCGCCAAAGATGCTCGACAGGAAACCACCGCCACCGCTTGGCGCCGGCGCAGCACTCTGGGCCTTCGCCGATTGCAGTTCGGCCTGCAAACGCTGGACTTGCTGGGTCAGTTGTTTGTTTTGCTCGTCGAGGCTTTTGAGCGCCGCCTCTTGCACCAGAATCGCCTGGGTCATGAAATAACCTGCCGCCGGCTGGCGTGTCAGGTGCTCCTTGATCCGCGTCTCGGCCTGGGCGTCGCGCGGGGCTGCCTCCGTTTCGGCCTGTTGCAGGCGGGAAAACAGTCCATCGATCAGGGTTTGTTCTTCGCTGTTCATGGCGACCTCGTAGATTGCCGGGGATAACATCGCCCTCGCCCACTTTGGACAAGGTGCTCTCCCGTAATGGAGACAGTGACAGGATGTTTCAACGACCTTTACCGAATGTTTACGTTTGTGTCCGCCCGCGCATCATCGGTTAAAGTGAGCCACTGTTTTCGACCTGCGATACCGACTGATGAATGCCTTCGAAGTGCTGCGCGACTCTCTGTTTTTTTTCAAACGCCATCTGGTCAGCATCGTGCAGTTGTGCCTGCCGCTGGTGATCGTCGAAGCGCTGTTGCAACAAGTGGTGGATCACACCAGCGACCCGGACAGTTTTTCGGCGGCCAGCATCATTGTTGGCCTGCTGGTCTATCCGCTGTACACCGCCGCACTGATTTTGTTTCTCGACGCCCGCACCCGTGGCGAAGCCCCGCGCAATCTTGACCTGCTGGCGATGGCCGCACGGTTGTGGCCGCGTTTCGCCCTGCTCACGGCGCTCAACACGTTGCTGATCCTGCTGGGACTGTCGTTGTATTTTCTGCCGGGCCTGATGCTGATGGTGATGCTGGCGTTCGGCGAATATCTGCTGGTGCTGCGCGGCCTCAATCCGCTGCATGCCATGAAGGAAAGCCTGCGTCTGACACGCGGGCATTTCTGGCGGATTCTGCTGTGCATTCTTTGCGTGATGACGCCGCTGTGGTTGCTCAAAGGCGCAACGCTGGCGGTCTATCCAGAACCGCAGAACACGGCCATTACCGTGTTGATCGACAGCGCTCACGGCTTCCTGCAACTGTTCACCAGCGTGGTGCTGTTCCGTCTGTTCATGCTGATCAGCGAATTGCCTGACAAAAGAGACAGAGCGGCCTGACTGCTCTGGCCTTAGGTTTAAGACGCCTCCTCAGGTATGCTCGGGGCCACTTTCTGTAACGCTATAAGCCGAGCCATGACCCGTCTACTGCGCTACACCCTGTTGCTCGTTGTGCTCGCCATCGCCGTGATTGGCGGGCTGATGTTCAGCCTGACCTGGCGTCCCGAACCCCGTGAAACCCTGCCGGTGAGTTGCAGCGCAACCGCGCCGACGCTGGTGCCCGGGCAGGCACTGAAAGTCATGACCTGGAATGTGCAGTACCTGGCCGGCAAGCGTTATGTGTTCTGGAATGACCTGGCCGGGGGCGACGATGAAGCGCCGACGTTGGAAGACATGGCCTTCAGTCTCGATGAAGTGGCGCGGGTAATTCGCGATGAACAGCCCGACGTGGTGCTGTTGCAAGAGCTGGATGACGGCGCCAAGGCCAGCGATTATCAGGATCAACTCAAATTGCTGCAGGAGCGGGTCGCCGATCTGTACCCGTGTAGCGCCAGCGCCTTTGACTGGAAAGCCGATTTCGTCCCTGAACCGCACATCTTCGGCAGCGTTGGCCGGCAACTGGCGACGCTGAGCCGTTATCGCATCGAACACGCCGAACGCCTGCAATTGCCGGTCGCTTCGAGCAACTTCATCAGCCGCCAGTTCCAGCCCAAAAACGCCCTGCTCGCGACCAAGCTGCCGCTGAGCGATGGCGGGCAACTGACCGTGTTCAACACGCATCTGGAGCGCGCCAGCCAACCGGATGAGACTTTGCAGGCGCAAGTGACGGCAGTGGCCAAAGTGCTCGACAAGTATGAAAGCCAAGGTCTGCCGTGGTTGATCGGCGGCGATTTCAATCTGCTGCCGCTCGGTCAATATCGCCGTTTGCCAGCCGAGCAGCGCACGCCCTACTCCGCCGACAGCGAATTGCATCTGTTGTGGGACAAGTACCCGATGATCCCGACCAACAACGAGGCCAGCGGCATCGACCGCGCGCAGTGGCTGACCCACTACCCCAACGACCCCGGCCTCAATGGTCCGGATCGCACGGTCGACTATCTGTTCTACAGCCCTAAGATCAAACGGGTCGAAGCGATGGTCCGACAGGACGATACGCTTCGGATTTCCGATCACTTGCCTGTCATTGCGCGGTTCCTGCTGCCGGTCGCGCCGTAGCAACAACTCTACGCCGAGAACGATGCTCGGGCATTCGAACCAAACGCACGGAAGGCCCATGAAAATATTACTTGTATGCAAGGACATCGGCGGCTACGCAAGCAAACTGGCTGAGCATTTGATGATCGAAAACGACGTGAGCTTCATCGATACATCGTCGATGTCGCACAGGTTTGATCGAGCCCCGAAGATCATTCGACGCCCGCTGAAACGCTGGGCCCAATGGCGGCATGTGAAAAAGACCATTCGGGCGGCAGGGCGGTTTGACGCTGCCCTTATCATTAATCCGGCACAAATCGACCCACAGCAATTGGCGGCTGGACTCAAGGCTTCCGATCGCAAGATCGCCTACCTTTACGACAGTTTCAGTCGCTGGCCGATGACGCCGGAACAACTGGCCGAGTACGACGAGGTGTTTTCATTCGACCCGCAGAACGCCGAGAGTCACGGCCTGAAAAAGCTCTACAACTTTATCTACGAAGACTACGTTGCAGACGGTGAGCCGGGCGAATACTCGGCTCTCGTAGTGATGGCCGGCAAGGACCGCGTACCCGCGCTCGAGTCCCTGGCCCGGGAATTCGACCGACTCGGCGTTACCGATTACAAGTTCCTGGTGCAGTGCAAACCGATCCCGGGCGCGCATCCGGGCATTACGTTCTTTGAGCAAAGGATGTCGCTGGAGTCCGTGGGCGAACTGGTAAGGCGCTCCAGGATCATTCTGGACATTTCCAAGCCCGGCCAGGCCGGTTTGAGCTTCCGGTTCTTTGAAGCCATGGCTTCGCGGAAAAAAGTCATCACCACCAACAAAAACGTTGTCGATTATGACTTCTACAACCCGGTAAACATCCTGGTCATCGATGAGGCCAACCCGCTGATTCCGGAGCATTTCATCACAAGCCCGTATGTGGATGTCCCCGTGCAGATCTATGAAAAGTACACGCTGAAGGGTTGGACCAGGACCGTTTTTTCGCTTCAGTGAACGCTGCGCGATCAGGGTTTTCGCGGTTTGATCCGTGCGGTGGCCTCGGCTACCAGCGGATCATCCGGCCAGTAATGCTTCGGATACCGCCCCTTCAAATCCTTCTTCACTTCGGCATAGGTGCTGCGCCAGAAGTTGGCCAGATCCTGCGTCACCTGCACCGGCCGGCGCGCCGGGGATAAAAGATGCAGTTTGACCACCTGCCGACCACCAGCGATCCGCGGCGTTTCGGCCAGCCCGAACAACTCCTGCAAACGCACCGCGAGAATCGGCGGAAACTCGCTGTAATCCAGACGGATCGACGACCCTGACGGCACGCTCAGATGATGCGGCGCCAGCTCATCGAGGCGTTGCGGCAGCGGCCATGGCAGGAGATTGCGGACAATGCTCGACAGATCCAGATTGGCGAAGTGACTGAGCCGCGAGACCTTGCCCAGATATGGCATCAGCCAGGCTTCGAGGGTGTTCAGCAGCGTCGCGTCGCTGACATCCGGCCACTGGCTTTCGTCCTGAGCATTCAGATCCAGTTGCCGCAACAGCGCGACGCGCGCCTGCCACTGACGCAGTTCCGGTGTCCACGGCAGCAATTCCAGACCCTTGCGCCGCACCAGATTGACCAGCGCCTGGCTGCGGGCGGCTTCATCAAGACCGGTTAGCGGTTCACGGCTGAGGATCAGTTCGCCGACCTTGCGCTGACGCTCGGCGCGCAACACGCCTTCACGCTCATCCCAGTCCAGTTGATCGACGTTGCGCACCTGCTCGGCGAGCACCGAATCGAACAGCGCTGGATCAAAATCCGCCGCCAGATAAATTCGTTCTTCACGCTGACCCTGTCGGCTGCCGAGGTCGGCGATGACGATCCACGGTTCTTTCATCAGGCTGTCGGCCTCGGCAAACAGCGCGGCGCGACCGTTGGCCAGTCGGTATTCGGCGCCACCGGCACGACGTTGTTGGGCGACGCGATCCGGGTAGGCCAGCGCCAACAGTGCGCCGAGCCAGCGCGGGTGATCGGGATCGCTGACCGGCTCGCTCGCCTTGCCGCGCAAGTAACCGCGATACTGCCGCGCCAGTTGTCGGGCACGTTGCACACCGCCCTGAGCGCCACGTGACGCCCGCTCTTCGCCGGAGAGCAGCACCAGACGACTGTGCAAATCCGCCCCGGCGCCGCGCAAGATGTCGCGCTCGCCGAGCAACGCGGCGACATCGCACGCCATGTTTGCCAGGCCCAACGCCTGCCCGCGCAGTAACAAATGACCGATACGCGGATGCGCTGGCAATTCAGCCATGGCCTGGCCGTGAGACGTCAGCGCCTCGCCTTCCAACGCCCCCAAACGCTGCAACAAATCCTGCGCCTGTGCGTAAGCCGCTGCCGGTGGCACATCGAGCCAGACCAGTTCGCCCGGCGTCACACCCCAGCGCCCGAGTTGGAGCGCCAGGCTGGCCAGATCCGCCGAGAGAATTTCCGCACTCCCATATGCCGCCAACTGTTCATGCTGATCCTGCGACCACAACCGATAGCAAACACCCGGTTCCAGTCGCCCCGCACGCCCAGTGCGCTGGGTGGCGCTGGCCTTGGAAATACGTTGAGTGTCGAGGCGGGTCATGCCGCTGCCCGGATCGAAACGCGGCACCCTTGCCAATCCGGCGTCGATCACCACGCGCACGCCATTGATGGTCAAACTGGTCTCGGCGATGTTGGTGGCCAACACCACTTTGCGCTGGCCGGCCGGTGCCGGGTCGATAGCGGCGCGCTGGGCGTTGAGGTCGAGCTCACCGTGCAACGGGCAGAGCAGCACGTCGCTGCGCTCGCCGATGGCATCGGCCAGTTGTTGATGAACGCGACGGATTTCCGCCTGCCCCGGAAGGAACACCAACAGGCTGCCGGTTTCATCGTGCAGGGCTTCAAGGACGGTGGCGGTCACGCGCTGATCGATGTATTCGCCGGGCTGAAACGGCCGGCCCCAGCGCATCGTCACCGGGTACATGCGTCCTTCGCTGCGCAGGATCGGGGCGTCGTCGAGCAACCCGGCCAGGCGTTCGCCCTCCAGCGTGGCCGACATCAGCAAAATCTTCAGCGGCTGTTCAGCTCGAAACAGCTCGCGACCGTTCAAACTGAGGGCCAGCGCCAGATCGGCGTCGAGGCTGCGTTCGTGGAATTCGTCGAAGATCAGCAAGCCCACGCCTTCCAGCGCCGGGTCGTCCTGCAAACGGCGAGTAAGAATGCCTTCGGTGACCACTTCGATACGGGTGTTGGGGCCGACCTTGCTGTCGAGGCGGATGCGATAACCGACGGTTTCCCCGACCTTTTCACCCAGCTCACTGGCCAGCCGCTCAGCCGCCGCACGCGCGGCGAGACGGCGCGGTTCGAGCATCAGAATGGTCTGCCCGCTCAGCCACGCTTCATTGAGCAAGGCCAGGGGCACGCGGGTAGTTTTACCGGCGCCGGGCGGTGCTTCGAGCACGGCTTCGTGGCGTGTCGCCAACGCTTCACGCAGGGCGGGTAAAACTTCGTCGATCGGCAAAGAAATCATGCTGGCTCCCAAACAGAGGCGCGAGTATAACGGCGAACTGCCGGGCGTTTGTCAGGGTCTTAATTCCACACAACGCTGCTTCGTTTTCAGATGACTCAGGAGATCTATCCCATGCGCTTACCTTTTCGCCTGATCGGCGGTGTACTGGTCGCTACCCTGCTCACTCAAATCACCGCGTGCGGCTCGATTTTCTACCCGGATCGTCGCGGCCAGATCGATGGCAAGATCGACCCGGCGATTGCCGTGCTCGATGCCGTGGGTCTGCTGTTCTACATCGTCCCGGGGCTGATCGCATTTGCAGTCGACTTCGCCACCGGCGCGATCTATTTCGAACCGGGCCACACCGCGCAAGTCGATCCGGCCAAGCTCAAGCAAGCCATCGGCCCGGACGGTCAGGTCGATAACCTGAAGTTGCAGGCTATTCTCGAATCTGAACTGGGCCGCAATCTGCCGCTGGATGATCCGCGCCTGATCCAGCACAAGGGCAGCACTCAACAACTGGCGATGTTCGGCCTGCAACCTGCCGCATAAGGAATCACTGACTCCATGACCTCCAGCCCCGAACACGCCCGCCTGCTGCGGCTGGCGACCCGCGCCTCGGTGGCGGTGGCCTGTACGCTGATCATCGCCAAAGCCATCGCCTGGTGGCTGAGCGGTTCGGTGAGCATGCTTGCCGGCCTCACCGACTCGGCGCTCGATGGCATTGCTTCGTTGCTCAATCTGCTGGCGGTGCATTACGCGCTACGCCCGGCGGATGACGATCACCGTTACGGCCATGGTAAGGCGGAATCACTGGCGGGCATGGCGCAAGCGCTGTTCATTGGCGGCAGTGCCATATTGATTGCCTTCCAGGCCTATGAGCGGATCAAGCAACCAGAACCACTGGGTGCGCCGTGGATCAGCATTGGCGTGATTGTTTTTTCCCTGCTGCTGACCGTGGCTTTACTGATATTGCAGCATCGGGTGATCAAGCAGACCGGCTCCAACGCCGTGCGTGCCGACTCGCTGCATTACCGCTCCGATCTGTTGCTCAACGGCAGCATTCTGGTGGCGCTGGTGCTGGCAGGATTCGGCTGGCAACAGTTGGACGCGTGGTTCGGCCTGGGGATTGCCGCCTACATTTTGTGGAGCGCGATCCAGATCGCCCGGGAAAGTTTTTCGGTGCTGATGGACGAAGAACTGCCGACCGATGTCAGTCAGCACATGCTCGAACTGGCGTGCAGTGTGCCGGGGGTGCTGGGCGCGCATGACTTGCGCACGCGCATTTCCGGCAACCACTGGTTCGTGCAGTTGCATCTGGAGTTGCCGGGAGAATTGACGCTGTCAGTCGCGCACGGCATCAGCGATCAAGCGGCGGATGCGATTCACAAAGCCTACCCACGGGCCGAAGTGCTGGTGCACGCCGACCCGCAGGAAGTGGTCAAGGCTGAACGGACGCAGACCCGGATTCAGTAAGACACCTGATAACCGCGACTGCTCAGGCAATTGCCCTGGGCCTGACGGTAGGCCTGAACGACTTCGGGCGCCGGTTGGTAAGTCGCGGTGCGCGGATCGAAACCGCTTTGTTGCACCGCATACTGATAGCACTGGTAACCGTCCTGTTGCACCTGCTCCGGCGACTGACCGTTGGCCGGATAAGCCTCGACATCATAGCCCTGTGATTGCGGCTGCGGCTGTTGCTGAACCGGCGGCTCGACCACCACGTAATCCTGCGTCGCTTCTTGATAGGCGTAGTAGGAGCCGGCGGCAAGGAACAGCAGCGCGCCACCGATCCAGACTTCACGGGCGTAATCCGGCAAGTATTGAATACGAATCCCGCGCGGCGGCTGCACAACGATGTAGCGCGGGCCTTGCGGGCGATACCAATAGCCGCCAGAGAAGAAGTAATCCTGCCCGCGATACGGCACACGATAGTCACGATCAGGGAAGCGATCGATCACATGCCCCGGCCGATATTGCGGCCCCGGCCCCCAACCGTTGCCATGCCCATCCGGACGTCCCGGCCAACGATTGTCGTTCGGCCGATTGCCGGTCTGCCAATGCTGATTGTTGTAACCGTTTTGCGGACGCTCGTCGCGGTAGTAGCCCTGACGCGGTTCCTGGGTCTGGCGCACGGCGTCGGGACGCGGCTGGATCGGCAGACTGCTGGCCGGTAACTGTGGCGGTGGCGGCGGCTGGCGAACCGGGTTGGGATTGTAGGCTGGACGGTTCTGGTCGCGGTTCTGCCACTGGCCGTTATTGTTGTGCTGCTGACCGTTATGCTCGAACTGGCGGCTGTTGTCGCCACGAATGATTTCATTGTTCTGCGGGCGCGGTTGGTTCTGCGGCTCATTGCCCTGACCGCGTTGCTGATGATCGCCGCCACGGCCCTGATTGTTACCCTGATGGTCCTGACCGTGGCCACCGCCATCGGGCCCACGATTCTGCGGCTCATCGGCAAGCGCCTGCGCACTGACACTCACACAGAGCAAACCAACACCGGCCAGACGCCAGATGCGCGACTTCATGCTTTTCCTCGCTGCGGCTCAGGGCCTGAAATTAAGAGGGGACTTGTCACTGAGACCGAGAATGTACACATCGGGTTCTGCAACAGGTTATCAGTCACGAAACTTATTTATTGAGGGCTGCACAAAAATCGCAGGCAAGAAAAAAGGGAGACCCGTCGGCCTCCCTTCTAGAGAACTTCGTCCTGGCTCGACGCTTTTGACGTCGGCTCACCTCACGCCGTCTTCTGGACAGTGTGCAGCTCGGGGGCCGGCACATCCCCGGTGGGGGTGGCGACCGCGGCGGGCCTGATAGGCGGGCCGCTGTGGACTGTGTTACCGAGCAGTGATTCTGGTGATAAGAATAGGCCTGAGGCCGCGACAGAGGATTGCGAAGATTGCTTAAATAAACACCACTTGCGCAATTTTTAACCCTGGATAGATAATCCGCCGCAATAGTTACAACCAAGGACTGATTGATGAGCAAACTCGACCGTTACGACCTGAGCATTTTGGCGGAATTGCAGCGCGACGCCCGCATCTCCAACCAGGAACTGGCCGAGCGCATCGGTCTGTCACCCTCGCCGTGCTCGCGCCGGGTCAAGCAACTGGAAGACGACGGCTACATCTCGCGTCAGGTGGCGTTGCTCGATCGCAAGATGCTCGGGTTGAGCCTGACCGCTTACGTGCTGATTGGCATGGACCGTCACACGCCGGAGCGTTTTGAAAACTTCGAAGCAGCGATTCGTACGTTGCCGCAGGTGTTGGAGTGCAGTCTGGTAACTGGCGTGGACGCTGATTATCAGTTGAAGGTGGTGGTGCCGGACATGGATCACTATCAGAAATTGCTGCTGGGGCATTTGACCCGGATTGATGGGGTGACCAGTGTGCGCTCGAGTTTTGTGCTGAATCAGGTGCTCAACAGCACTGAGCTGCCCCTGACTCATTTGCGTAGCTAACACTCCCCCCTGCAAGAGCTGCCGAAGGCTGCGATGTTTTGATCTTGTTTTTAAGATCAATATCAAAAGATCGCAGCCTTCGGCAGCTTCTACAGGGGATTGTGGTGGATTCAAGACACAGGTCAATGCGCCCTCAATCCCCCTCGGCGTATAATCGCCGCCGCCCTTTCTGCCCCGTCTACGCCGGAGTTACCCGATGGATCCAGCACTACTTGAAGAATGGATGATGACTGGCCTGGTCAGCATCCTGATCATTTTCATGGGTTTCATCGTCTGGGATCTGGCGAAAAAATCCAAGGCCGGGCGCTTTGGTTCGCTCATTCTGTTCTTCGTGCTGGGCCTGGGTGTGGCCGCGTTCATCATCAAGAGTGTGGTGATCGGCCTGATCGAGTCCGGCGCTTTATAAGCGCGCCGGCACTTCTTTCCACTGCCCCTGATCCAGACCTTCGATCGTCCAGTCACCAATCCTGACCCGCACCAGCCGCAACGTCGGCAAGCCTACCGCAGCCGTCATGCGTCTCACCTGACGGTTGCGCCCCTCGCGTATCACCAACTCCAGCCAGCTTGTAGGTATGGTCATGCGAAAGCGTACCGGCGGATTACGCGGCCACAACTCAGGCTCTTCCAGTTGCCGGGCTTCGGCGGGCAAGGTCATGCCATCATTCAGTTCGACGCCGTCACGCAAACACTGCAACTGCTCGGCCGTCGGCTCGCCTTCGACTTGCACCCAATAGGTCTTGGCCAATTTGTGCTTGGGGTCGGCAATCCTCGCCTGCAACTGCCCGTCGTTGGTCAGCAGCAACAAACCTTCACTGTCGCGATCAAGGCGTCCGGCCGGATAAATACCGGGCACGTCGATGTAATCCTTAAGCGTCGCCCGCCCTTCGCCGTCGCTGAATTGCGTCAGCACATCGAACGGTTTGTTGAACAGGATCAGTTTCGGCTCGGCCGGCGGCGCCTTGGCGACACGACGCGGGGAGGAAGACTGAGGCTTCGCACCGGGACGGCGGGAAGGTGGACGCGGGGGACGGGACATGGGCAAAACAACATCTGGCGATCTGGGCTGACAATGCTAGTGCCCCGACCGCCAAATGACCACGACTAACCGTTAACGGAACGGCGGTTCGTCGAAGCTGCGCAATTTGCGCGAGTGGAGCGAGTTGAGCTCGGTGCGCAGCAGATCCACCGCCTCAATGCCGATCTTCAAATGCTGGCTGACCGCACGCTCGTAGAACGCGTTGGCCGAACCCGGCAGCTTGATTTCACTGTGCAGCGGCTTGTCCGAAACGCACAGCAACGTGCCGTATGGCACCCGCAGCCGATAACCTTGCGCGGCAATGGTGCCACTTTCCATGTCCACCGCCACGGCGCGGGACAGGTTGATCAGCGGCCGCTCCTGCGCCCAGCGCAGTTCCCAGTTACGGTCGTCGTAGGTCAGCACGGTGCCGGTGCGCAGGCGTTTCTTCAGGTCGTCGCCCTTCTCGCCGGTGATGTTGGCGGCCGCTTGTTGCAGCGCCATCTGCACTTCGGCCAGTGCCGGGATAGGAATGTTCGGCGGCACTACCCGGTCGAGAATCCCGTCGCGACGCATATAGGCGTGGGCCAGTACGTAGTCGCCGATGGTTTGCGACTGACGCAGGCCGCCGCAGTGACCGATCATCAACCAGCAATGCGGACGCAGCACTGCCAAGTGATCAGTGATGTTCTTGGCGTTGGACGGGCCGACGCCGATGTTCACCAGCGTCACACCATGGCCATCGCTGGCGATCAGGTGATAGGCCGGCATCTGATAACGGTGCCAGACCACACCGGCGGCAATCGCCGACGCTTCGCCGTGATCCATGCCCTTCTCGATGATCACGTTGCCCGGCAGCACCATGCGCACGAAACGCGGATCGCTGCGCAATTGCTCAAGACCATGAACGATGAACTGGTCGACGTAACGGTGATAGTTGGTCAGCAGAATCCACGGCTGCACATGACGCCAGTCGCTACCGGTGTAATGCACCAGTCGGCGCAGCGAGAAATCCACACGCGCCGCATCAAACAACGCCAGTGGCAGCGGATCGGTGTTTTCCCAATCGTAGAGGCCATCGGCGATACCGTCGGTGGCGGCGGACAGATCGGTACTCGGGAACACGCGGGCCAGCACGGCGGCCGTGACGCCGGAACCGGCCAGCTCATCGCCCTGCTCGACCACGTAGGGGTACGGAATGTTTTGTTGGCTGACGCCGACTTCGACGGTCACGGTGAAGTCGTGCATCAACGGCACCAGCTGTTCCAGCAGATATTTGCGGAACGCTTTCGGGTGGGTGACGGTGACGCTGTAGGTGCCCGGCAGTTGCACCTTGGCGTAGGCGCGGGTGGTCTGCGGGACTTCACCCTGGCAGTGATAGGTCAGGCGCAGTTCGGGATAACGAAACAGAGCACGCTGCCCGGCGTCGGGCTCGACGCGATCCTTGAGGTAACGCTTGAGCGCGGAATTCAGTGCGGTGGTGGCCTGCTCATGCAGCTCGGCCAGACGATCCACGGCTTGTTCGGCGGTTTGAACGACAATAAACGCTTCGGTCACGATCAGCTTCCTGTGTTCTGACTTGCAGAGCTTCATCTTGCCTGCATCGTGGCGCGACGGAAACAGTGGCATGCTGGCAGCCGCACATTATGTCAGTCACACAGAACCCGGTAGGAGCTGCCGAAGGCTGCGATCTTTTGATCTTGCTGTTTATAAGATCAAAAGATCGCAGCCTTCGGCAGCTCCTACAGGAGGTTTGTGCTGGGTCAGAAGCTCTGCGGGGTTGAGCGGGCAACGATGGCCTCAACATCAAGGCCACGCGGCAACGTGCCGTAGGCCCGCCCGCTGCCACTCAACCGACTTGCGATAAACGCATCACTGACCGCCGAATTCCCCGCCTCCAGCAACAGCTTGGCCTGCAAGCCAAGGGCAATGTCTTCGGTCAACTGCCGCGCCCGATACTGAATGTCGCCGGTGTCCTTGAACTGCGCCTGCAATTGCTGGATATGCGCCGCCAACCGCTTATCGCCATGCCCGTCCCCGAGTTCACTGAACAGCACGTCCAGCACACCCGGCTCTTTCGACAGCGCGCGCAACACGTCAAGACACTGCACGTTGCCCGAGCCTTCCCACGTCGAGTTGACCGGTGCTTCGCGATACAGGCGCGGCAGGATGCTGTCCTCGACATACCCGGCGCCGCCCATGCATTCAGCCGCTTCGTTGATCATTGCCGGCGCGCGTTTGCAGATCCAGTATTTGCCCACCGCCGTCACCAGCCGGGCGAATTGCGCTTCATGGCGATCGTCCAGATGATCCAGTGCCTTGCCCATGCGCAAACTCAGCGCCAGCGCCGCTTCGCTTTCCAGCGCCAGATCGGCCAGCACGTTCTGCATCAACGGTTGTTCGCTGAGCAACTTGCCGCCGACCTTGCGGTGCGCGCAGTGGTGGCTGGCCTGGGTCAGGGCCTGACGCATCAGCGAACTGGAGCCGACCATGCAATCGAAACGGGTCATCGCCACCATCTCGATGATGGTCGGCACGCCACGCCCTTCTTCGCCGACCATCCACGCCAGCGCTCCGCGAAATTCCACTTCGCTGGAGGCGTTGGACTGGTTGCCGAGCTTGTTTTTCAGGCGCTGGATATAGAACTGATTGCGCGTGTCGTCCGGGCGATGACGCGGCAGCAGGAAACAGGTCAGGCCCTTGTCTGTCTGCGCCAGCGTGAGAAACGCATCGCACATCGGCGCCGAACAGAACCACTTGTGCCCAACCAGTTCATACGCCTGGCCCGGACCGCTGGCGCCGACCGGATAGGCCTTGGTGGTGTTGGCGCGCACGTCGGTGCCGCCCTGTTTCTCGGTCATCGCCATGCCGAGGGTGACACCGGCCTTGTGCGCCATGCCGACATTGCGCGGGTCGTATTCGGTGGCGAGGACTTTCGGCAGCCATTGCTCGGCCAGATCAGGTTGCAGGCGCAGGGCCGGCACGCTGGCGAAGGTCATGGTCAGCGGGCAACCGCTGCCGGCCTCGGCCTGGCTGTGCAGATAGGTCATGGAGGCTCGGGCGACGTGCGCGCCGTCCTGCGGATGCGCCCAGGGCAGCGAGGTCAGGCCATGCTCGACTGCCGTTCGCATCAACTCGTGATACGCCGGGTGAAATTCCACCAGATCGATGCGATGACCGTAGCGGTCATGGCTGGCAAACACCGGTTTGTTCTGATTGGCGAGGAACCCGGCCTCCATCAGCGGCCCGCCGGCCAGTGCGCCGTAGGCATCAATCCGCGACTCGGCCCAACCGGCACCGAACCTGCGCGACCACTCCTGCAACGGCAGGTCGATGCGATAAAGGTTGGTGCCGTCCAGCGACGGCGGCTGGTTGCTGACTTCGTGGGTTTCGGCGAACTGATGCAGGTTCATGACGGGTTCCTTCTTCAGCGAGAAAGTCAGTTAAGCACCGCCCCAACGCCGAACAAAGTGTCATATCCGCCGAATTTGCGGCGCTTTTACCCTATCAACAGCAGAGCAACCGTCGCTCCAGCGCAGACTGCAAATCTTCGAATTTCACCGGTTTGTTCAGGTAGTCGATCACTGCATCCGTGGCGCAAACCTCGCGATCCGCGCTCAACGCCAGCATGAACACTGGCAAGTGGGCGCAACCCGGCAAGGCGTGGATCTGACAGCACAACGATGCGCCGTCATGGGCGGGCAACTGGCAATCGATCAAGACCGCATCAACTGTTTCGCGTTGCAGGCAATCGAGCGCCGCCGCGCCGTTGTCAGCGGTACGCACGCGGAAACCGAGTTTGAGCAGCATGCCGCGCATGACCAGTTGATTGACGGTGTTGTTGTCGACCAATAGCACCGTGCAGTCCTGCGGGGCACGGACGCAATCGCGCGCATTCGCAGGGGGCGGCGCGGGCTCGACCACCGGCAATTCGAACTCCACGTCCAGCTGAAAGCGACTGCCACTTCCGGGTTCAGAGCGATGGGTGAGCTTGCCGCCAAGCAGTTCGACCAGTTGTCGGCAGATCGCCAGCCCCACTCCCAATCCACCGTACTCACGGGTCATCGAACCGTCGAGCTGGAAGAAGCGCTGGTACATCGTCGCCTCGCCCAGATCGGTGAAGCCGATACCGGTGTCGATCACTGCAAATGACAGCGCCAGTCGATTGTCCGTCGACGGCTTGCCGGTGACCCGCAGCGCCAAGCCACCAACACGGGTGAACTTTATTGCGTTATCCAACAGGCATTCCAGGCATTGCGCCAGTTTAGCGCTGTCGCCATGCAAGCGATCCGGCAGAGTCGGCAGCACGTCGACCTTGAAGTCCAGCGACTTGCTTGCCGCGTTGCCTTCGAACTGAGCGCGCAACGCTTCAACCACACCACGCAGGCTGAAACTGCCCGGCTTCGCTTTCAGTTTGCCGGCCTGCAACTCGGTGAGGGTGAGGATGCCATTGACCATGCGCATCATGTCCCGGGCGGAACCGGCGGCGGTCTGGTGATATTGCTCGAGCTCGGGATCCAGATCGACGGTCTGCATCAGTTCCAGCGAACCGATCACACCGTTCATCGGCGTGCGCAGTTCGTGGGTCAGGGTCGCGAGGAATTCATCCTTGAGCTTGTTGCTGTGGGCCAGTTGCTGGTTGAGCACTTCGAGTTTCTGGCCGGCATCAAACAGCGTCTGCGCCTGCTGCTCGCGCATCGCGTTGATGCGGTCAGCCAAGGCCAGCGACAACAAAGCCACTTCGATCGCCGAACCGATCTGGCTGGCGTACATCGTCAGGAACACGTTTGGCAGCAGGCCCAGCACCATCAGCGTATTGATAACGCCACCGAGCAGGAACGCCGACCATGCAATGATGAAATAGCGCGCCACGCGCAGGCCGCGCCACCAGGCGAGAATCCCGGCGGCGAAGATTACGACGGTGAAGGTCAGCGCAAGCGTCGTCGCCAGGCGCAGGGCCAAGGCGTAACTGGTCATCAGCGACAAACCAACCACAACGGCACCGAACACAATAAGGGCGATCAGCAAGCGGTCGAGCCAGCGGCTGTGGGTCTTGGTCTGCAAGAAGCTGCGGGCGAACTGGCTGCCGAACAACCCGGCGCAACCGATGAAGAACGGGGTTGCCGCGTTGGCCCACCACGGGTTGTCCGGCCAGAAATACTCGACCGCCGCACCGTTCACCGACAGTTGATAGAGGCCGAACGAGCCAATGTAGAAGATGTAATAGAGGTAGCTGGTGTCGCGCACGCTGAGGAAGATGAACAGGTTGTAAACCAGCATCCCCAGCAGCACGCCATAAATGATGCCCAGCACATAGAGGCGCACTGGCTGATCTTCGAGGTACGCCGTGCTCGACCACAACGTCACCGGCGCCTGGATCGAGCCTTCGCTGGCCAGTCGCAAATAGATTGTTTGTTGTTGACCGGGTTCGAAGGCCAGGTCGAACAGGTAATTGTTCTGGCGAATCTCGCGACTGGCGAACGGCAAGGCATCGCCGGTTTGCCGGGTCAGGCGATAGTCGCCATTGGCATCGGCCATATAAAGGTCGAGATGATCGAGCGGTGGATAAGCCAGCTCCAGCAGCCATGAGCGCTGTGCGGCGGGATTGCTCGGGCGGTAATGCAGGTCGATTTTCAACCAGAACGCCGAACGCGAATACCCGGCATTTAGCGTGGCTTTATCGTGGGCTTTGAAATTGCCGGCAGCAGCCTGCGCGCGGACGTCGGCGATGTTCGCCTGACCGCTCGGGTCTTCAAACACTTGCAGCGACCGGCCCAGAGGGAGGCTCTGGGTGAATTCGTCGAATTCGACGGCGCTCGCCATGAGGGGCAAGCAGAACAACAACATCAGCAAATAGCGCATTGAAGCCCCAGCGTGGCTCGTCCGGTTGTGTCAGGAAGCCCCCCATTCCCTTTGAGTAGACGTAAAACCGGTATTACCTGTTATTGGTTTGGATCCAGACTAGCATAGCCGTTGATGGCCATTAAGCACCATCGAAATTTTTCCTACAAAGGCTCTAGAACGGGCGTTTCAGAGCAAAGCACCGAGCTAGAGCTGTTGAGTTGGTCAGGTTGTGACAAACCGGTCAGCATTCTCTGAACAGGTTATCAGCCGAGCACAACGGCACTGAACCGGAAAATCAGGTTTGGTGGTAAGCTCGCGCACCATGAATATCTACAGCTCCCGCCCCGTTGTCCTCTGTCTCTCCGGCCACGACCCCAGTGGTGGCGCCGGCTTGCAGGCAGATATCGAAGCCCTGCTCGCGCAGGGTTGCCATGCGGCTCCGGCCGTCACCGCCCTGACCGTGCAAGACACCGTCAACGTCACTGGCTTCCGCGTCCTCGACCGTGAGTGGGTCCTGGCCCAGGCCAATGCCGTGCTCAACGACTCCGAAGTCGCAGCGGTCAAACTGGGCATGCTCGGTTCGTTGGAAATGGTCGACACCGTTGTCGAACTGCTTTCGGCGCACCCGCATTTGCCGGTGGTCTGCGACCCGGTGCTGCGCGCCGGCGGCGGCGGACGCCTGGGCAAGGACGAAGTCGGCTATGCGATGCGCGAGCGTCTGCTGCCGCTATCGATCATTGCCACCCCCAACCTTCCCGAAGCCCGCATCCTCGCCGAACTGCCCGAAGGCACAGCGGACGAGTGCGCTGAAAAACTTTTGCCGTTCGTCAAAAACCTGCTGATCACCGGCGGTCATGGCGACGAAACTGAAATCCACAACCGCCTGTACAGCCGCGACGGCCTGCGTGAAACCTTCTATTGCCAGCGTTTGCCGGGCAGTTATCACGGCTCCGGTTGCACCCTGGCCAGCGCTTTGGCTGGCCGACTGGCCCAAGGCGAGAATCTCGCCAGCGCGGTACGCAGTGCATTGGATTACACCTGGCGCACCCTGCGCGATGCCGAACAACTGGGCAAAGGCCAGTTTGTGCCGCGTCGTCTGCCGCTGGATTTCTGCTCGTAACGTCGTGAGGTCTGCCTGATGAAACTACGTGGCCTGTACGCCATCACCGACAGCCAGTTGCTGGCCGGCAAATTCCTGTCGTACGTGGAGGCGGCGCTGGAAGGCGGCGTCACCCTGCTGCAATACCGCGACAAGAGCAGCGACGAGGCTCGCCGTCTGCGCGAGGCCGAAGCGCTGCGCGATTTGTGTGCGCGCTACAAGACGCAGTTGATCATCAACGATGATGCCGAACTGGCTGCACGCCTCAACGTCGGCGTGCATCTGGGCCAGACCGACGGCCCACTGTCGCCGACCCGCGCCCTGCTCGGCTCGAAAGCGATCATAGGCTCGACTTGCCACGCGCAGATCGAACTGGCCGAACAAGCTGCCAAAGAAGGTGCGAGCTACGTCGCCTTCGGTCGCTTCTTCAACTCCAATACCAAACCCGGCGCGCCGACCTGCAGCCTCGACCTGCTCGACGAAGCCCGCCGCAAACTGCATTTGCCGATCTGCGCGATCGGCGGCATCACCCTCGACAACGCCGCGCCGCTGGTGGCCCACGGTGTCGACCTGCTGGCCGTGGTCCACGGCCTGTTCGGCGCTGAAAGCACCGCCGAAGTGACCCGCCGCGCCCGCGCCTTCAACGAATTACTGAAAGTCTGATTTGAGAGCCCGATCATGTCTCGTTCCGAAACCCTGTTTGCCAATGCCCAGAAACACATCCCCGGTGGCGTGAACTCGCCGGTTCGCGCGTTCAAGAGCGTTGGCGGCACGCCGCTGTTCTTCAAACACGCTGAAGGCGCCTACGTCACCGACGAAGACGACAAGCGTTATGTCGATTACGTCGGTTCGTGGGGCCCGATGATCCTTGGCCACAGCCACCCGGACGTTCTGGACGCCGTGCGCAATCAACTGCAACACGGCTTGTCTTACGGCGCGCCGACCGCGATGGAAACCGAGATGGCCGATCTGGTCTGCTCGCTGGTGCCGTCGATGGACATGGTGCGCATGGTCAGCTCCGGCACCGAAGCGACCATGAGTGCGATCCGTCTGGCCCGTGGCTACACCGGCCGTGACAGCATCATCAAGTTCGAAGGCTGCTACCACGGCCACTCCGACAGCCTGCTGGTCAAGGCCGGTTCCGGCGCACTGACCCAAGGCGTACCGAGCTCGGCTGGTGTGCCAGCGGCATTCGCCAAACACACCCTGACCCTGCCGTTCAACGATATCGACGCGGTTGAGAAGATGCTCGCCGAAGTCGGTCAGGACGTAGCGTGCATTATTGTTGAGCCGGTTGCCGGCAACATGAACTGCGTGCCACCGGCACCAGGTTTCCTCGAAGGCCTGCGTTCGCTGTGCGACAAGCATGGCGTGGTGCTGATTTTCGACGAAGTGATGACCGGTTTCCGCGTCGCCCTCGGCGGTGCTCAGGCGTACTACGGCGTCAATCCTGACCTGACCACCTTCGGCAAGATCATCGGCGGCGGCATGCCGGTCGGTTGCTTCGGCGGCAAGCGTGAAATCATGGAGCGCATCGCGCCGCTGGGCCCGGTGTATCAGGCCGGCACCTTGTCGGGTAACCCGCTGGCGATGGCCGCCGGTCTGACCACTCTGCGCCTGATCAGCCGTCCGGGCTTCCACGCCGAGCTGACCGACTACACCACGCGTCTGCTCGACGGCCTGCAACAGCGCGCCGATGCCGCAGGCATTCCGTTCGTGACCACCCAGGCTGGCGGCATGTTCGGTCTGTACTTCAGCGGCGCCGACGACATCGTCACTTTTGAAGACGTGATGGCCAGCGACGCTGCACTGTTCGGTCGCTTCTTCCACCTGATGCTGGAAGGTGGCGTGTACCTGGCACCGAGCGCCTTCGAAGCCGGTTTCACCTCGATCGCTCACGGCGAAGCCGAGTTGCAACTGACCCTGGACGCTGCCGAACGCGCCTTCGCTGCATTGAAGTAATCGCCGCACCGCTGACGTTGGCTATCGCCGACGTCAGCTTTCACCTACATCCACCTGGTTTTTCCGACGCACCCGCCAGAAATCACCCGTAAAGAGGGCGATATATTCCCCGCGCAGCAGAAAAACGAGTAAAGACTTTGTAAGGTTGGCCCTGCTTATTTCATAATGCGCGCTTATTGGATCCCTCGATGGGTCCGCGTGCCCTTCAGAGGTAAGTCGATTCCCATGAACCGCACCGGCCGCACCCTTGCCTTGGGCTGCCTGTTGCTCCTTCAGCCCCTGCTCGCGCATGCACAAGCAGGCGGCAACTCGTTGTTGATCCCGGCGATGGGTCGTTGCACCCTCAATACTCAGCCGCAAGACGTCACGCAGGCACTGGCCGCCTGCCAGAAAGCGGCGGACGAAGGGGATGCGCAAGCGCAATACGAGTTGGGTGAGTTCTACTACGACGGCAAGAATGCGCCGCGCGACCTCAATCAAGCCCTGAGCTATTTCGAAAAAGCCTCGTTGCAAGGCCACGCTCAGGCGCAATTCAAGCTCGGCACCATGTTCTTCCACGGCGAAGGCGTACAGGCCAACAATATTCAGGCGTACATCGTATTGAAGATGGCCGCGGTCAACGGCGCCGAAGAGGCACTGGACACGGCCGACGAAGTCTCCGAAAAAATGTCCCGCGAAGATCTCGAAACCGCTACGCAGGTGCTCGGGCAAATTTTCCGTAAATACCTGATGGAACTGCAGAACGCCGATGGGCGCACGCCGTTTTCGCCATTGCCCTGAGTTCTGCTGACCTCTAGGGCTGATATGGCTGATGGGATTTTGTGGCGAGGGGATTTATCCCCGTTCGGCTGCGCAGCAGTCGTAAAACCATTCGATGCGGTGTATCAGAAAGAGCTTGATTGCAGGTTTTGGGGCCGCTTCGCAGCCCAACGGGGATAAATCCCCTCGCCACAAATAATCTCCAGCCACTAAATCTCGGCTTTACTTCTCAGGCATCGGCATCGGAAACGGCATCACATTGCCGACCGCGCCGCGGGCTTCGCTGATTTTCGGCGTGCCCAGACGCTCGACTTCGTCGATACGCACAATCGAATGCATCGGCACAAAGCTGCGCACCACGCCTTCAAACTGCGCCTTGAGCTTTTCTTCGCTCGGATCGACGACCACTTGCGTGCGCTCGCCAAAGACGAACTCTTCCACTTCCAGGAACCCCCACAGATCACTTTGATAGATCTGCTTGGCGTACATTTCGAACACCTGGCCCTGGTTGAGGAAAATCACCTTGTAGATTGGAGCTTCGCGTTTGGTCATGGCGGGCGGACAACATCGGGGATAAAAATGAGGGCGCAAACTATAGCATAGCCACTGGACGCACAGCGGTAGGAACCTGAGGGCTTGTTCCCTATAATGCGCGGTTCTTTGAATCACGTGACGACCAAAATCCATGGCCAAGAAGCTTTACATCGAAACCCACGGCTGCCAGATGAACGAGTACGACAGCTCGCGCATGGTCGATCTGCTGGGCGAACATCAGGCCCTGGAAGTCACCGCTCGCGCGGAAGACGCCGACGTGATTCTGCTCAACACCTGCTCGATCCGCGAGCGCGCCCAGGATCGGGTGTACTCGCAGCTCGGCCGGTGGCGCGAACTGAAGCTGGCCAACCCGGAGATGGTCATCGCCGTTGGCGGTTGCGTGGCCAGCCAGGAAGGCGCGGCGATCCGCGATCGCGCCCCGTATGTCGACGTCGTTTTCGGCCCGCAAACGCTGCACCGCCTGCCGGAGATGATCGACGCCGCACGCAGCACCAAGCTGCCGCAAGTCGACGTCTCGTTCCCGGAAATCGAAAAATTCGACCACTTGCCCGAGCCGCGTATCGACGGCCCGAGCGCTTACGTGTCGGTGATGGAAGGCTGCAGCAAGTACTGCACGTTCTGCGTGGTGCCTTACACCCGTGGCGAAGAAGTCAGCCGGCCGTTCGACGACGTGATCGCAGAGATCATCCACCTTGCCGAAAACGGCGTGCGTGAAGTGACCTTGCTGGGGCAGAACGTCAACGGCTATCGCGGCACCACCCATGATGGTCGCCTGGCGGATCTCGCCGAGCTGATCCGTGTGGTCGCCGCCGTCGATGGCATCGACCGCATTCGCTACACCACCTCCCACCCGCTGGAGTTCTCCGACAGCCTGATCCAGGCCCACGCCGACGTGCCGGAACTGGTCAAACACCTGCACTTGCCGGTGCAATCGGGTTCGGACCGGATTCTGGCAGCGATGAAACGCAACCACACGGCGCTGGAATACAAATCCAAGCTGCGCAAACTGCGCGCGGCGGTGCCCGGGATCTGCATCAGCTCGGACTTTATCGTCGGTTTCCCCGGCGAAACCGAGAAAGATTTCGAACAGACCATGAAGCTGATTGCCGACGTTGGTTTCGACTTTTCCTACTCGTTCGTCTACAGCCAGCGCCCGGGCACACCGGCCGCTGATCTGGCGGATGACACGCCGGAAGAGCTGAAAAAGGAACGTCTGAACGCGCTGCAACACCGTTTGAATCAGCAAGGTTTCGAGATCAGCCGACAAATGGTCGGCTCGATCCAGCGAATTCTGGTGACCGATTATTCGAAGAAGGACCCGGGCGAGCTGCAAGGGCGCACCGAGAATAATCGTATCGTCAACTTCCGCTGCGACAATCCAACCCTGATCGGCCAGTTCGCCGACGTGCACATCGATGCGGCGCAACCGCACTCGCTGCGCGGCTCGCTGATCCAGTAACGCTGCATTTCCCCTGCAGGAGCGAGCCTGCTCGCGAAGGCGTCGTGTCAGCCACTATCTACGGTGCTGATGCACCGCTTTCGCGAGCAAGCTCACTCCAACAGGGATGGTGATTGAAGCTGAGATATTTAAGAGCTTTCGCACCCACGCCACTGGCGTTATCCTTGATTTCATCTTAATTGCCCCAGGGCGGCTAAATACGACCTTGAACGCACCCATAGAACCACATCGTTTTATCCTCGAGCCCTTTGAGGCTCGCCGCTTCGCCAATCTGTGCGGGCAATTCGACGAGCATTTGCGCTTGATCGAACAGCGCCTGACCATCGAGATCCGCAACCGCGGAAACCAGTTCGAGCTGATCGGCGATCCCAAGCACACCACGTCAGCGGAAAATCTGATCCGTCGCCTGTACCGGGAAACCAAAGGTTCAGAGTTGTCGCCAGATACGGTTCACCTGTTCCTTCAGGAATCGGCCGTTGTCGAGCTGGAAAACCACGCCCCTGCCGAAGCCTCCGTCGCCCTGCGTACCAAGAAAGGCATGATTCGCCCACGCGGCTTGAATCAACTGCGCTATGTGAAGGAAATCCTCGGCAACGACATCAACTTCGGCATCGGTCCGGCCGGTACCGGCAAGACCTACCTGGCCGTGGCCTGCGCGGTTGATGCACTGGAGCGCGAGCAGATTCGCCGCATCCTGTTGGTGCGTCCGGCAGTCGAAGCAGGTGAAAAACTCGGCTTCCTGCCCGGCGACCTGTCGCAGAAGATCGACCCCTACCTGCGCCCGCTCTACGACGCACTCTACGAAATGCTCGGCTTCGAATACGTGGCCAAGCTGATCGAGCGTCAGGTGATCGAAGTCGCGCCGCTGGCTTACATGCGTGGCCGTACGCTGAACAACAGCTTCATCATTCTCGACGAAAGCCAGAACACCACCGTCGAACAGATGAAGATGTTCCTGACGCGGATCGGCTTCGGTTCAACCGCAGTCATTACCGGTGACATCACTCAGGTCGACTTGCCGAAAGGCACCAAGTCCGGCCTGCACCACGTCATCGAGGTGTTGAAAGACGTGCCGGGTATCAGCTTCACTCACTTCCAGCCTAAAGACGTCGTGCGCCATCCTCTGGTACAGCGGATCGTCGAAGCCTACGAGCGCTTCGAAAACAGTGACGAAGCACCCAAGGAAACCTCGCGAAATGCTTGAGCTGGATCTGCAAGTCGCGACGGAAGCCAGCGCGCCGAGTGAGGCCGACTTCCGCCTGTGGTGCGAACTGGCCCTGCGCCAGCGCACCGCTGACTCGGAAATGACCATTCGTCTGGTCGACGAGGAAGAAGGCCGCGAACTCAATCACACCTGGCGTCACAAGGATTACGCGACCAACGTCCTGTCGTTCCCCGCCGAAGTGCCCGACGAGTTTCTCGATATCCCCCTGCTGGGTGATCTGGTGATCTGCGTGGCCGTGGTCGAGCGCGAAGCTGCCGAACAAGGCAAGGAACTAAAGGCCCACTGGGCACATCTGGTCATTCACGGCTGCTTGCATCTGCTCGGTTACGACCATATAGATGACGAAGAAGCCGAAGAAATGGAAGCACTGGAACGCGAGTTGCTTGCTGAACTGGGCTATCCGGATCCGTACGCGGACGACGAAACCGAACCAACCCCTATCGTTACAACAAAGGATTCAGAGTAATCGCTATGAGCGAAGATCGATCGAGCAACGGGCAGAAGTCTTGGCTGGGTAAACTGACCCAGGCTTTTGCCCACGAGCCGAAGAACCGTCAGGAGCTGCTTGAGCTGCTGCGCGATGCACATCAAAACAAGCTGCTGGACAGCGAAGCGCTGGCCATCGTCGAAGGCGCCATTCAGGTGGCTGACCTGCAGGTACGCGACATCATGGTGCCGCGTTCGCAGATGATCAGCATCAAGGCGACCCAGACACCCCGTGAATTTCTCCCTGCCGTGGTCGACTCGGCCCACTCGCGCTACCCGGTCATCGGCGAAAGCCACGACGATGTGATGGGCGTGCTGCTGGCCAAGGATCTGCTGCCGTTGATCCTCAAGGAGAACGGCGACAGCTTCAACATCAAGGACCTGCTGCGCCCGGCCACGTTCGTGCCGGAGTCCAAGCGTCTGAACGTGTTGCTGCGTGAATTCCGCGCCAACCATAACCACATGGCTATCGTCATCGACGAATACGGCGGCGTGGCGGGTCTGGTAACGATCGAAGACGTGCTGGAGCAGATCGTCGGCGACATCGAAGACGAGCACGACGTCGAAGAAGACAGCTACATCAAGCCGCTGCCCAGCGGTGACTTCCTGATCAAGGCCCTGACGCCGATCGAGAACTTCAACGAGTTCTTCGACAGCGAGTTCTCCGACGATGAGTTCGACACTGTCGGCGGTCTGGTGATGAGCGCGTTCGGGCACTTGCCAAAACGTAACGAAATCACTGAAATCGGCGCCTACCGTTTCCGCATCCTGAACGCCGACAGCCGTCGGATTCACTTGCTGCGACTCACGCCAATCGCTCGGTAAATTTAAGGACTGAAATGCGCTGGACAACCCGCCCCGGCTGGCCCGGTAACCTGCTGGCCGTGGTGGCCGGTGCAATCACCACCTTTGCTCTGGCACCGTTCGATATCTGGCCACTGGCCTTGCTGGCGGTCGGGATGTTCTATGCCGGTTTGCGCGAGCTGAGCCCGCGTCAGGCACTGGGCCGTGGCTGGTGCTTCGGCTTCGGCCTGTTCGGTGCCGGCACCAGTTGGATTTACTACAGCATCCATCACTTCGGTGGCGCTTCGGTGCTGCTGGCCGGTTTCCTGATGCTGCTGTTTACCGCAGCGATTGCCTTTTTCTTCGCCCTCCCCGCCTGGCTGTGGGCACGCTGGTTGCGGCGCAATGAGGCGCCGCTGGCCGATGCGTTGGCGTTCGCTGCGCTGTGGGTCGGTCAGGAGGCGTTTCGCGGCTGGTTCCTGACCGGTTTCCCGTGGCTTTACTCCGGTTACAGTCAGCTTGATGGGCCTTTGTCCGGTCTCGCGCCAGTGGGCGGGATGTGGCTGGTGTCGTTCGTTCTGGCGCTGACCGCCGCGCTGATCTACAACGCGCCGCGCCTGCTGCAAACCGGTCGCAAGGCTTTTGTTGCCGTCGGCCTGCTGTTGCTGGTCGGGCCGTGGGTGGCGGGCATTGCGCTCAAGGGCCACGCCTGGACCAGTCCATCCGGCGCGCCACTGTCCGTTGCGGCGATTCAGGGCAACGTCGCACAAAGCATGAAATGGGATCCGGCAGAACTCAACGCGCAACTGGCGCTGTACCGCGACCTCAGTTTCCGCTCCAAACCGGTGGATCTGCTGATCTGGCCGGAAACCGCCGTGCCGGTGCTCAAGGAATCCGCCGAGGGTTACCTGAGCATGATGGGGACCTTCGCCGCCGAGCGTAAATCGGCCTTGATTACCGGTGTACCCATTCGCCAAACGGTGCATCACGAGAGACGCTTCTTCAACGGCATCACCGTGGTTGGCGAAGGTGATGGCACTTACTTGAAGCAGAAACTCGTGCCGTTCGGCGAATACGTGCCATTGCAGGACATCCTGCGTGGACTGATCGCCTTCTTCGACCTGCCGATGTCCGACTTTGCCCGTGGGCCGGCCGATCAGCCATTGCTGCAAGCCAAGGGCTATCAGATCGCGCCGTTCATCTGCTACGAAGTGGTGTATCCGGAGTTCGCCGCCAGTCTGTCGGCGCGCAGCGATCTGCTACTGACGATCAGCAACGACACTTGGTTCGGCACCTCAATTGGCCCGCTGCAACACTTGCAGATGGCGCAGATGCGCGCACTGGAAGCTGGGCGCTGGATGATCCGCGCGACCAACAACGGCGTGACCGGACTGATCAACCCGTTCGGGCAGATCACCGAGCAGATTCCGCAATTCGAACAAGGCATTTTGTACGGTGAAGTGGTGCCGATGCACAACCTGACGCCGTATCTGCAATGGCGTTCGTGGCCGTTGATTATTGTGTGCGTGCTGCTGTTTGGCTGGGCCCTGATGGCGAGCCGGATGTCCAAAACCCTCTAAAGCAAAAGATCGCAGCCTGCAGCAGCTCCTACATGGGATTTGTTTTCACCCTGCAGGAGCTGCCGCAGGCTGCGATCTTTTAATCTTCAGCGATAGAAAAGCGAATACCCAACCTGCCCCACCGCTTCATTCAACAACTGCCCACTCTGCCAGATCGACTTGAACTCCGGCAGCCAACCACCAAATGGCCGCGCATTGTCAGTGCCCAGAAAACCTACGGGCGCCGGCACCACGTCAAATCCCGCCTTCTCGAAACTCCAGACAGAACGTGGCATGTGCCAGGCCTGTGTCACCACGACTACGCGCTTGATCCCCTGCGGCAACAACATATCCGCGCTGAACTTGGCGTTTTCCCAAGTGGTGCGGCTCTCGCCCTCCTGCCAACGCACGGTCACACCGAAGTCATCCAGCAACGAATCCGCCATCAACTTCGCCTCGGTCGGCGGCGTGCCGTAATGCAGGCCGCCACTGGTCAGAATCGGCAATCCCGACGCCTTGGCCAGCCGTGCCGCATAGCGCTGACGCTCCAGCCCCACGCCAGTCGGCTGATCCTCGCCCCAGGCCAGATCACCGCGCTCACGCCCGGAACCCAGCACGACAATCGCATCGGCCCGTTGCGCGAGCGTCGTCCACTCTTCGCGAGCCAGCGGCGGCTCGCGCTCAAGGGCCTTGGCGCCCCACTGCACGACCACCGGCAGACTCATCAGCCAGAGCCCGCCAAAACCAATGGCAAAACACAATCCAGCGAGGCGCGGCCGTGAGCGGCGCAGCCACCAGGCAGCCAGCAACAGTAGTAAAAGAATGCCGGGCGGCAGCAAAAGTTGTTTGACGAAATAACGAAAAGGCATCGGGCATCTCCAAAGATGCCCGAAGCCTAAGTGGGTTAAACCAACGCGACAACCGATAGGGTGGGATCCTGTTGAAAAAGATCCGTTTCTTGACCTGCCATGCGCTTACTTGGCCTGCAAAGCACGCACCTTGACGGTGTCTTTGCGCGGCGCCTTGTCCTTGAGCCAGATGACCTTGGCCGAATGTGCTGCATCGAGCTGCTTCACTGCTTGCGACAAGCATCCGTGCGTTTCACGTTCACTGCGATCCAGATAGGCCTTGACCAGTTTGAACTCGGCGGGGCTCAAGCCACGCAATTCCAGTTCCAAGGGGCGCTCATCGCGCAGCCGGTCTGCGGTTTTTGCAGCATCCAGGGCGATACCCAGACGGTTCATCAACCGCTCGTACAACTCAGGTTTCGTGACGTTCTTTTGCTGTTGCTCCACCATCCCTCACCTCATTGAAGATAAGACTCACTCCCCAGTTAGAAGCTTAGCTTCGCTGCACAAACCGGCTGAACGCCGCGACCAACGGCCCTCGCCATGTATTTAGCGGGTCAAACTGCTGTAATCAGGGTTTCCCTAGGCCGAGCGCGGTCATGTATGCTACGGCGCTTCCTGTCATTCCACTTCCAGCTCGTCCGGGCCATCCCGAATGCCGCGTTGAAGAGGATTAGGCCACCCCTATCCAGTACAAAAAGTAGCCATGCACGAACAATATCAGCCCCGTGAAATCGAAGCCGCCGCCCAGTCGTTCTGGGACGAGCAAAAGTCCTTTGAAGTCAGTGAACAGCCAGGCAAGGAGACTTTCTACTGCCTGTCGATGTTCCCTTACCCCAGCGGCAAGCTACACATGGGGCACGTGCGCAACTACACCATCGGCGACGTGATCTCCCGCTATCAGCGCATGCAAGGCAAAAACGTACTGCAACCGATGGGTTGGGACGCCTTCGGCATGCCGGCAGAAAACGCCGCGATGAAAAACAACGTCGCGCCGGCCAAGTGGACCTACGAAAACATCGCCTACATGAAAACCCAGCTGCGCAGCCTGGGCCTGGCGGTGGACTGGTCGCGCGAAGTCACCACCTGCAAGCCGGACTACTACCGCTGGGAACAATGGCTGTTCACTCGCCTGTTCGAAAAAGGCGTGATCTACCGTAAAAACGGCACCGTGAACTGGGACCCGATCGATCAGACCGTTCTGGCCAACGAACAGGTGATCGACGGTCGCGGCTGGCGCTCCGGCGCGCAGATCGAAAAGCGCGAAATCCCGATGTACTACTTCAAGATCACCGCTTACGCGGATGAGCTGCTGGAGAGCCTCGACGAACTGACTGGCTGGCCTGAACAGGTCAAGACCATGCAGCGCAACTGGATCGGCAAATCCCGCGGCATGGAAGTGCAGTTCCCTTACAACGTCGATTCCATCGGCGAAGCCGGCACCCTGAAAGTCTTCACTACCCGTCCGGACACCCTGATGGGCGCGACCTACGTCGCCGTGGCCGCCGAACACCCGCTGGCCACCCAGGCCGCGCAGAACAACCCTGAGCTGCAAGCGTTCATCGCTGAATGCAAGGGCGGCAGCGTCGCCGAAGCCGACGTCGCCACTCAAGAGAAAAAAGGCCTGCCGACCGGGCTGTTCGTCGAGCACCCACTGACCGGTGAAAAACTCCCGGTCTGGGTCGCCAACTATGTGCTGATGCACTACGGCGATGGCGCCGTCATGGCAGTGCCGGCGCACGACGAGCGCGATTTCGAGTTTGCTCACAAGTACAACCTGCCGGTGAAATCTGTCGTGCGTACCAGCTCCGGCGACAGCAACCCTGCCCCGTGGCAAGACGCCTACGGTGAGCACGGTACGCTGATCAACTCTGGCGAGTTCGATGGCCTCGACTTCGCCGGCGCGTTCGACGCCATCGAAGTAGCCCTGATCAAGAAAGAACTGGGCGCTTCGCGCACCCAGTTCCGCCTGCGCGACTGGGGCATCAGCCGTCAGCGCTACTGGGGCTGCCCGATCCCGATCATCCACTGCGACGCTTGCGGTGATGTGCCGGTGCCGGAAGACCAATTGCCAGTCGTACTGCCGGAAGACGTGGTGCCGGACGGCGCCGGTTCGCCGCTGGCACGCATGCCCGAGTTTTACGAGTGCAGCTGCCCGAAATGCGGCCAGCCTGCCAAGCGTGAAACCGACACCATGGACACTTTCGTCGAGTCGTCGTGGTACTACGCCCGTTACGCCTCGCCGCACTTTGAAGGCGGTCTGGTCGAGAAATCCGCAGCGGACCACTGGCTGCCGGTCGACCAATACATCGGCGGTATCGAACACGCGATTCTGCACCTGCTCTACGCGCGCTTCTTCCACAAGCTGATGCGCGACGAAGGTCTGGTGAGCTCCAACGAGCCGTTCAAGAACCTGCTGACTCAAGGCATGGTGATTGCCGAGACGTACTATCGTCGCGAAGCCAATGGCGCCTACACCTGGTTCAACCCGGCGGACGTCGAGCTGGAACGTGACAGCAAAGCCAAAGTGATCAGCGCCAAGCTGAAGTCTGACAGCCTGCCGGTGGAAATCGGCGGCACCGAGAAGATGGCCAAGTCGAAGAACAACGGCGTTGACCCACAGTCGATGATCGACCAGTTCGGTGCCGACACTTGCCGTCTGTTCATGATGTTCGCTTCGCCGCCTGACATGAGCGCGGAATGGTCCGACTCCGGCGTTGAGGGCTCGCACCGTTTCCTCAAGCGTGTCTGGCGTCTGGCGCAGGCCCACGTATCTCAGGGCTTGCCGGGCAAACTGGATGTTGCGGGCCTGAACGACGAGCAGAAAGCCGTTCGCCGCGCGATCCACCTGGCCATCAAGCAGGCCAGCCACGACGTCGGCCAGAACCACAAATTCAACACTGCCATCGCTCAGGTGATGACACTGATGAACGTGCTGGAAAAAGCCGCGCAAGCGTCTGCTCAGGATCGCGCGCTAGTTCACGAAGGTCTGGAAGCCGTCACGCTGTTGCTGGCTCCGATCACACCGCACATCAGCCACGAGCTGTGGAATCAATTGGGTCACGCTGATCCGGTGATCGACGCTGGCTGGCCAGTGGTGGACGAATCCGCGCTGGTGCAGGACAGCCTGACACTGGTCATTCAGGTCAATGGCAAACTGCGCGGGCAGATCGAAATGCCGGCCACCGCAACGCGCGAAGAAGTTGAAGCCGCCGCCCGTGTCAACGAGAACGTGCTGCGCTTTGTCGATGGCCTGACGATTCGTAAAGTGATCGTAGTGCCAGGGAAACTGGTCAATATCGTCGCCAGCTAATTGGATCGGGCGCCGGGTTTGCCCGGCGCCAAGTAAAACCTTTCGGGCCGCATGAACGGCCCACATGGTTTCAAGGGGAGCAACACAATGATCAAACGCAATCTGCTGGTGATGGGCCTCGCCGTCCTTCTGAGCGCCTGTGGTTTCCAGCTGCGCGGCACCGGCTCTACCGAACTGACCATCAAGGAACTCGACCTGAGTGCCCGCAACGCCTACGGCGAGACGGTCACCCAACTGCGTCAGGTGCTGGAGTCCAGCGGCGTCAAGGTTTACAGCGGTGCACCGTACAAGCTGTTCCTGGCTGACGAACAGGAAAGCCAGCGCATCCTCAGCTACGCCGGTGCCGGTCGTACGGGCGAGTATCAGGTCACTACCGTCCTGAGCTACGACATCCGTGGTGACAAAAACCTTTCGCTGCTGAGCGACAAGCTTGAAGTGCAGAAAGTGTTTATCCACGACGGTAACAACCTCGTCGGCTCCGACCAGGAAGCCAACGACGCCCGTCGCGATATCCGTCGCGAGCTGGTTCAGCGCATGATGCTGCGCCTGCAACAGCTGACCCCAGGTCAACTGGAGCAACTGCAGCAAGCCGCCAACAACCGCGCCAAGGCTGAAGCCGACGCGCTCGAAGCGGCACAAAAGGCTGAAGCGGAAACCCCGCGTCAGTCGCCGCTCGAAATCCCGCAGCAGTAAGACGTTCGGGGCGCTCAGGCGCCCCGTTCGATTGCTCTTATGAAGCTCGCTCCCGCGCAACTCGGCAAACACCTGCAAGGCGCCCTTGCGCCGGTCTACATCATCAGCGGCGATGACCCGCTGCTGTGTCAGGAAGCCGCCGACGCCATCCGCAGTGCTGCGCGCCAGCAAGGTTTTGATGAACGCCAGGTCTTCGCCGCCGACGCCAGTTTCGATTGGGGCACGTTGTTGCAGGCCGGCGCCAGCATGTCGTTGTTCGCCGAAAAGCGCCTGCTGGAACTGCGCCTGCCCTCGGGCAAGCCCGGTGACAAAGGCGCCGCTGCATTCATCGAATATTGCTCGCGTCCCGCCGAAGACACCGTGCTGCTGATCAGCCTGCCCAAGCTTGATGGCAGTGCGCAGAAGACCAAATGGGGCAAGGCGCTGGTTGAAGGCCAGCAAACCCAGTTCATCCAGATCTGGCCGGTGGATGCCAATCAACTGCCAAGCTGGATTCGTCAGCGCTTGTCTCAGGCCGGGTTGTCGGCCAGCCAGGACGCCGTCGAACTGATTGCCGCGCGCGTCGAGGGCAACCTGCTCGCCGCTGCGCAAGAAATCGAAAAGCTCAAGCTGATGGCCGAAGGCGGACAGATAACCGTCGAAACCGTGCAGGCCGCGGTGGCGGACAGTGCACGCTTCGATGTATTTGGCCTGACCGATGCCGTGCTCAACGGCGAACCGGCTCATGCCCTGCGCATGCTCGAAGGGCTGCGCGGTGAAGGTGTCGAACCGCCGGTGATTCTCTGGGCCCTGGCGAGGGAGTTGCGCCTGCTGGCCAATATCTCGCTGCAGTACAGTCAGGGCACGCCGCTGGACAAGTGCTTCAGCCAAGCCAAACCGCCGGTCTGGGACAAGCGCAAGCCGCTGATGAGCAAAGCCCTGCAACGCTACTCGGCGCAACGCTGGGCGCAGTTGTTGCTCGAAGCCCAGCGCATTGATGCGCAGATCAAAGGCCAGGCAGCCGGGTCGCCGTGGATGAGCTTGAGCCGCTTGGCTTTGTTGATGTCCGGCCAGCGCCTTTCACTGCCTGCTGAATAACAATCAAAAGACCGCAGCGTGCCGCAACGCCTACACCGAACCCTGTAGGAGCTGCGGCACGCTGCGATCTTTTGATCTTGTTTCCTACAATGCACGCCTGCATTTGCCCTATAGACAGACGCCCGACATCGGCAGATCATTTCCCCCGCAAAACCCACTCACTCAAGAGAATCCTCATGAGCAAAAAGCCATCGAAACATGGCCCGAACAAGGCCAAATCCATCATTGCCCAACCTCTGTTCCGCAGCCGCCAGGAACGACCAACCAAGGGTAAAGGCAGCTACCGCCGCGAAGCCTTCCAGTCTGACAGCTGGGAGGCTTCTTACTTTCTGGCTGCCTGAAGCGCACCACCCCCCGGTCATGTTAAGGTCTGCACCTGATTCGTATCCTCTGGACCTGTGCATGCCCTTTTGTCTTTCCCATCGTTGGCCTGTTCGCCAATTGGTTGCTGCCACAAGTTTCATTCTGCTTGTTGCCTGTGCGGAAAAACCTACCGCCGCCGACGCGCAACCTCTTCAAGCAGCCCCTGTCGCCACGGCCCCAGCGATCATTCCGCCGGTAGTGCCGTCCGCCGACCCTCTCGATCTCCAGCCGACCCAGACCTTTGCCGAATGGCAGGCCGGTTTCCGCAAAGATGCCCTCGCCGCTGGCATTCGCGCTGATCTGTTCGATCGGGCGTTTGCCAATATCAGCTTCGACGCCAGCGTGATTCGTGCCGATCGCAGCCAGCCAGAGTTCTCCCGCCCGGTCTGGGAATACCTCGATGGCGCGCTATCGCCGCTGCGAGTACGCAAAGGCCAGGCGCTGATCAACCAGTACGCCGACATTCTGCAAAGCATCGAACAGCGTTATGGCGTTGATCGTCAGGCACTGGTGTCGGTGTGGGGTATGGAAAGTAACTTCGGTCAATTCCAGGGCAGCAAATCGGTGATCAACTCACTGGCCACCCTCGCCTACGAAGGCCGCCGTCCGGGTTTTGCCCATGCTCAACTGATCGCCGCGCTACAAATTCTGCAACAGGGCGACATCTCCCCGGAGAAGATGCTCGGCTCCTGGGCTGGCGCCATGGGTCAGACTCAGTTCATCCCGACGACTTACAACACCCACGCTGTGGATTTCGACGGTGACGGTCGCCGCGACATCTGGGGCAGTCCGGCCGATGCCCTGGCCTCGACTGCACACTACCTGCAAAGCTCCGGCTGGCAGCGCGGCCAGCCGTGGGGTTTTGAAGTGCAACTGCCGAGCAGCTTCAACTACACGCTGGCAGATGGCGCGATTCGCAAGAGCGTTGCCGAATGGCGTCAGTTGGGGGTGACCCTGCCCAATGGCGGTCAAGTGCCCGCCGGCTCCGAACAGCTGTCTGCCGCCCTGCTGCTGCCGGCCGGTTATCGTGGCCCGGCGTTCCTGATCCTTGACAACTTCCGAGCGATCCTCAAGTACAACAACTCTTCGTCGTACGCTTTGGCCGTGAGTTTGTTGTCCGAGCGCTTCGATGGCGGTGGTCTGATCAACGGCACCTGGCCGAAAGATGATTTGCCGCTGAGCCGCACCGAGCGAATCGAATTGCAAACCTTGCTGAGTGCCCGCAACTACGATGCCGGCGCGGCGGACGGGATTATCGGCGCGAATACGCGCAAGGCGATCCGCAGTGCTCAGCAGTCTTTTGGCTGGCCAGCGGACGGGTATCCGACGCACAAGCTGCTCGAGAGCCTGCGTACCCGGTAAGCGCATCGCGGGCAAACCCGCCCCCACAGGCTCAACGGTGAACACACTATCTGTGTGCACCACGAACGTTGTGGGAGCGAGCTTGCCCGCGATGACTGACTTACAGACGATAAAAACCTATCGCTTGATCACTACATCCTGCTCCAGCATCAACTCCTTCTTCCCCGCATCCAGGCGAACCAACGCCCCCAACGGCAACGTCAGGTTCGGATCGCAATGCCCGCTACGCCACCCGGACAGCACCGGAATCCGCAACGGTTCAAAAGTCTGCTTGAGCAGGCGGTTCAGTGCCGCGACTTCTACCCCTGCCACGTCCCCGACCAGCACGCCACGCAGCTTCGCCAACTTGCCGGCCAGACGCATCTGCGTCAGCAATCGATCGATGCGATACAGCGGCTCGTTGATGTCCTCGATGAGCAGAATCACCCCCTCGACATCAATTTCGTAAGGCGTACCCAATGTCGCGGCGATCATGGCCAGATTACCGCCGAGCAAACGTCCATGGGCGACGCCGGGCTCGACTGTGGTCAACGGATAGGCCACGGGATGGCTGAGCACACTGCCCGCTTTCAGTTGGCCGCGCAGCATGGCGAAGAATGAAGTGACGGTCGGCGGCTCCTTGTCACCCAACAGGTCGGCATTGAGCAACGGCCCGTGAAAGGTGACGAAACCCGCGTAGCGACTGATGGCCAGATGCAACGCGGTGATGTCGCTGTAGCCGACAAACGGCTTGGCATTGCGACTCAACAGATCGAAGTCGATCCGGTCCAGCAGTCGCGGTGTACCGTAGCCACCGCGCAAGCAGATGATCGCGTCGACCTCGGGATCGGCGAACGCGGCATGCAGATCGTTAAGCCGTACGTCATCACTGCCGGCCAGATAGCCGTCTTTTTCATAGACTCCGGGAAACACACGCAGCCCATAACCCCGGGCGCGCATCCACTGCACAGCCTTGTCGGTGTCGAGGACGCCGGGGCCGGCGGGTGCGATAACGCCGATCAGTCCCTCAGACGGCAGCGCTGGCACGGCGCGATAAGGACAAAGTGTATGGGTCGGTCGAACAGTCATCCATGAGTCTCCGCGTATAAAGTCATGGGCACACAGTAGTCAGGAACCGCGATAAACAGAAGAGGCTTTGCTCCTCCACGGCTTGCAGGAAAAGTGGCTGCGTGTTGTAGGACAGGCAAAAAAATGCCCGCCGGGCGTTGAAGCCGCAGCGGGCATTTTTCAGTTCAGCGCAGGAATCAGGAACCCAGCAGCTCAGCCTTGACCAGCTTGGCCTGCTCATCAGCGTGGTACGAAGAACGCACCAACGGCCCCGACGCAACGTTCTTGAAGCCCATCTTGTAACCTTCCTCGGCGAACCAGGCGAAGGTGTCCGGGTGCACGAAACGCTGCACCGGCAAGTGGCTGCGCGACGGTTGCAGGTACTGGCCCAAAGTCAGCATGTCGATGTCGTGTTCGCGCATGCGCTTCATGACTTCGATGACTTCTTCGTCGGTCTCGCCCAGACCCAGCATCAGGCCGGACTTGGTCGGAATGTGCGGCATCATCTGCTTGAAGCGTTGCAGCAGAGTCAGCGACCACTGGTAGTCCGAACCCGGACGCGCTGCCTTGTACAGACGCGGCACGGTTTCGAGGTTGTGGTTGAACACATCCGGCGGCTCGGCTGCAGTGATTTCCAGGGCGACGTCCATACGGCCACGGTAGTCCGGGACGAGGGTTTCCAACTGCACATTCGGCGACAGCTTGCGGATCTCGCGGATGCAGTCGGCAAAGTGCTGGGCACCACCGTCACGCAGGTCGTCGCGGTCAACCGAAGTGATCACAACGTACTTGAGCTTCAGGTCGGCGATGGCGATGGCCAGGCTTTCCGGCTCGTTGACGTCCAGTGGCTTCGGACGACCGTGGCCAACGTCGCAGAACGGGCAGCGACGGGTGCAGATGTCACCCATGATCATGAAGGTCGCAGTACCGCCGGAGAAGCATTCGCCCAGGTTCGGGCAGGATGCTTCTTCGCAAACGCTGTGCAGCTTGTGTTTGCGCAGCAGGCTCTTGATGCGGTCGACTTCCGGCGAAACCGGGATGCGTACACGAATCCAGTCAGGTTTCTTCGGCAGTTCGGTGGTCGGAATGATCTTTACCGGGATGCGTGCAACCTTCTCGGCGCCGCGCAGCTTGACGCCGGCTTCAACCTTGGGACGCGGGGCCGGGCGCTCGGTCACGTCGAGCGTCGGGATCATGGTTTGCACTGCATCAGTAGTCATATCAGTCGATTCCGCCCGTCAGGGTCGTCTGCTCAGCATAGTCGAGGTGTTTGACGAGCTGCACGCGCAGCCGGGCACTTACCTCGGCAAATTCAATCGATCCTGCGTGATCGCTCAGCTGGGTCATCGCCAGCCCGGCGTAGCCGCAGGGATTAATCCGTCGAAACGGTTCCAGGTTCATATCCACGTTCAGGGCCAGGCCATGAAAGGAACAACCGTGGCGAATCCGCAAACCCAGAGAAGCGATTTTCGCTCCCTCGACGTACACGCCGGGAGCATCTGGTTTGGCCGCGGCGGTCACGCCGTAGCTGGCCAGCAGTTCGATCAGGCAAAGCTCCATGCGGCTGACCAGATCACGCACGCCAAAACCCAGCTTGCGTACATCCAGCAACAGATAAGCCACCAGTTGGCCGGGGCCATGGTAGGTCACCTGGCCGCCGCGATCGACCTGCACCACCGGGATATCACCCGGCAGGAGCAAGTGTTCGGCCTTGCCAGCCTGGCCCTGAGTGAACACCGGCGGGTGCTCGACGAGCCAGATTTCGTCGGCGGCATCGCTGCCGCGTTCGTTGGTAAAACGTTGCATGGCATGCCAGACCGGCTCGTAAGCCATCTGGCCGAGCTCACGAAAGCCCAGCGTGCCCGGCATCACAACACCATGTGCACGAAGCCGGTCGCCCGCAGTTCGCTGTTGATGTTGTACAGCTGATCCTGATCGGTTGCGACGATGTGCAACTGAATGGTGGTGTATTTGCCGTTGGTGCTTTGACGCTCGTCGATGCGCTCATCATTGATGGTCGCGTGCTTTTTGACGATGTCGATGATCTTGTCTTTGTTGCCAACGCCGGTGTCGCTGATCACCTTAACGGGATAATCCGTCACCGGGAATTCGATCTTTGGCGCCTTTACTTCGGTATCGGTCATGGCGTAACGGCCTCTTAAGCCGTGGTAACGCGCATGGCCCCGCACCGGATCGGGGCGGGGCCATGCAGGTCAACACAAATCAGTTGAACAAGCCGTAGAAGAATAGACGGATGCTATCCCACATGCGGCGGAAGATACCACCCTCCTCGACGCCATCCAGAGCGATCAGGTCGGCGCTGTGCACCACCTTGTCTTCCAGTTTGACTTCGACTTTACCGATCACGTCGCCCTTGGCGATTGGCGCGGTCAGTTGCGGGTTCATCGTCATGCTGGCGGCGAGCTTCTTCAGCTGGCCTTTCGGCAGGGTCATGGTCAAGTCTTGAGCCAGGCCGGCCTTGACTTGATTGGTGGTGCCTTTCCACACCGGGGCTTGAGCCAGTTCGGTGCCCTTCTGATAGAAGGTCTGGGTTTCGAAGAAGCGGAAACCGTAAGTCAGCAGCTTCTGGGTTTCAGCGGCGCGCGCCACTTCGCTGTTGGTGCCGAACACCACGGCGATCAGACGCTGGCCATCACGTACAGCCGAGGACACCATGCAGTAGCCGGCCTCATCGGTGTGACCGGTTTTCAGACCGTCAACGGTCTTGTCGCGCCACAGCAGCAGGTTGCGGTTAGGCTGCTTGATGCCGTTCCAGAAGAACTCTTTCTGCGAGTAGATCGCGTAGTGAGCCGGGTCTTCGTGGATGATCGCGCGAGCCAGGATCGCCATATCGTGGGCCGACGAATAGTGCTCAGGGTTCGGCAGACCGGTCGGGTTCATGAAGTGGGAATTGGTCATGCCCAGATCGGTAACGGTTTTGTTCATCAGGTCGGCGAACGCGTCTTCGCTGCCGGCGATGTGCTCGGACAGCGCAACGCTGGCGTCATTGCCGGACTGGATGATGATGCCGTGCAGCAGATCGCTGACAGTGACCTGCGAGCCGACCTTGATGAACATCCGCGAACCGCCGGTGCGCCAGGCGTTTTCGCTGACGGTCACCGGATCGTTTTCACCGATCTGGCCACGACGGATTTCCAGCGTAGCGATGTACGCGGTCATCAGTTTGGTCAGGCTGGCCGGAGGCAGACGCTGATCACCGTTGTTCTCCACCAGCACGTTGCCGCTGCTGGCGTCCATGAGCACGTAGGCCTTGGCGGCCAGTTGTGGTGGCGATGGCATCATCTCGGCCGCGAAGGCGGCTGGCGAGAGGAGCAGCGGGACTAGCAGACACAGGCGTTTGGCAAAGGTGGTGATGTTCATCCGTCTCTCGAAATCGCTAATGGAAACTTGCCCTAGGGCAAAAACTAATCAAATAACCTTCTAACGGGTTATCGCGTGTTCAGTTGCTCACTCCAGTCACCCTTGCCGGGCTTTTGTTCTTCGACGAGCCAACAACCTGATTCACCCCCCAATCGCTGGTGAATCGTCAATCAAGTCCTACGTATTACTTACTCGGTGACCACACTTGGCGAACCAAGGTTGGCCAGGCGCACGCTGTTCTGCACCTGGGCAATTTCACCCGGCGAACCGATCGGCCCCAGGCGTACCCGGTGCAGGGTCTGCTGATTGCGCACGATCGAGCTGATGAACACCGGAGCGCTCACCATCCCGCTGAGCTTCGACCTCAGCAGTTCTGCAGCGTCCGGGTTGGCGAACGCGCCCACCTGCAGATACTGGCCAGACGCTGTTGCAGAAGCGTTTTTTTTTGCGTCGAGCTGAACCGGCACGACGGCCGCAGCGTGCTGCTGCGGCGGCGGAGTCCATTGCTCGACGGTGCCGGCCGAAGCCGTAATCACTGGGGCGCTATTTTGCGCGACTTGCGGCTCGTTGAGCATCAGAGGCGCCGGACGGCCCTTGGCGGCCCACCATTGCTGTGGATCGATGCCTTCGACCTTGACCCGCGCGGTGCCGCTTTCGGCGTAACCGAGCTTCTTGGCCGCAGCGTAGGACAGGTCGATGATCCGGTCCGAGTAGAACGGGCCACGGTCGTTGACCCGCAGGATCACGCTTTTGTTGTTGTCCAGGTTGGTCACCCGAACGTAACTTGGCAGTGGCAGAGTCTTGTGGGCGGCGCTCATGCCGTACAGGTCATAGACTTCGCCGTTGGCGGTGTTCTGACCGTGGAACTTGGTGCCGTACCAGGACGCCGTGCCCGAGGCGACGTAAGTCTTGGATTCCTGCAACGGGAAGTAGGTCTTGCCCAGCACGGTGTAAGGGTTGGCCTTGTACGGGCCGGTGTGCAGGGTCGGCGTCGCATCCGGGATGCGCGACACATCGACGTCCCACCACGGTGCGCCATCTTTGTGGGCACGGTTGATGTCCAGCCCCGGCTGCGTGCGCACAGCGGTAGACGGTGTTTTTTGAGTCGGTGAACGGCTGGTCGAACAACTGGCGACCAGTACCGCCAACGCAGCGAATGCCACCAGCTTCAGGGGTTTATTGATAGGCAATGCCCGCATTACTTGACGCCCCGTGCTTGTACCAGCTGTTCAGACAGTTGATGTACGGCCATGGCGTACATCACGCTGCGGTTATAACGCGTGATCGCGTAGAAATTCTTCAGGCCCATCCAGTATTCAGGGCCGTTGTCGCCTTCGAGGCGAAATGCAGTGACCGGCATGTCATCGCGCAGCGCATCATGACTCGACCAGCCCAGCGCTCGCAACTCCCCGACGGTTTTCGTCGGCTCGATGCCAGTGGTCAGGCCTTCATCGACCTGCTCGCCACGGACATCGGCGCGGCTGACCACTGACTCGCCAGCGACCCAGCCGTGACGCTTGAAATAGCTCGCGACGCTGCCGATCGCATCATCCGGGTTGTTCCAGATATTGATGTGGCCGTCACCGTCGAAATCCACCGCATAGGCGCGAAAGCTGCTCGGCATGAACTGCGGCAAGCCCATCGCCCCGGCGTAGGAGCCTTTGAGGGTCAGTGGATCGACCTGCTCTTCGCGCGCCAACAGCAAGAACTCACGCAGTTCCTTGCGGAAAAATTCGGCACGCGGAGGATAGTCGAAACCCAGCGTGGACAAAGCATCGATTACGCGGAAATTACCGGTATTACGTCCGAAAAACGTCTCAACGCCGATGATCGACACGATGACTTGTGCCGGTACACCGTATTCCTGCTCGGCACGGGCCAGAGTGGCCTCATGCTGGCGCCAGAAGTCCACACCACGGGCGATGCGCGCGTCGGTGATGAACATCGGCCGGTATTCTTTCCACTGTTTGACCCGCTCGGCGGGTTTGGAGATGGCATCAAGAATCGACTGCTTGCGCTGCGCCTCGCGAAACACCCCCATCAGTTGTTCACCGGCGAAACCGTAGTCGCGGGTCATTTCACCGACAAATTCGGCCACCTGAGGCGAGCCTTCGTATTCGCCGGCCAGCGCTTCCTGCACGCTACCGAGCAGGCCTACCAGGCCAACCCACGGCGCGCATCGAGTCGCCCAGCCACGCATTACTTGCATTGAACTCTTCACCTTATTCAAACCTGTGCGATCCACTTGCGATGGGTATGGATCGACATCAAAACCCCAAACGCTGACAGCAGCGTCACCAGCGAAGTTCCTCCGTAGCTAATGAACGGCAACGGCACCCCTACAACCGGCAACAGGCCACTGACCATACCGATGTTGACGAAAACGTAAACAAAAAACGTCATGGTCAACGCCCCGGCGAGCAATTTGCCGAACAGCGTTTGCGCCTGAGCGGTAATCACCAGCCCCCGGCCAATCAACAGCAGATAGATCAAAAGCAGCGCGCAGATGCCCACCAGCCCGAACTCTTCACCGAGTACGGCAATGATGAAGTCGGTGTGGCTTTCCGGCAGGAAGTCCAGGTGCGACTGAGTGCCGAGCAGCCAGCCCTTGCCGAAGACGCCACCGGAACCGATCGCGGCTTTCGACTGAATGATGTTCCAGCCCGTACCGAGCGGATCGCTTTCCGGGTCGAGGAACGTCAGGATCCGTTGCTTCTGGTAGTCGTGCATGATGAAAAACCACATCGCCACCGACACCGGGATCGCAGCGGCCAGCACGCTGAGGATCCAGCGCCAGCGCAGCCCGCCCATGAACAGTACGAACGCCCCACCGGCCAGAATCAGCAGCGAGGTGCCAAGGTCAGGCTGACGCACGATCAGAATGAACGGCACACCGATCAGCATCAGGCTGACGCCGACATGCTTGAGCTGCGGGGGCAAAGTACGTTTGGACAGATACCAGGCAATGGTCGCCGGCATCAGGATCTTCATGAACTCCGAGGGCTGGAAGCGGATCACTCCGGGAATGTTGATCCAGCGTGTGGCGCCCATGGCGTTGTGGCCCATGATGTCCACCACCAACAGCAGCACCACGCCGATCACATAACCCAGGGGCACCCAACGAGCCATGAAACGCGGCTCAAACTGGGCGATGACGATCATCGACACTAAGCCTATGCCGAACGACGTGGCTTGTTTGGCCAGCAGATCCCAGCTCTTGCCGCTGGCCGAATACAGCACGAACAGGCTGCCGGCGGCGAGGATCAGCAGCAGGATCAACAACGGGCCATCGATATGCAGTCTTTGCAGCAGCGTCGCGCGGCGACGCATCACATCCTCACTAGAGAGCATGCGATCAAAGTTATTCATCACGGGCCGTAGCCTCCGAACTGATTGGGCTGGCGTATTCGGCCTTCAAACGTCCGTCCTGATCCAGCAGCCAGGCATCCATGACCTGACGCACCACCGGCGCGGCGACGCCGGAACCGGACTCACCGTTCTCGACCATCACCGAAACCACGATTCGCGGGTCATCTGCCGGAGCAAAACCGACGAACAAGGCATGGTCGCGGTGGCGTTCCTGAACCTTGGAGCGGTCGTACTTCTCGCCTTGCTTGATCGCGACCACCTGGGCCGTACCCGACTTGCCGGCAATCCGGTATTGCGCGCCGATGGCCGCTTTGCGCGCGGTGCCTCGGGCACCGTGCATCACCTGCTGCATGCCATGGTTGACCTTGGTCCAGTCCGACGGATCACGCAGGACAATGTCCGGTATCGGGTTTTCGTCCACCGGCTTCACCCCTTCAAGGGATCTGGCCAGGTGCGGGCGGTTCCACACGCCTTTGTTCGCCACCAACGCTGTGGCCTGGGCCAGTTGCAACGGGGTCGACTGCATGTAGCCTTGGCCGATCCCGAGGATCAGGGTTTCACCCGGGAACCACGCCTGCTTGCGTGTCGCGCGCTTCCATTCGCGGGACGGCATCAACCCTGGGGATTCTTCGAACATGTCCAGCGAGACCTTCTGGCCGATGCCGAATTTGTTCATGTAAGCCGACAACCGATCAATGCCGAGCTTGTGCGCCAGGTCATAGAAGTAGGTGTCGTTGGACCGCATGATCGCCGTGTCGAGGTCGACGAAGCCGTCACCGGTGCGATTCCAGTTGCGGTATTTGTGATCGTAGTTGGGCAGCATGTAGTAGCCCGGGTCGAAAACTCGACTGGACGCCGTCACCACCCCCGAATCGAGACCGGCAATCGCCACCGCCGGTTTGATCGTCGAACCCGGCGGGTACAGACCGCGCAGTACGCGGTTGAACAGTGGCCGGTCGATGGAATCGCGCAACTCGGCGTACGCCTTGAAGCTGATCCCGGTGACGAACAGGTTCGGGTCGAAACTCGGCTGACTGACCATCGCCAGCACTTCGCCGGTTTTCGGATCGAGCGCGACGACCGCGCCACGACGTCCGCCCAGCGCGGCTTCGGCGGCTTCCTGCAATTTGATATCCAGGCTGAGGACGATGTCCTTGCCGGGAATCGGATCGGTACGCTTGAGCACGCGCAAGACGCGGCCGCGGGCGTTGGTTTCGACCTCTTCATAACCGACCTGACCGTGCAATTCCGGCTCGTAGAAGCGCTCGATGCCGGTCTTGCCGATGTGGTGGGTGCCGCTGTAGTTGACCGGATCGAGCGTTTTCAGCTCTTTCTCGTTGATCCGCCCCATATAGCCCACCGAGTGCGCAAAATGCGCGCCCTGCGGATAGTGACGAACCAGTTGCGCCACCACTTCCACGCCAGGCAGGCGGAACTGGTTGACCGCGATGCGGGCAATTTGCTCTTCGCTCAGCTCGAACAGGATCGGTACCGGCTCGAACGGCCGGCGCCCCTGACGCATACGCTTCTCGAAGATCACCCGGTCTTCAGGCGTCAGCTCCAGCACTTCGACGATGACGTCGAGTACCTGCTGCCAGTCGCCGGAGCGCTCGCGGGTCATGCTCAGGCTGAAGCTGGGACGGTTGTCCGCCACCACCACGCCGTTGCGGTCGAAAATCAGCCCGCGGGTCGGCGGAATCGGCTGCACATGGACGCGGTTGTTTTCCGACAGGGTCGAGTGGTACTCGTATTGAATCACCTGCAGGAAATACAACCGCGCAATCAGCACACAAATCAGCGCCACCACCACAATGGCTCCGAACACGACGCGGCCACGCACCAGACGTGCGTCCTTTTCGTGGTCCTTGATGCGGATCGGCTGAGACATGAGGGCAGGCTTACTTGTGGTAAGGGTGACCGGACAGCACGGTCCAGGCACGGTACAACTGTTCGCCGATCAGGATCCGCACCAGCGGGTGCGGCAGCGTCAGCGGCGACAACGACCAGCGCTGATCAGCGCGGGCACAGACTTCCGGCGCCAGCCCTTCCGGGCCACCGACCATGAAGTTGACCGTGCGCGAATCCAGCCGCCAACGGTCAAGTTCGACCGCCAGTTGCTCGGTGCTCCAGGGTTTGCCGTGGACTTCCAGCGTGACAATCCGCTCGTTCTGCCCGACCTTGGCCAGCATGGCTTCGCCTTCCTGGCGGATGAAACGGGCCACGTCGGCATTTTTGCCACGGGTATTGAGCGGTATTTCCACCAGTTCCAGCGCCAGCTCGGACGGAAGACGCTTGGCATATTCATGCCAGCCTTCTTCCACCCACTTGGGCATGCGTGAACCGACGGCGATCAGTCGCAGTCGCACAGCAATCCCTTACAGCTGGTCTTTGTTGAGCTTGGTGAAATGCTCGTGGGTGTTTTCCGGGCTGTGGTGCTTGGCGTCGGCCGCACGGCTTTGCTCGGCACCGGCCCACAGGCGTTCCAGGTCGTAGAACTGACGTGCCGAGGCGGTCATCATGTGCACGATCACCAGGTCGAGGTCGAGCAGCACCCAGTCGCTGTCGCCCTTGCCTTCTTCGCCCAGCGGCTTGGCGCCCTGCTTTTTGACTTCTTCGCGAACCTTGTCCAGCATCGCGTTGATCTGGCGATTGGAGGTACCGGTGGCGATGATCATGTAGTCGGTGATGCTTTGCTTGTCGCGAACATCGATGATCTGGATGTCTTGCGCCTTGACGTCTTCCAGGGCGGCCACGGCCAGCTTGACCAGTTCGTCACCTTTCAGCGGCTCGTTGGTGTTGACCGGCTCTGGCAGCGGGGCGCTCTTGAATGTGCCTTTGCGCTTTACTTTGGTTTGGTCTTTGTCAGTCATATAAAACTCGTTTTGCTCATATATTCGGCGGCTTGGCGACACGTGGATTCGTATCAGTGAAGCACGCCTTGTTCAGTTCGACGCACGGTACAGACCGTGCGCATCGATGTAGGCCAGGACCGCGTCGGGCACCAGGAAACGTACCGACTTACCGCTGGCCAGCAGTTGACGGATCTGGGTGGCGGAGACCGCGAGCGGTGTCTGCCAGACGAATGCAATCTGTCCGCTCGGCCCTTTCAGGGCCAGCGGGTCGCTCACCGAACGCGCTGCCAGCAGGTTGCGCAAGGCATCCGGCGGTTCGCTGTCGGCGTCCGGGCGCTGTAGCACCAGGATGTGGCAATGCTGGAGCAACTCTTCCCAGCGGTGCCAAGTGGGCAGGCCGCAAAATGCGTCCCAGCCCAAAAGCAGAAAAACCTGGGTCTCGGCGGCCATTTCAGCACGCATCAACTCCAGGGTATCAATGGTGTAAGACGGTTTGTCCCGCTGCAATTCGCGGGCGTCTACCACCAGCGGCGGCACTCCGACCACCGCGCACTCGACCATCGCCAACCGATCCTGCGCCGACACCTGCGGCGTATCACGGTGCGGCGGCCGCGCGCTCGGCGTCAGTCGCAGCTCATCGAGCGATAACGCTTCGGCAACTTCAACCCCGCCACGCAAATGGCCGATGTGCACCGGGTCGAACGTGCCGCCCAGGATGCCAATGCGCCGGGGCCGGGACTCGCTGCCGGTTTGCGGCGCTGTCAGGTCGAGGTCGGTCAAGTCAGACCGTCGCCTGGCCGCGCAACTGGCCATCACCGAGCACGATGTACTTCTCGCAGGTCAGTCCTTCGAGGCCCACCGGGCCACGGGCGTGCAGCTTATCAGTAGAAATGCCGATCTCGGCACCCAATCCGTATTCAAATCCATCGGCGAAGCAGGTCGGGGTGTTGATCATCACCGACGCCGAGTCGACTTCGGCCACGAAACGACGAGTGTCGGCGAGGTTTTCGCTGACGATCGAGTCGGTATGGTGCGAGCCGTAATGGTTGATGTGCTCGATCGCCTGGTCCAGACCATCGACCACACGGATCGACAAGATCGGCGCCAGATACTCGGTGTTCCAGTCGTCTTCGCTGGCCACCACTGCCTCGATGATCGCCCGGGTACGCTCGCAACCACGTAGTTCGACGCCTTTTTCGCGGAACTGGGCGGCCATCGACGGCAGGAAATCCTTCGCTACAGCGTGATCGACCAGCAAGGTCTCCATCGCGCCGCAGATGCCATAACGGTAAGTCTTGGCGTTGAAGGCGATGCGCTGGGCTTTCGCCAGGTCGGCATGTTCGCTGACGTAAACGTGGCAGATGCCATCCAGATGCTTGATCACCGGCACCCGGGCATCGCGACTGATACGTTCGATCAGGCCACGGCCACCGCGCGGCACGATCACGTCGACGTACTCAGGCATGGTGATCATCGCGCCGACGGCAGCGCGGTCAGTGGTTTCAACCACTTGCACCACAGCGGCAGGTAACTCAGCCTCGGCCAGGCCGCGTTGAATGCACGCAGCAATGGCACGGTTGGAATGAATCGCCTCGGAACCACCGCGCAGAATGGTTGCATTGCCAGACTTCAGGCACAGACTGGCGGCATCGATAGTCACGTTAGGCCGGGATTCGTAGATGATCCCGATCACGCCCAGCGGCACGCGCATTTTGCCGACCTGTATGCCCGACGGGCGGAAGCTCATGTCACGGATCGCGCCGACCGGGTCCGGCAGCGCTGCGACCTGACGCAAACCGACGATCATGCCGTCAATGCGCGCGGGGGTCAGTTCCAGACGTTCCAGCAGTGCGGGCTCCAGACCATTGGCGCGGCCGGCGGCCAGATCCTGTTCGTTGGCTGCAGCAAGCTCGGCGCGAGCGGCATCCAGTGCATTGGCAGCAGCCTGCAAGGCGCGGTTTTTCTGCGCGGTGCTGGCACGGCCAATGACCCGGGAGGCTTCGCGGGCGGCGCGACCCAATCGGGTCATGTAGTCAAGAACGGACTCAGTCATGGTCTGCTGGGGTCTTGGCAAAGAGGAAAGCGGCAGATTATAGCTGTCGCGTCCCGGGACTAACAGCGGTGACGGGCGGATGGTCGAAATGGACGACAAATTGCCGACGTTCAGCCGGGATTAAGCCTCGAATTGTTATCATCTCGACCTCATTCAGCCTGGATAAACCTTGCCTGCCATGTCCAACCTCACCGTTCGCACCCGTGACGAGCGCCTGCCACTGGGACTTCCGGACGCTTTTTTCGACCGTGACGCCCAAGTGCTCGCGCAGGATCTGCTCGGCAAAGTCATCCGCCACCGGGTCGGTGATGTGTGGCTCAGCGCCCGGATCATCGAAACCGAAGCCTATTACTGTGCGGAAAAAGGCAGCCACGCGTCCCTTGGCTACACAGAAAAGCGTAAGGCTTTGTTTCTGGATGGCGGCCACATCTATATGTATTACGCCCGTGGCGGCGATTCGCTGAACTTCAGCGCGCAAGGGCCGGGTAATGCGGTATTGATCAAATCGGCCTACCCGTGGGTCGATGAGATCAGCGGGCCGGACAGTCTGGCGCAAATGCTGCTGAACAATCCTGATGCACAAGGTCGCCTGCGCCCGTCGCAGAAGCTCTGTGCCGGTCAGACCTTGCTCTGCAAGGCGCTGGGACTGAAAGTGCCGGTGTGGGACGCCAAGCGCTTCGATCATGAGCTTTTGCTGGTGGAAGATGCCGGGGCTGCGCCCTCGCACATCATTCAAACCACGCGCCTGGGCATTCCCCATGGCCGTGACGAACACCTGATGTACCGCTTCGTTGACGCCGCTTATGCGCAATGGTGTACGCGGAACCCGCTGCGCCGGGGTCAGGTCGAAGGCCAGGATTATTTTCTGCTGTAAAAACTACCCCTGTGCAGGAGCTGCAGCAGTCGGCGATCTTTGTTTTTCAAGATCAAAAGGTCGCAACCTTCGGCAGCTCTTACAGGGGGCAATCAATGAAATGGAGTTGTCTGTATGGGCCCATGGCTCGATAGCGTGACCGGGTGGCTGGCGGCCAACCCTCAGTGGTTAGCCGTGGCGGTGTTCATTGTTGCCCTTGTCGAATGCCTGGCGATTGCCGGCCTGATTGTCCCCGGCACAGTGCTGCTGTTTGCCGTGGCGGTGCTGGCCGGCAGCGGCGCGCTGTCGTTGAGCGAAACCCTGTTGCTGGGTTTTCTCGGCGGCATCCTCGGTGATTTGATCTCGTACTTCCTCGGTCGCCATTTCCACCAGAACATCCGAAGACTGCCGGGCCTGCGCCATCACCCGGAATGGATGGCCGGCGCCGAGAGCTATTTCCAGCGTTACGGTATCGCCAGTCTGTTGGTCGGGCGCTTTATCGGCCCGTTGCGACCGATGCTGCCGATGGTTGCCGGGATGTGCGACATGCCGTTCCCGCGCTTCGTTGCCGTCAGCCTGTTGGCCGCCGCTGGCTGGAGTCTGGCCTACCTGCTACCGGGCTGGGCTACCGGCGCGGCATTCCGCCTGCCTTTACCGGAAGGCTTCTGGCTTGAGGCAGGGATCGTCGCCGGCTGCATCGCGGTGATGGTCGGCCTCAGCGTGAACAGCAGCCTGCGCCGCCATCGCCGCGCGACGATCTGGATCAGCAGCATGAGCCTGTTGATTCTGCTTGGCCTGTTCATCGGTTATCCGTACCTGACGGCCCTCGACCAAGGCGTGATGACGCTGGTGCAGGAACATCGGCAGCCGGTGCTGGATGAAATCGCGGTCACGCTGACGCTGATCGGCGAATTCCGCAACATGCTGCTGTTCAGCATCCTGCTGACCGCTCTGCTGCTGCTGTGCCGGCAGTGGCGTCAGGCGATTTTTGCGGGCAGCACCCTCCTCGTCACCGCGCTCGCCAACACCGGGACCAAACTGTTTTTCGCCCGGGTACGCCCGGAGGTGCTGACCGACCCGATCACCAGTTTCAGCATGCCCAGCGGCCATGCCTCGGGTTCGTTTGCACTGTTCCTGACCCTCGCCGTCCTCGCCGGACGCGGGCAACCGCCGCGCATGCGCCTGACCTGGCTGTTGATCGGCTGCATTCCAGCCTTTGCGATTGCGCTTTCACGCGTCTATCTGGGCGCACACTGGCCGACGGACATTCTCGCCGGCGCCATGCTGGCCATTTGCGTATGTGCGGCGAGCCTCTGGCTGAACCAGCGTCAGACGCCACTCAATGCCATGCCCTTCAAGGTCTGGTGGCTGATTCTGCCGGCGCTGGTGTTGCTGTTCAGCTTCTTCGTCTTTCGTCACCTGCCGCACACACTGTTGCGTTACGCCTACTAAATACCTCCCCCTGCCCCCTCCGCCACTCTTTGAGGATTATTCCGACAAGAGTGGCGCGCCTGCCCTACGCCTGATTAATACCGCACGGTAAATATTCTTAGTTCAAAAACTCCAAAGACCTACTTTTAAATCAAACTTAAAATCAAAGTTACATATTTAACTGAAATACCAGAAAGACCTGTCTTTCACACCCTGAAAAATCAATTACATTAAACCCGCCCCATCACAAAAGTTAAATACAACTGCAACAACTGATTTACCAAAAAAAACACTATCGGCAAACCACCACAAACTTAAACATATTCTCCTCCTCTACTCTGAGTAATCCATGAGCCCCAAGATACCGCGCAAAGCGCCCGTTTCGACAATTCAAACAACAGAGCTCAACATCCCTCTAACCCGACAACCCGACTTCATCGCCAGACGCCTGCCCGAGTCTGTTGACGCCCCTTTTTCCATCCATTCGGATCAACAAACCGTGATCCGGCCGGACAACGAACACAATCCGTCACCTGCGGTGCGAGTCACCGAGATACCAACACGCGGTTCCGCCGTCCGCTCACATGAAAGGTCGATAGATGAATTGTGGCTGCCCGATAACTTCCTGCGGGGTATGCAAGCCGCCGACGCAGAAGGCTGGCGCTATATCGTCGGGCGAAAATTCGTCGATATCGAACATGAAGGTGTGCTGCGGACCGCGCATGCCGACTTTGACGACGAACTCAAAGCCCATCGTATGAAGTCGCTGCAGGATCGCTATCCACTTGGCCCGGTCATCTACAAAAACAACGGACGGCCGACCTGGCGCCTGACCGTTCAGGAAAGCGAAATACCTGCCATCCGCCCGGAACCAAAAGACACAGGCAGCGACGCACTCAAACGCCCCCATCAACCTGCCAGCGAACAGCCGAATCAACCCGCCCCCCCCAAAAAACCTCGCCCGGCCGAGGAGCCGACGTTCATCGACCCAAACCGCTACAAAGAGTCGCACCGCTCTCCGGACTCGCAGGGTTATTACGAGCTTGAGCCGAGGCTGGGAATCAGTGAAACGCAGACACGGTTTGCTTTCAGAGATAAATACGGAAGATGGATTCAGGTCGATCCGCCGCCCGCAGGATTCGGCTTGCCACCCACGCACTTGAAGCACTGGACCGATCAGGAGATCTGGGAGGCTTACGCGATTCAAGGCCAGGACATCGAACGTTTCCGCGTGCAAGCCCAAGCCACCGGCAAACCGCCCCTTTGGGTCGAGCCGCGGGAAACGGGCGATCCAGTCGTTGTATTGGTACGCGACTCCCTGCGCTGGCTGCATCCCGCCATGACAACGAAAGAACGCCAGACACTCTTGCAGTCTTACAACCTGTTGCCGAGTCAATTGACCCGTTTACAGCAGGATCTGAAGACCGCGCTGGCGATGCCCGAATGGGCAACGGCGCACAAACGCCTGATGGAAGATACCGCCAACCCGCATCGGCTCGACGCGTTCAGCCAGCAGGCGATCCAGGAGCTGAATCTGAAACGTGAAGCCCGGCACGACTGGTACTACCCCGAAAGCAGCATGACCGATGAACTGCGCGAAGCCCTCCTGGCCAAAATGGGTTACTTGCGCAACGCACAGAACTGCCTTTACCGAACCGACGTTCCGGCTCTGTTCAGAGGCGATGACCGCACCCCCTTCGAATTGGCCAATGACGACGCCATGCTTCCCCGCTATGCGCACGAACCCGGTGCCACCACACACAAGCCGATGAGCGCCACATTCAGCCTTCAAGAAGGGCAAAAGTACGCTAGCGCACCCGACCCCGAGTACTTGCGATTCAACAGCCAGACCAACAAATACCCCGGCAGGGCCGGGGACGATACGCCCCCGAACAGCGATGCCAGTGAACATAGCGACAGCAGCTCATCCTCCGATTGGTCGGACGCCGGGAGTCCCGTCGCGCTCGATCGAGAACGCAACTACGAACGGACACGAGAGCGCCAGACGCACATGTTTCTGTATGTGCTCGACACCCGCCAACTGGAAGTGGTCCCGCATGAAGAAAACCATCTGTTCAACTCGTCCGCCCGGTCAAACCAGGGCACCTGGTTTCCCACCGACGACTATGAAGGCCTGATTTCTGTCACTAGAAGGGGCCTGGACGCAGACCGCATCTGGTTACTGAATTCGACACTGACAAAAGCTGCACTCGTTCATGACATTCGCGAACAGGCCGGCAGAAACGCATCGCGTATTGAATCGACGACTCACGCGGGGCATTCCAACCAGGATGAATACGATCGTTTGATCAATGCCGTGGATGTGGCGGGCAAACCCATCCTTAAACTTTCCGGCAATAAAAACGAATTCGGGTATGACATCACGTGGCCCGAATAAACGCGCTTCAGGACTTTCGCTCGGACTCACTTTTCATGTTTTAACCGCAACAACGCATCAACCTGCAGACCGGTACGGAAACCGGGGCGACATGACGCTTATCATTGAGGGATCAAATCGTGGCAAAACTTATCGAACCGGCAATTGAAACGCCCGCAATCAACACGATTCAAGTAACGCAAATCAGCACTTCGGCCAATACTCACGCCCCTCACCCCGGCAAGCTCGAGACATCCTCCTCGACATCGAACGCCGAGCCTGCGGTTGACGCCTCAAAGCACACGCTCAAATCCCTCGACAAACATTTCGGGCCTTTGCGCATCGGCGAAGTCTGGGTCAGTCGAGTAGAACTCGAAGCCCTGGGCGCCGCCGTTCATGGCCAGCCCATCAGCGCCTCCAGCGCTAACCTGAAGCGGCCGGATCAGGCTTTTCTGGACGCGCTCAACTTCGACTCGGCAAAAGTCGACGCCCGCCTGAAGCATGCGGACATCTCCGCCAGCGGGGTCGTGGCCACGCTCTTCTATGAAATTGCCTGCAAGCGTTCGATTGACGCTTCACCGCTGTTCGTCAACGCCAGACCGTTACCCCCCGGCAGCGGGATGGAGCGTCTCAACCAATTGAGCAATGCGGCGCAAAAGCTCGACATTCACCGGGTCGCCTCCTTTGAAAACGTACCGGGATGGGTCAGCAAAACCAAAAGTTATGTATTGAGCGGCGCAGGTGTCGGGCTGCAAGCCTTCGGTATCTACAGCGGCTACATGGGGGTGATGGATGCGATAAAGAAAGGCGACTCACTGGAGGCGGTGTACCAAGGGGGATCCATCGCTGCCGAAGTCGGCTCGCTGATTATCGAACGCGGCCTGACCAAGACGGGCGAAGCCATGCTCAGAAACGGCTCGCAGGCATTTGGTCGATTTCAGCTGACATCGGCAGGCAAACGCCTCAGTCGCGGCGCAGGCCTTTTTGCCAGTGCGATTACCCTGCCGTTCGACATCACTGATGCCGTCAAATCTTTCAATGCGGCCGCCGTGACCAGCGGCAAGGAGGCGCAGGATCACTATGTCAGCGGCGCTCTGAGCGTGGCGGGCGCCGGCATCAGCCTGGCGCTGGGCGTGGCGGCGCTGGCCGGCTTCGGTAGCGTCGCCGGCCCGCTGGGGCTTGCCGCAGCGACCATACTCATCCTCGGATCAATGATCTACCAGGCCGCCCGGGTCGTGGACGACATTGACGATTACATCGAACTGAGCGCGCACGAGCGCTTACGCTCAGGCTGGTTCGCCTTCACCGGGCAGGAACTGGACAAAGAAGTGCTCGATCGTTTCAAAATCTCCAAAGCCTTCAGCGAGCATAACAAACAGCTGGAAGTCTCCGCCAAAACCTTGCTGGAGGGCGCGTACAAGAACTTCGTCGAATATGTGGTCAACGGCAGTTTCAGCGTTGAACTCAAGCCCATGAAAATCTGGCGGCATGAGTGGAACGAGCATGCCGGGGAGCAGGCCTTCAAGATGGACAGCGACCCCGTCATCGTTGGCGGTGACGACATCATCGACGCACGCAATGGCATACCGGCGAACCTCAAGGGCAGCGTCAAAGGCACGCCCGGTGATGACAAAGGGGTGCTTTGGCGACTCGATGACGGTACTGACCGAGTCATCGGAGTCAGCGACAAGTCCAATCTCTTCAGTTATCGGGAGGGTGTGAAGACCCTGACGGGCGGCAACAAGGCTGATGAGTTTTACTTTGAGACCACCGAAAAAATACTCAACCGGGTGAGCGCCTCTGCGCTCACCAGCACGCTTGATGGCGGTGAGGGTTTCGACACGCTTGCCTTTGAAGGTCGCCGCCCCGTCACGGATACCCGCCACGTCGGTTATGACGTCAATCTGCACACTGGAAAGGTCGCTCTGCGCAGCCATAATTGTGCGACAGACGCAGTCGACGTCGCACAAATCCAGTCCATCGAGAACATCTCGACCTTGCGCAACGGTGTCAATCGCATCACCGGCAACGACAAGGCCAATCGAATTTCAGCCAATGGCAATGACCACATCGATGCCGGCGCCGGTGATGACACCATTGTCCTTCGCGGTGCCGATTGCCGTGTCGACGGAGGCTCTGGCCAGGATCGCTATTACATCGCCGACACCTCAGCCGTGGCGCTGATCATCGAAGACGGTGAACAATCGAGTGTGATCGAGTTCGGCTGGCCCATCGCAAGGATTCAGCGCTGGCAGATCGTCGACACCTCGCTGATCGTCACCTCATTACGTGGCAAGGATGGTGAAGACCCTGATCATGTCCTGACCATTGCAAACGTCTACCAGTGGGTCGAGGGTCAGCGTCAGCTGAAAAATAGCCAACTGCTGTTCAAAACCCAGGACGGCTATGAGCTGGTACTTCCCCTGCCTCCGCAGATGAGCGCACCGCTGGCACAGGACGTTGAGGTCGTGATCAGCGCAATCGGTAAACCCGATACCAGCCCCGAGATCATTAATGGCGGCACCGTTGCACTCACGCAGGAGGGATCGAATCAGCACTTCGTGGCACGCACCCAGCGCAGGGTCGAATTGGTGGCCCGACACGATCTTGCGGAAACCTCCAGGGTCATCTTCCTTGAGTTCAATGACCTTGAAATTGCCGACGTCATCGTCACTTACCGCGTTGAAAAACGCGACGGTGTGTCGGGCAACACTCACTTGTTCTACAGCAACATCGACATCTCGCTGCTGCTTCCATCGAAAGTCGTGGTGTTCAAGGGTATCGTTCAGGCCTCGACTCAAGCCAATGGCTACAGTGGCAGAAACAGTCTCAAGGTCACGATTCCGCGCCTGGTACAAGACATTGTCCTGGTGACGCAGGACGGCATCTCGTATCGGCTTCAACTGCCCGACATTCCCTATTTGTCAGACGCCGATGAACCCGGCAACAAAATCCGCAAGGCGGGCAGTTGCCTGAAGCCTCGCGACGGCAACTACCTCTTTTCCAGACCGAACGTCGCGCGCACCATTGCGCTTTCCGCAAAACCCAACCGTGTTGATATACAGGCAACATCCCACAGCGGCATCTATGTTCTGAGAGGTGAAAGCTCGATCTACGACATTCACCTGGCCAGTAACACGATCATTCGTCTGACCACCCCGGACGCCACCGCAAAAATCGCCGATGCCTCGATCTGGAACCTGTACACCAGCGCGATGACAGAAGCGATCACCCGCGACGATATCCAACTGCAGAGCGACCGCCTGTGGGTGGGCAGTGCCTTGATCGAACTGCCGAGCATGGACGATAACGTACCGGTCGAATCCATCAGTGTGGTGACCCGCTCCGGCAATATCTATGAAGTCGCACTGCTGTTTGAAGTGCTGCAACTTTACCTGATCAACGCGCAAAGCTATTCCAGCGTCGAAGCCCTGCTGGCGGACATTCGTCTGCACCGGCAGCGCAATGAGCTGGCCGTCAGGGTCGTTGTCCAGAACATTGGCGTGAGACCGAAAAAGGACGGCGCGGTGTATTACCACTCGACAAACGACTACTGGGGAATCGACAAAGATCCAGCCTGCCGGATCAAACCCGAAGACCTGGTTATCGCATCGGACAGTACTCCCTGATCCTGACTGAACCTGATTAACGCCTCGCCCGATGTGACGCTCATCGTCACATCGGGCACTTCTCAATCGGCCGAAGGATCGGCTCAAGGGAACTGGCTCGGGACAAACGCCTGGTGAAACTGCGGGGCAACCCCTCCGACTCCACAACCAAACGAGCTTTGAGCGCGACATTTGGCCTGGCCAACGGCTTGACCTACATGGGATTTGATTACTACTCCAACCCTCGGCATTACAACAGCCAGGCCAACCGCTATCCAGGGCATGTCAGTGACAGCGATTCGTCTAGCGGACATCGACACAGCACGGATGGGGAATCTGATACATCGTTTGAAATGGACAACTCGCGTGACTATCCATTGCTGCGGCGCGAACAGAAACTTGGCTTCCTTTATGCCATCGACACCCGCGGCATCGAGGTGGTCCCTCGAGCAGAAAACATTTACCTGAACAACATGGATTTTGACGGGAATGCACTGGAAGGCCGGATCTCAATGCCTACCCGGGGTCTCAGCGCCGAGCGCATCTGGCGGGTGCACTCGGACTTGAGTCGGGCAGCCCGGGTTGAAGACATCCTTCTGCAAGCCGGTGATAACGCAGAGGCGATCGAGCAAGCAACGTGGGCAGGTAACGACGAAGTCATAGGCACTCACCTCGAAGTATTTCCCGACAACGAATTCCGCTTACAAGAGTTGTTTCGCTATGACCAACTGATAGATGAAATCGCCGCGTCAGGTGGTGTGGTGCTGGATCTGCCGAAAGGCAGCAGCACATTCTCCGATGATGTCACTTGGCCGGTGCCCGAGCATTACAGGCCCTGACCAAAAACAACCCCTTCAAGCCTTGAATCACGCCATTCATTTAATGAATGAATGGCGTATCACTTCAAGCACCGACGGGAAGTTTATCAATCACCTTTATCACAAATACCGCAGGCTTATTATTGTAAGCCACGTGCCCTGTGACATTAGGATCTACGCTCTTGAAAAAACTCACTTGGCCCGCCGTACTGCTATACAAGGATTTTTTATTTGAGTCAGCCACCAGATGAATATAAGCAGGCCCTGCTTCAAGATCATCGAGGGAGGTTTTCTCCCCCACCACCTTGCTGATGGAGAACACCTCACTGCGCTCGCTGTGACTGACCCGTAAATTATAGGTGTCACTTTCAATGACCCAGCGTGCGCCATCGAAAACACCGCGCAGTGCGATGTTGATCGAATAACTATCGCCTTGCGGGGTAAATTTCAGCAGCAGCGGTTTATCATCCTCGTGGCCGGCCAGCGTGATAAAACTGGCTTCGTGACTATTGGCCAGAGCCACTTCGGCATCCAGTTGTTCACGCTTGGTAATTCTGGGTTCACGCAATAACTGCTTCAAGCGCTGCTGATTGAGCACCAACGGCAAACCATTCAAGTACAAATTCGCTGTAAAAGCATTGTTATTATTCTTACGCAAAGACATAAAAAACACCTACTTATAAATGTCACGCTACCGGCAACCCCAAGGCAGCGGGCAACTATTCGAAAAAGACAATAAATTAATCAGACCGCTGGAGCGTCCAGCGCTGCCAACTTCATTGCAACCCGAGGTATTTCACTGGCAGGAATTTTTGCTGCTTTGCGCTTACGGCGTTCAATGACCATCTTGTCGGCATAGACTGCCGCGGCTTCAATAATGTGATTGACGTTATGGTCGCTGCCGGCATGTTTGAAAATGTACTTACCAGCAATATCGTCCCAGAAAGCCCATTCATCTTCATATACAGTCATGATTTATTCCTTATCATTATTCAAGTCACCCGCATCCTGCGGGCAACTTGAAGTTATGCCAAGGAAACAATCAAAACAATACTGGCAAGTCCAGGGAGTTGATTCAAAGTGAAACTAGGCGAACAGTTCACCCTGCAATTCATCGAGCAATGCCTGAATCGCATCCAGACGTTGCTGAGGATCATCCAGTTGCAGAAGGTCGATTTTGTCTTCCTCTGCAAAAGGAAGCAGATAGGCCAACTGATTGGCCAGCGATTGCTGTCCGGCCGCGTCGGTGCCCATGTTCAGCGCCTCGACCATCGGGTGCTCAGCCAACGCCTTGAGCAGCGCCACCAGGTCGGCATCTTCGTCCTGCAACGGCTGCTCGGGCTCGTCATCCAGCCACTCGACGTCGGCGATGATCAACTGGTCGCGCTGCACCTCGGTGCGCAACACATTGAAGCGCCGACCGCCCTGCACGCGAATACCAAGCAACCCGTTGTCCTGCTGCTGGAAATCGGTAATCCGTGCCTCACAGCCGACCAGTGCAAAACCTTCTGGCGCGACGCCGACTTCGTGGCCGTCGAGAATGCACACCACGCCAAAGCCGCCGCCCTGTTTCATGCAGCGACCGATCATGTCCAGGTAGCGCGCCTCGAAGATCTGCAAGTCGAGGTTGCAGCCGGGAAACAACACAGTGTTCAGCGGAAAAAGCGGCAGATTCATAGACATTTCCTTACACCACCATCGACACCGCCAACGGCAGGAACACCGCCGTGGCCACGCCCATCAGACTCATCGCCAGCGCCGCGAAGGCACCGCACTCATCACTTTCCTGCATCGCCACCGCCGTGCCAACCGCGTGGGCGGTCATGCCCAGTGCCATGCCGCGCGCCTCGGGACTGTGCACACCGAGACGGTTCAACAGCGTCGGGCCGAAGATCGCGCCGATCACCCCGGTGATCAGTACAAACACCGCCGCCAGCGCCGCGACGCCACCGATCTGTTCGGCCACCAGCATAGCGATCGGCGAGGTCACCGACTTTGGCGCCATGGTCATCAGAATCATGTGGTCGGCACCGAACCACCAGCCCAGCGCCACGCCCATGCCCGTGGCGACCACCCCGCCTATCACCAGCGTAGTAAAAATCGGCCAGAACAATTGGCGAATGCGCCGCAGATTGAGATACAGCGGCACGGCCAGTGCCACAGTCGCCGGCCCCAGCAGGATGCTGAGGATCTCGGTGCTCTTGCGATACTCGGCGTACGTCAGCCCGCAACCGACCAGCACACCGATCACCAACAGCATGGAGACCAGCACCGGTTGCAGAAAGATCCAGCGGGTTTTCTCGAACGCCGCCAGCACCAGTTGATAAGCACCGAGGGTGATGCCGATGCCGAACAGCGGATGGTGAATCACCGACGCCCAGGCGCCGTGCCAATCGAAGAGCATCAGGATTCCTCCGACGGGGGCGCGTGACGCTTGACCATACGCTGCATCAGCACGCCGGCGAAGGCCATCGACAGAATCAGCGACACCACGAGGGCGCCGACAATCGCCCAGAAATCGGCGGCGATGGCCGTGGCATAAACCATCACGCCCACCGCAGGTGGCACCAGCAGCAACGGCAGATAACGCAGCAGGCTACTGGCCGCCAGGTTCAACGGCTCGCCGACTTCACCGCGAATGATCAGGAATACCAGCAACAGCAGCAGACCGATGATCGGCCCCGGCAGCACTGGCAACAACAAATGATTGAGTGCCGTGCCGAGCAATTGAAACAGCACCAGCATGGTCAGGCCACGTAGCAACATCCGACATCTCCGTCTTACTTTTCACCCTGCAAGTCGTCGGCATTATAAGCACGCCTGCGCTATGGATCGGCATTCGCCAAAAGCATGGTCGGTTGACCGGAGCAAATCGCCATGATGATCTACAGTGGTTCGCAGGGCGGTCAAATCCCCCACCTGAAAAACTATAAAACCGATGAACCCAAGGAGAGTCTCAATGCCCTATGTTCCAGTTGCAGAGCTCAAAGATTATGTCGGCAAGGAACTCGGACGTTCCGAATGGCTCACCATCGATCAGGAACGCATCAACCTGTTCGCCGAAGCCACCGGTGATTATCAGTTCATTCACGTCGACCCGGTCAAAGCCGCGCAAACGCCATTTGGCAGCACCATCGCTCACGGTTTCCTGTCGTTGTCGCTGATCCCCAAATTGATGGAAGACATCCTGATCCTGCCGCAAGGCGTGAAGATGGTGGTCAACTACGGCCTCGACAGCGTGCGTTTCATTCAACCGGTGAAGGTCAATTCCAAAGTTCGCCTGAAGGTCGATCTGGGCGAAGTGACCGAGAAAAAACCTGGCCAGTGGCTGCTCAAGGCGACCGCGACACTGGAGATAGAAGGCTCGGACAAACCGGCCTACATCGCCGAGCCACTGTCGCTCTGTTTCGTCTGATCGCTGCGGATGCGAAGCAGCGCACGCTGTTTCGCGTCACGTCTCTATATACGCGACGCATAGCTGCGGCATACTCGGTCGCCTAATTGCCCGGATCCCGCTATGCGCTCACTTGCGACTCTTGCTCCCCTTGCCTTGACCCTGATGCTCACCGCTTGCGGTGACGGCGAATCGCTGTTGCCTCCCGATGCGCGCCTGCCCGACGGCGGACGCTATCGTGGCGAGTTGGTCGATGGCTTGTTGCAGGGACAGGGGCGCGTCGACTACCCCAACGGCAGTTGGTACGCCGGGCAGTTCGACAAAGGTCAGTGGCATGGTCAGGGCGAATGGCATGGCAGCAATGGCGAAGTCTATCGCGGCCAGTTCCAGCAAGGGCTGTTCGACGGTCAGGGCAGCCTGACGACCAATGCCAGCAGTTACACCGGCAGCTTCAAGCAGGGCCGACGCGATGGCGAAGGCACCCTGAAAGAAAACGCCATGACTTACCGTGGCGAATTCAAGGCTGATCAGTACTCCGGGCTCGGCCGTCTGGAAATGGATGACGGCAGCTCCTATCAGGGCCAGTTCGCCCACGGCAAACCGAATGGCGAAGGCCAGCGCGGCGACGCCAGCGGCAACTCGTTCACCGGCCATTTCGTCAACGGTCAACTGGAAGGCAACGGCACCTTCAACAGCGCCGATGGCGACATCTATGTCGGCGGCTTCAAGAACAATCAGTTGCACGGCAAGGGCCGCTATGAAAACGCCGACGGCGATGTCTGGCTCGGCCAGTTCAAGGAAGGCGCACTGACCGGCAAGGGCGAATTGATCGGCGCCGATGGCAGCCACTACGTCGGTTCGTTCAGCGACTGGCGCTTCAGCGGTCAGGGCCGTTTGAACTTGTCCGATGGCAGCTTCTATGTCGGCGGATTCGACAGCGACAGTTATTCGGGACGCGGCACGCTGGTGCTGACCGATGGCACAGTGATGAGCGGCACCTGGATCAACGGCCAGCGCGTGCGTGATGCCGACGGCAAGTTGCTACCCGACACCCTCGAACTCGGCTTGCTCGCTCAGGGCCGCCTGCTCGACGACGCACTGGCCGCGATCCCGGCTTCGACCCCGGCCGTTGAGCTGTACACCCTGACCCTCGGCGGCGATGGCAAGCAGAGCGTGTTCCTGCGCGAATCGGACTACGTCGCCAACATGCTCAACACGCGCTTCGGCGCTTATGGCCAGATCCGTCTGGTCAACCATCGCGACCACCTCGGCGACCGGCCGATGGCCACCCGCGAGAACCTGCGCCGCGCCGCGCAGACCCTGGCCGAACGCAGTGGCCCGGAAGACTTGCTGTTCATCTACCTGACCAGCCACGGCACCGCCGAGCACGAACTGGTACTCGACCAGCCACGCATGGAGCTGGCCGATCTGCCCGCCGACGAACTCGCCGCCGTGCTGGCACCGCTGAAAAACCGCGACAAGATCATTGTGATTTCGTCGTGCTACTCCGGCGGTTTCATCCCCGCTCTCAAAGACGAGCGCACGCTGATCATGACCGCCTCGCGTGCCGACCGGGTGTCCTTCGGCTGCTCGGAAGAGGCTAACTTCACCTACTTCGGCGACGCACTGTTCGCCCAGGCGCTGAACCAGACCGACGATCTCGAACAAGCTTTCAAACTGGCCAAGGCCACCGTTGCCGAGCGTGAACTGGCGGATAATTTCGAAGCTTCGGAGCCGCAGATCTGGGCGCCGAAAACCGTGCTGTCGCACTGGCAACTGCTACGTAAACAGCAAGCGAGAAAAGCTTTGCAAAGTGCTGCGTTGAACGACGGAGCGATAAAGAGCAACTAAGCTGAACAGTATCAAGGGAGAGACACTATGTACTTGACGCCTCAGCACGTATTGCTTGCCGGAGCCACCGGTTTGACCGGTGAACATCTACTCGACCGTTTGCTCAACGAGCCAACGATTACCCGCGTGCTTGCCCCCTCCCGTCGACCATTGGCCGAACATCCGCATCTGGAAAACCCGGTCGGCGACCCACAGGCGTTTTTGCCGCAACTGAGCGGTCGCGTCGACATCGCCTATTGCTGCCTCGGCACGACGATCAAACAGGCCGGCTCCGAAGCTGCGTTTCGCGCGGTGGATCTGGACATGGTGGTGGCGTTCGCCAAACGTGCTCGGGAAATGGGCGCGCGGCATCTGATCGTGATCAGTGCAATCGGGGCCGATCCGAAGTCTTCGGTTTTTTACAACCGCGTCAAAGGGGAAATGGAACAGGCATTGCGCGCGCAGGACTGGCCGCAACTGACCATTTGCCGGCCGTCACTATTGCTCGGGGAACGTACCGAGCCACGTCTGGGCGAGCAGCTTGCCGCGCCGTTTTCAAAATTGATTCCCGGCAAATACCGCGGGATCGAGGCGTGCCAATTGGCGCGGGCGATGTGGCGTCTGGCGCTGGAAGAACAGGATGGGGTGCGGGTGATCGAGTCGGATGAACTGAGGAAACTCGGTAAATAAGATCAAAAGATCGCAGCCTTCGTCAGTTCCTGCAGGTGATCTCATGTAGGAGCTGCCGAAGGCTGCGATCTTTTGTTTTTTACAATCCGCCAGTTGCCTGAAAACTCACGCCGAGCACGGTGAGTAAAGACAGCGGCAACAGCAGCGTATCGAGCAACGCACTCGCCGGCAGGTCCACACCCGGATAGCTCGGCGCCTCTGCCCCAAACCGATCCATCGCGCAACACCCGCCATTCAACGCATACAAATCCAGCCGCGTTCCCGAATACACCACGGGTGCTCCCGGTTTGGCCGCATCGAGCGTGCGCGCCGTGGCGCACCCGCTCAGTTGCAGCGCCAGACAAACCACCAGCAGTTTATTCATCGCTGCTCAAATGATGCTCGCCCCAACGCGGCAGCATGTCCTGAGGAATCCCCAGCAGATTGAGAATCCGCGCGACAACGAAATCGATCAGGTCATCGATGGTCTGCGGCTGGTGATAGAAACCCGGCGAGGCTGGCAGGATGGTCACACCCATGTTCGACAGCTTGAGCATGTGCTCCAGATGAATGCTCGAATACGGCGCCTCGCGCGGCACCAGAATCAACTGGCGACGCTCTTTCAACGTCACGTCCGCCGCTCGTTCAATGAGGTTGTTGCAGGCACCGGTGGCAATCGCCGACAGCGTGCCGGTCGAGCACGGCACCACGACCATTGCCGCGGGTGCGCCGGAGCCGGAAGCCACCGGCGACATCCAGTCTTCCTTGCCGTACACGCGGATCTGCCCGGCGGCAGCTCCGGTGTATTCGGTGAGGAACGCCTGCATCATCTGCGGCTTGGGCGGCAGCGTGACATCGGTTTCGGTGGCCATCACCAGTTGCGCAGCCTTGGAGATCAGGAAGTGCACCTCGCGATCTTCCCGCACCAGACAATCGAGCAGGCGCAAACCGTACTGCGCGCCTGAGGCGCCGGTCATCGCCAGCGTGATGCGTTCGGGGCCATTGCTCTCCAAACGAGTGTTCATTGCAGCGCCTCGGCGAGTTTGCCGTGCAGGCCGCCGAAGCCGCCGTTGCTCATGATCACGACGTGAGTGCCGGGCTGAGCCTGGCTCTTCACGCGTTCGATGATGCCTTCCAGCGAATCGCTGACAATCGAAGGCACGGTGCACAGCGCAGCGGTGGCGCCCAGATCCCAGCCAAGGTTGGCCGGGGCGTACCAGATCACCTGATCGGCATCGACCACGCTGTCTGGCAAACCGTCGCGGTGCGCGCCGAGCTTCATCGAGTTGGAGCGCGGTTCGATGATCGCAATCAGCGGTGCGTCGCCGATGCGCTTGCGCAGGCCGTCGAGGGTGGTGGCAATCGCCGTCGGGTGGTGGGCGAAGTCGTCGTAAATGGTGATACCGCGAACCTCAGCGACTTTCTCCATGCGACGTTTGACGTTCTTGAACGCGCTTAACCCGGCGATGCCCATCGACGGCACGACACCGACGTGACGCGCGGCAGCCAGCGCGGCCAATGCGTTGGCGACGTTGTGCTGACCGGTCAGCTCCCACTCGACCGTGCCTTGGGACACGCCTTCGAACATCACCTCGAAGGCTGAGCCGTCTTCGCTGAGCAATTTGACCTGCCACTGACCGCCGGCCCCGGTGGTCTGCACCGGAGTCCAGCAGCCCATTTCGATCACTCGCTGCAACGCAGGCTCGGTGGTCGGGTGGATCACCAGGCCTTCGCTCGGAATCGTGCGTACCAAATGGTGGAATTGCCGCTCGATCGCCGGCAGATCAGGGAAGATGTCTGCGTGATCGAACTCAAGGTTGTTGAGGATCGCGGTGCGTGGGCGGTAGTGAACGAACTTCGAACGTTTGTCGAAGAATGCGCTGTCGTACTCGTCAGCCTCGATCACGAAGAACGGCGTGCCGCCCAGACGTGCCGACACCGAGAAATTCTGCGGCACGCCGCCGATGAGGAAACCCGGGCTCATGCCGGCGTGTTCCAGCACCCAGGCGAGCATGCTGCTGGTGGTGGTTTTGCCGTGGGTGCCGGCGACGGCCAGCACCCAGCGACCTTGCAGCACATGATCAGCCAGCCACTGCGGGCCGGAGACGTATGGCAGGCCTTTGTTCAGCACATATTCCACCGCCGGATTGCCGCGGGACATAGCGTTGCCGATCACCACCAGATCCGGCGCCGGATCGAGTTGGGCCGGATCGTAGCCTTGAGTCAGTTGAATGCCCTGGGCCTCAAGCTGCGTGCTCATCGGCGGATAGACGTTGGCGTCGGAGCCGGTCACGTGATGGCCCAGCTCTTTGGCCAGCACCGCCATCGAGCCCATGAAAGTCCCGCAGATACCCAGAATATGAATGTGCATAGTCGACCTCGTAAAACATGGCCGCAGGTTAGCGTAGGGACGGGGAAATCGCACTCTTTAGGTGATGGGGCGGGACGGGTTAGCCTTTGACTCTCGACAAGGCTGCAGATTGCGGCCCCTCACCCCAGCCCTCTCCCTCTGGGCGGTCCGGCGTTTCGGGAGGGTTAGGGCCTTCTAACTGACACACCGTTCAATCCCGTGTTTGCGCAGCTTTCTATAAAGGGTGTTACGGCTGACGCCGAGCTGCAGCGCCGTCTGCGTCATGTGCCACCGCGTTTGCTCCAGCGCCCCGAGCAACGCCGACCGCTCGGCGTCTTCAAGCGGATGATCGGATTCAGACGCTCTCAACTGAACTGCCGGCCGCACCTGCCGAATCATCGCCGGCAAATCCTCCAGCCCGATCCGCCCTTCATCACACAACGCCGCCAGCGTGCGCAGCACATTACGCAACTGCCGCACATTCCCCGGCCAGTTGAACGCCAGCAAGGCCTGACGCGCCGGCTCTTCAATCAGAATCGTTTCCCCGCTCGCCTCCTCGGCCAGCAGAAAATCCAGCAACTGCGCTTTATCACTGCGCTCGCGCAAAGCAGGCAACGCCACCTCCAGCCCGTTGAGTCGGTAATACAGATCCTCGCGGAAGCTGCCATCCGCAACCCGTTCCAGCAGATTGCGGTGGGTCGCGCTGATGATCCGCACGTTGACTGCTTCCGGTTCGCCACCAATCGGCACCACTTGCCGATCTTCCAGCACCCGCAGCAAACGCGTCTGCAAGGCCAGCGGCATGTCGCCAATTTCATCGAGGAACAACGTGCCGCCATCGGCCTGCTGCAACTTGCCACGCATGCCGTCCTTGCGTGCGCCGGTGAAGCTGCCGCCGCGATAGCCGAACAGCTCGCTCTCGATCAGGCTCTCAGGAATGGCCGCGCAATTCAGAGCGACGAAGGCTTTATCCGATCGCGGGCTGGCCTGATGCACCGCTTTGGCGAAGGCCTCTTTGCCGGAGCCGGTTTCGCCATTGATCAACAACGGCACATCACGCTCGAACACGCGCAGGGCTTTGCGAAAGTCCGCTTGCAATGTCGCGTCGCCGAGGCAGATACCCGACAACCGAGGAGCCTGGGCGACAACCGGCACCGGCACGATCGGCAGCGGCTTGCGCGATTCGCCACGCAACACGGCAAACAGATGCCGGCCATCGCGGGTGCGCAACGGCCAACTGGCGCTGGCATTGGCACTCGCACGGCCAAGCAATTCATCGAGCGAACAATCGAAAAAAGCCTCCACCGGTTTGCCCAGCAATCCACCCCGAATGTGCCCAAGCAAGTTCAGCGCACTCTGGTTGACCGCACTGATCCGCCCTTCCCCGTCGAACGCCAACAGCCCTTCGCTGAACAGCCCGACGGACTCGGCCTGCAAGTGGAAACGCAGCAGCCATTGGTTATCGAAGCAGCGCAGGAAGTAGCAACTCTCGATCATCTTCGCCGACAGATTGACCAGCGCCATGGTGTGAAACTGGCTCTGGCGCGAGACATCGTGGCGCGCCGAAGACACGTCGAGCACTGCCAGCAACTCGCCGTGCGGATCGAACACCGGACTCGCCGAGCAGGTCAGGCCGGTGTGGCGTCCGCGAAAGTGTTCGTCCTGGTGAATGGTCAGTGCCTGACGCTCGACCAGACATGTGCCGATGCCGTTGGTGCCTTCACAGGCTTCGCTCCAGTCGGCGCCGAGCCAGAGGCCGGCGCGCTCGAAAATCTTGCGCTCGGCCGGCGCGGTGACGCAATTGAGGATTACTCCACGCGCGTCAGTCAGCAGCACCGCATGGCCGGCGCCGGAAAGCTGTTGATGAAGGCTGCTCATTTCATTGCCGGCGATCTGCAACACCTGCTGCAGACGTTCGCGGCTTTCGAGGACGCGCCCGTGCTCAAGCACGGTGGGCGCCATGCTCAGCGCGGGGTCGAGGTGATAATCCTCAAGACAGCGCAGCCACGAGCGGGCAATCGACGGATCGGCTCCGGGCCCGTGCAGGTGCGGTTTGCCTTGAGTGGCGGTGAGAACCTGTTGGGCATGGCGACTCAAATGGTTGTCGTGCATTTCTTATTATTCTCCCCGAGATCAGTGCCGCCTCTTTTTGGCTGGCACATACCTTGTGGTGAGGGGATTTATCCCCGATCGGCTGCGCAGCAGTCGCAAATCCGGTGTACGCGGTGAATCTGAAAGCCACGGTGTTTTGATTGGGGCTGCTTCGCAACCCATCGGGGCGGTGCGACGTTTCGCTAAATCCCCTCGCCACAAAGGGTGCAACTGGACGATTTGCAGCCAGCATCCTCCAGCCGCCCCGGCATTGCAATGCTGGCAAGACCGGTCAGTCACAGGCTGTGCCAAAAGCGGTACAAACTGTCACCCCCTCTGTACCGAAACCATCACAGGCGCTGCCCGCCCGTCCGACAGAAAATACGCAACACCTTGATTTACCTGACCTGCACGGCACTGGCCCGGCCTTTGCTCTACGCTTATAGCAAGCGCACTTGCGCGTTTCTCTAATAAGTACAAAGCCAAGGAGAACATCATGCGTTACGCCCACCCCGGTACTGAAGGTGCCAAAGTTTCGTTCAAGAGCAAATACGGTAACTACATCGGTGGCGAGTTCGTCGCGCCGGTCAAAGGTCAGTACTTCACCAACACCTCGCCAGTGAATGGCCAGCCAATTGCCGAATTCCCGCGCTCCACTGCCGAAGACATCGACAAGGCACTGGACGCCGCCCACGCCGCCGCTGACGCCTGGGGTGCGACCTCGGTGCAGGCGCGCTCGCTGATCCTGCTGAAAATCGCCGATCGCATCGAAGCCAACCTCGAACTGCTGGCGATCACCGAAACCTGGGACAACGGCAAAGCCATCCGCGAAACCCTCAATGCCGACATCCCGCTCGCCGCCGACCACTTCCGCTACTACGCCGGCTGCATCCGCGCCCAGGAAGGCAGCGCTGCCGAAATCGACGGCAACACCGTGGCTTATCACATTCACGAACCACTGGGCGTGGTCGGTCAGATCATCCCGTGGAACTTCCCCATCCTGATGGCCGCGTGGAAACTGGCGCCAGCCCTGGCTGCCGGTAACTGCGTGGTGCTCAAGCCTGCCGAGCAGACTCCGCTAGGTATTTCCGTGCTGGTCGAACTGATCGGCGACCTGCTGCCGCCGGGCGTGCTGAACGTTGTTCAGGGCTTCGGCAAAGAGGCCGGCGAAGCGCTGGCGACCAGCAAACGCATCGCCAAGATTGCCTTTACCGGCTCGACCCCGGTTGGCTCGCACATCATGAAATGCGCTGCTGAAAACATCATTCCGTCCACCGTGGAACTGGGCGGCAAATCGCCGAACATCTTCTTCGAAGACATCATGCAGGCCGAGCCAACCTTCATTGAGAAAGCCGCCGAAGGGCTGGTGCTGGCGTTCTTCAACCAAGGCGAAGTCTGCACCTGCCCTTCTCGCGCACTGGTTCAGGAATCGATCTACGACGAATTCATGGCCGTCGTGATGAAGAAAGTCCTGCAAATCAAACGGGGCGACCCGCTGGACACCGACACCATGGTTGGCGCGCAGGCATCCGAGCAGCAATTCGACAAGATTCTTTCGTACCTGGAAATCGCCAAGGGCGAAGGCGCCGAACTGCTGACTGGCGGCAAGGTGGAAAAACTCGAGGGCAATCTGTCGACTGGCTATTACATCCAGCCGACCCTGCTCAAGGGCACCAACAAGATGCGCGTGTTCCAGGAAGAAATCTTTGGCCCGGTGGTGAGCATCACTACCTTCAAGGACGAAGCCGAAGCCCTCGCCATCGCCAACGACACCGAGTTCGGCCTCGGCGCCGGCCTGTGGACCCGCGACATCAACCGCGCCTACCGTATGGGCCGGGCAATCAAGGCCGGTCGCGTGTGGACCAACTGCTACCACCTGTACCCGGCCCACGCCGCGTTCGGCGGGTACAAGAAGTCCGGCGTCGGCCGTGAAACCCACAAGATGATGCTCGACCACTATCAGCAGACCAAAAACCTGCTGGTGAGCTACGACATCAATCCGTTGGGCTTCTTCTAAGCGGATGGGGGGCGAGGCAGTCATTTCTGCATCGCCCCTCAGATAGCTTTCGCGAGCAGGCTCGCTCCCACAGGGAATTGCGTGCACCTGCAATGTTCGACTCGACACAACTCCAATGTGGGAGCGAGCCTGCTCGCGAAAGCGGTGTGCCTTTCAACCCCATGGTTCCTGACGGAACAATCGGGCCAATAAAACAATAAGAATGGTGAACCCTATGCCTAGCGAATCTCCTGCTGGCGCTCCGGCGACCGGCTCTTCCGTCGACTTCGAAAAAGTCGGCTCGGACTACTTCCAACAACGCGAATTGAAAAAAGGTGCCGCCGGCTGGGTTCTGCTGGTCGGGCTCGGTGTCGCGTATGTGATCTCAGGCGATTATGCCGGCTGGAACTTCGGCCTGGCGCAAGGCGGTTGGGGCGGCATGTTCCTCGCGACACTGCTGATGGCCACCATGTACTTGTGCATGTGCTTTTCCCTGGCTGAACTGTCCTCGATGATCCCCACCGCCGGTGGCGGCTACGGTTTTGCCCGCAGCGCCTTCGGCCCCTGGGGCGGCTTCCTGACGGGTACTGCGATCCTCATCGAATACGCCATCGCCCCGGCCGCGATTGCCGTGTTCATCGGCGCTTATTGCGAATCGTTGTTTGGCATTGGCGGCTGGATGATTTATCTGGCGTTCTACATCATTTTTATCGCCATCCACATCTTCGGGGTTGGCGAAGCGTTGAAGCTGATGTTCGTGATCACGGCCATCGCCGCTCTGGCGCTCGGTGTATTTCTGGTGGCCATGGTGCCGCACTTTGACGTCGCCAATTTGCTCGACATTCCTGTGACCAGCGCTACCGGCGCCAGCAGCTTCCTGCCGTTCGGCTACGTCGGCGTATGGGCGGCTATTCCTTACGCGATCTGGTTCTTCCTCGCTGTGGAAGGTGTGCCGCTGGCCGCCGAAGAAACCAAAAATCCGAAACGCGACCTGCCACGCGGGCTCATCGGCGCCATGCTGGTGCTGCTGGCGTTTGCCCTGCTGATTTTGATCGTCGGGCCCGGCGGCGCCGGTGCCAACTCGCTGCTGACGTCGGGCAACCCGCTGGTTGAAGCCTTGAGCAAAGCCTACGGCGGCTCGACCTGGATGGGCGGTTTCGTCAATCTCGTGGGCCTGGCCGGGCTGATCGCCAGTTTCTTCTCGATCATCTACGCCTATTCGCGGCAGATTTTCGCCTTGTCCCGGGCAGGCTACCTGCCGCGCAAATTGTCCGAGACCAACAAAAGCAAGGCACCGGTGCTCGCGCTGGTGATTCCGGGGATCATCGGTTTCGGGCTGTCACTGACTGGCCAGGGCGACTTGCTGATTCTGGTGGCGGTGTTCGGCGCGACCATTTCCTACGTGCTGATGATGGCCGCGCACATCACGCTGCGCATCCGCCGCCCCAAAATGGATCGTCCGTACCGTACGCCCGGCGGCATCTTCACCTCAGGTGTTGCGCTGGTATTGGCCTGCATCGCCGTGATTGCGGGTTTCCTGGTCGATCCGCGGGTCGTGATCGGCGCCGCTATCATCTATGGAGTGTTAATTGCTTACTTTGCTTTCTACAGTCGACATCACTTGGTAGCAGGCACGCCGGAAGAAGAATTTGCGGCGATTCAGAAAGCCGAAGAAGCCCTGCACTGATTGTCGAAAACCACGGCGCAGGCCTGGCCTGCGCCGTCACGGAGAATTCTGTATGGCGAGTTTCGCTCACACGGTCGGCGCCCAGACCTATCGCTTCGAAAGCCTCAAGGACGTCATGGCCAAGGCCAGCCCGGCACGTTCGGGGGATTTTCTGGCCGGCGTCGCCGCGCTTAACGACGGCGAGCGGGTGGCCGCGCAAATGGCGCTGGCCGACATTCCGCTCACGCATTTCCTGCAAGAAGCGCTGATTCCTTATGAGTCCGATGAAGTCACCCGCCTGATCATCGACACCCACGACAAACAAGCCTTCGCCGTGATCAGCCACCTCACCGTCGGCGGTTTCCGCGACTGGCTGCTCAGTGACGCCGCCGATGAAACCAGTCTGCGCGCTCTCGCCCCCGGCCTGACGCCGGAAATGGTCGCTGCCGTGTCGAAGATCATGCGCGTCCAGGACTTGGTGCTGGTGGCGCAGAAAATCCGCGTCGTCACAAAATTTCGCGGCACCCTTGGCCTGCCTGGGCGTCTGTCGACCCGGTTGCAACCGAACCACCCGACCGACGAGCCGTCCGGCATCGCCGCAAGCATTCTCGACGGCCTGCTGTACGGTAACGGCGACGCGATGATAGGCATCAACCCGGCCACCGACAGCATCGCCTCGATCTGCGCCATGCTGGAAATGCTCGACGCGATCATCCAGCGCTACGACATCCCGACCCAGGCCTGCGTGCTGACCCACGTCACCACCTCCATCGAAGCGATCAACCGAGGGGTGCCGCTGGATCTGGTGTTCCAGTCGATTGCCGGCACTGAAGCGGCAAACGCCAGTTTCGGCATCAATCTGAATGTCTTGCAGGAAGGCTATGACGCCGGGTTGAGCCTGAATCGCGGCACCCTCGGGCAGAACCTGATGTATTTCGAAACCGGCCAGGGCAGTGCCCTGTCGGCCAACGCCCACCACGGCGTCGATCAGCAGACCTGCGAGACACGGGCCTACGCCGTGGCGCGTCATTTCAAGCCGTTTCTGGTGAACACCGTCGTAGGATTTATCGGCCCGGAATACCTCTACAACGGCAAACAGATCATTCGCGCCGGCCTCGAAGACCACTTCTGTGGCAAGTTGCTCGGCGTGCCGATGGGCTGCGACATCTGCTACACCAACCACGCCGAAGCCGATCAGGACGACATGGACACCCTGCTGACCCTCTTGGGCGTGGCCGGGATCAATTTCATCATGGGCATCCCCGGCTCCGACGACATCATGCTCAATTACCAGACCACTTCGTTCCACGACGCGCTTTACGCACGCCAGACGCTGGGCTTGAAACCGGCACCTGAGTTCGAACAGTGGCTGGCCAACATGGGCATCTTCACTCAGGCTGACGGCAGGGTCCGCTTCGGCAACAACCTGCCGCCGGCCTTCCGCCAAGCCCTGGCGCAACTGGGATGAGCCTTATGGAAAAACCGCCCGTCGACCCGCAAAACCCATGGCTGGAACTGCGCCGCCTGACCCCGGCACGGATCGCTCTTGGCCGCACCGGCACCAGTTTGCCGACCAGTGCCCAGCTTGATTTTCAATTTGCCCACGCGCAGGCGCGGGATGCAGTGCATCTGCCGTTCGATCATGCAGAACTCAGCGCGCAACTCAGTGAGCGCGGGCGCGAAAGCCTGCTTTTGCACAGCGCAGCAGTGGATCGCAACAGTTACCTGCAACGTCCGGATCTGGGGCGCAAGCTCAGTGACGAGTCAGCGCAGACCTTGCACGATTACGCAGCCGCGCATCCGGGCGGCGTCGATCTGGCGATTGTCGTGGCCGACGGTTTGTCAGCACTGGCGGTGCATCGGCATACGTTGCCGTTTCTCGCTCGCATGGAAGATCAGATGAGTGCTGACGGATGGTCCATTGCGCCCATCGTTCTGGTGGAACAGGGACGGGTCGCCGTCGGTGATGAAATCGGTCAACTGCTCGGCGCAAAAATGGTCGTGATGCTGATTGGTGAGCGCCCGGGCCTGAGTTCGCCAGACAGCCTCGGTTTATATTTCACCTACAATCCAAAAATCGGACTGACCGATGCCTACCGAAATTGCATTTCCAACGTACGGCTTGAGGGATTGAGCTACGGCATGGCCGCGCATCGCTTGCTGTATCTGATGCGCGAAGCCTGTCGGCGGCAGTTGTCGGGGGTCAATCTGAAGGACGAAGCACAGGTTCAGACGCTGGAGTCGGACGCAGGGGCGGATATGAAAGGAAACTTCCTACTCGGCCCGCCCCCAACCTGAACCGTTTCCGCATTGCGTTTCTGCGCCGGTTTCAGGCAGGATCGATGCACGGCCGCCAGGGTTTCCCATCGCCGTCAGAGCAGTTGAAGACAGCCACTTGAAGACGAGACCTATCATGCGGATTATTCAAGCGACCCTCGAACATCTGGATTTGTTGACCCCGTTGTTCGTCAAATATCGCGAGTTCTACGGCTCCCTGCCTTACCCGGATTCCTCCCGCGCGTTCCTCGAAAAACGCCTGCGCCGCAAAGAATCGGTGATCTATCTGGCCCTGGCCGATGATGACGACAAGAAGCTCATGGGTTTCTGCCAGCTGTATCCAAGCTTCTCCTCGCTATCACTCAAACGCGTGTGGATCCTCAACGACATCTATGTCGCCGAAGATGCCCGACGCCAATTGGTCGCCGACAACCTGATCCGCACCGCGAAGAAAATGGCCAAGGAAACCCAAGCCGTGCGCATGCGCGTTTCCACCAGCAGCAACAACGAAGTCGCGCAGAAAACCTATGAGTCCATCGGATTCAAGGAAGACACCGAGTTCAAGAACTATGTGCTGCCGATCAGCGAAGAGCTCTGACGGCGCTGGCAGTCTGTGATGAGGGAGCAAGCGCCCTCATCACAGACTGCCTACCTGACAATTGTTCACACCCCGACATTCCCCGCTACAAAACCAACGCGCGTTTCATCCTTCAGACCGTATAATCCCGAGCTTTCCGGCTTGTAAGAAAAACTACACCTGCTTGTAGGCTTACACGAAGTCATCCGCACGGGCCTGCAGAGTTGGGCCATCACCACAGGTGCCTCCATGGATTTCAACCCGCTCGACCTTATCCTGCATCTCGACGTTTACCTCGATTTGCTGGTGAACAACTATGGGCCATGGATCTACGCCATCCTGTTTCTGGTGATTTTCTGTGAAACCGGTCTGGTGGTGATGCCGTTCCTGCCGGGCGACTCGCTACTGTTCATTGCTGGCGCTGTTGCGGCTGGCGGTGGCATGGATCCGGTGCTGCTGGCCGGTCTGCTGATGCTCGCGGCCATCCTCGGCGACAGCACCAACTACGTGATCGGACGAACGGCCGGGGAAAAATTGTTCAGCAACCCGAACTCGAAAATCTTCCGCCGCGACTATCTGCAGAAAACTCACGATTTCTATGACAAGCACGGCGGTAAAACCGTAACCCTCGCGCGCTTCCTGCCGATCATCCGCACCTTCGCCCCATTCGTCGCGGGCGTTGCGAGGATGCCCTACCCGCGCTTTTTCGGTTTCAGCGTCCTGGGCACGATTCTTTGGGTTGGTGGCCTGGTAACGCTGGGGTATTTCTTCGGCAATGTACCGTTCATCAAGAAGAACCTGTCGTTGCTGGTGGTCGCGATCATTCTGCTGTCGCTGGTGCCGATGATCATCGGCGTGGTTCGCAGCCGTTTCGGCGGCGCCAAAGCCCAATCGCACTAAGCCTGTGTGGTCGCTCAGCGCCTGGCGACGCCGGCGCATTCTGGCGAAGCACCCGATTGCCGACGACCTGTGGCAACGGGTGCGTCATCACCTGAGTTTTCTTGACGGCATCACGGCCGCCGAAGACCAGTGGCTGCGCGAGGCCTGCGTCTTGTTCCTCGAAGACAAACACCTGAGCGCCCTGCCCGGCGTCGAGCTGCATCAGGAGCAACGCCTGCTGCTCGCCGCTCAGGCGCAATTGCCGCTTCTGCACTTGGGCGACTTGAACTGGTATCAGGGCTTTCACGAGATAGTCCTCTATCCCGACGACTTCCTCAGCCCGCAGCGCCATCGCGACGCCAGCGGCGTCGAGCATGAATGGGATGGCGAACACAGCGGCGAAGCCTGGCAGCAGGGGCCGATCATTCTGGCCTGGCCTGGCGTGATGGCCAGTGGTGGCTGGGAAGGCTACAACCTGGTGATTCACGAACTGGCGCACAAACTCGACATGCTCAACGGTGATGCCAACGGCCTGCCGCCGCTGCACGCCGACATGCGCGTCAGCGACTGGGCCGAGGTGATGCAAAAAGCCTACGACCACCTCACTCTGCAACTCGATGACAACCCTGACGCCGAAACCGCCATCGATCCCTACGCCGCCGAGAGCCCGGCCGAGTTCTTTGCCGTCACCAGCGAGTATTTCTTCAGCGCACCGGATCTGCTGTACGAGGCTTATCCACAGGTCTACTTGCAACTGAAGCTTTTCTACCGGCAGGATCCGTTGGGCAGGTTGCAGCAACTTCAGGCCAGCGACCCGGTCTATCAGGCTCACGACTAAGCGCTGCACGACGCTCAGTACATGGCGTAGGCTGCAGAATATGCCTATAATCGCCGCCACTTTTTGGTCAATCCGGCCAAGTGTTTTTGGTCAACTACGGGGGCAACGCCCAATGAGCTACAGCAAGATTCCGGCTGGCAAAGACCTGCCGAACGACATCTACGTCGCGATCGAGATCCCGGCCAACCACGCGCCGATCAAATACGAAATCGACAAAGACAGCGATTGCCTGTTCGTTGACCGTTTCATGGCCACCCCAATGTTCTACCCGGCCAACTACGGTTACATCCCGAACACCCTGGCTGACGACGGTGATCCCCTCGACGTGCTGGTTGTGACCCCTTACCCGGTTGCTCCAGGCTCGGTGATCCGCGCGCGTCCAGTCGGCATCCTGAACATGACCGACGACGGCGGCGGCGATGCCAAAGTCATCGCAGTGCCACACGACAAGCTGTCCCAGCTGTACGTCGACGTGAAGGAATACACTGACCTGCCTCCTCTGCTGATCCAGCAGATCGAGCACTTCTTCGCGAACTACAAAGATCTCGAAAAAGGCAAATGGGTCAAGATCGAAGGCTGGGCCGGTGCAGACGCCGCCCGCGAAGCGATCACCAAGTCGGTTGCTGCCTACAAAGGCTAAGCGCTTGCGACCTGCGTGATGCTTGCAGAAAACCCCGGTTGACCCGGGGTTTTTTATGCGCGAGATCAGCCTCCTTAAACAGGACGTTTAAATTCCGCGCGACGCGGTTTTAACTTGTTTAATTTCCCACAAGAACGTCTTACATCCCGTCGCAAAATTCAGCCCGTTTTTGAACGCCCGGTTTATTCAAACCGCTCTGGCACGGCCGTAGACTCCGTGTTTATGAGAAAGAACACTAGCGGTCCAAGATTCAAGGCACTCCTGGAAAAAGCGAACATCTCTACCACGGGTTTCGCAAAGTTCTGGGGCACGGAAGCCCAAAATGTCCACAACTGGTACACCCGGGGCGTCCCGGCGTATCGCATGGAAGAAGTCTCACGCCTGCTGTCCGTCAACAGCGAATGGCTGAAAACCGGCGAAGGCACCAAAGAGGCGCCGAGCCTGACGCCGCCTGCCAGCAATGGCGACACCTTTGACGCCCACGCCATCCGCGGCGCGTACACCATCATCGACCCCAACGACATCGACCTGGCGTTCTTCAAGGAAACGCCGCTCACCAAAGACTCCGGCAAAACCCACGTCATCCTCGATCCGGATCAAACCATCCGCCTGCCCCGCGCCCACCTGGACCAACTGGAAGTGCGCCACAGCGATGCCATCTGCGCCCACATGATCGGCAACAGCATGGCCGAGCGCATCGAAGACGGCTCGATACTCGCCATCGACCGCGGCCTGACCCAAGTCGTCGACGGTGAAATCTACGCCATCGAACACGACGGCATGCTGCGCATCAAATACCTGCACCGCATGCCCGGCAACGGCCTGCGCCTGCGCAGCCACAACAGCGCCGAATACCCGGACGAAGTCTTCCGACCCGCGCAGATCGAGGAGCAGCGGATTCATATATTGGGCTGGGTGTTCTGGTGGTCGACGTTGAGCAAGAGACGGCCGGTGGTGCCGTTTCTCTAACCTGAAGGCTTGCTCCCCCCCTGTAGGAGTGAGCCTGCTCGCGATGAGGCCCGGATAGACAGTACAAATCCCGGATTTTGGCCACTGAGATCGCTCTAACCCGCACTTCCCACTGGGAATTCAGGACAAAACTCAGTATCCTGCGCCCCACATTCGCGCATCGCCCCGCTCCCGCGGCTCAGATGACGCCCGACGCGGCAGACCAACGTCTACCAAGTCCCACAGCCGGACGCAGATCCGGGTGTACATTTTGAAGGCTGGCAAGGCTTACCAAAAATAGGCCAAGCCAGTCCCCGAGAAGCCGGCCACAAGCCGGCTTTTTAATTGTCCGAAATAATCCTATCCAATCTGAGAAATCAACTGATAGCCTCTCTATTCCGGGGCCATAAGGCATTTCTCTGTCCAATGGTGTTCAACGCCACCTAACCTCATCCGACGATGTGATGGGGGGACAAATGGGGGGACAAGGGGACGAAAAGGGAAATCTGATGGGTAAGCTGAATCCGAAACAAGTCGAAAACCTGACCGAACCTGGCACCTACGAAGATGGGGACGGACTTCGGTTGGTCGTTAAGCCTACCGGGCGAAAATCTTGGATACTTCGCTTCCAACTGGCCGGTCGTCGCAGAGAGATGGGCTTGGGTTCTTTTCCTGAGATCACTCTCAAGAAAGCCAGACAAGAGGCTAGCAATAAACGAAGCCAGCTGAGCGATGGCGTAGATCCTCTAGCCACTCGAGACAATGAGCGTGCCGCTCAACGCGAAGCACAGCGAGCAAGCGAGGCAAAACAGCTGAGGTTCGAAACACTTGCGAAAGAGTACTGCGAGGCACATGGAGCAACTTGGTCAGACAAGTGGCGCAAAGGATGGCTGAGGAAGCTGGAACTGTACGCATTTGACCACATTGGTAAGCTGTCAGCCGAAGAGATCGGTACTCCTGAGGTGCTCAAGGTATTGCAACCAATCTGGGCCACCAAAACCAGAACCGCCGACGAGCTACGTGGGCAAATTGAGCAGGTTCTGGACGCTGCTAAGGCGCGCAACCTTCGAGAGGGAGAAAACCCTGCTCGATGGCGTGGGCATTTAGACAATTTGCTAAGTCGCGCAGAAAAGAAAAAGGCTCGAAAGCGCGAGCACTTTGACGCCCTACGATGGCAGGACGTGCCTGTCTTGATGACAAGCCTGAGCGCAAACAGCACTCCGGCGTCGTTGGCAGCTCAGTTGCTTATCATGACCAGCGCACGCGCCCACATGGTGCAGTTCGCTCGTTGGGATGAGTTTGATTTGGAAGCAAACACTTGGTCACTGCCGGCTGAACGCATGAAAATGCGGGTACCTTTCGTAATCCCGCTTGCCGACGAGGTCGTGAAGTTGGTGAAGCGCATTCCGAGAGATGAAAGAAGCGCCTTTCTCTTTCCAGGACAGGGCAAGTCGGGAGCGATGCACGCCAATGCGATTCGCACGCTCCTCCACGCTATGGACTACAAACACATCACTCGACACGGCTTTCGCTCCTCCTTTCGAGACTGGGCCGGGGAATGCACCCATTACCCACGCGAGGTATGCGAGATGGCACTGGCGCATGATGAACGTGACCAAACTGAAGGGGCATACTCTCGCTCGGACTTTCTCGACAAGCGGCGGCTCCTAATGAACGACTGGAGCACATTTATTACCACTCCCACGATCGTCCCCAAATCCCGAGTTTGAGCAATCGTCTGAACGTTACCAGTCGACCACAAAGAGGGGGGAGCCTCGGCAATCCTGACAAACTGACGAATCACGCGACACACAACCCCAACAACTACGATAAAGAACGACACAATGAAAGATGCGACTTCCCCGCCGTTCTCACCGATCCAAATCACAGTGAGCACTAATGAAATGATCGGCAACACCAGCGTTGTCGCAGCTATTGATAGAAACTATGGAATACTCGATGACCATTTCTTTAAGCCGATACTGGGTGATGAAGAACAAATTAAACTGCTGAAGGACATTCGCGCAGTAACAAACGACCCGGCACTACAAGCCGATCTTGAAACTCGCTGGAGACTCGAAGACAGTCAGAAGGGTAAAAAAATCAACACACCGCTGCGAGACGCAAGATATGCCTGCCTATACCTCGAACTGGCAAAAGCCGCTGAAACGCATAATGACCGCGACCGGGCCTGGGCCTTTATCTGTTATGCAAGTGTAATGATTGGTGAGATTTCAGAAAAATCAGCGGCGGTTATCAACAAGATGAACAAAGATGCTCGTTCAATCCAAAACAGTAAAAACGCAAAAGCACGAGAAAAAAACTATCTACCTGCCAAAGGGGAAGTAGTAAGGTTGCTTGAGCAATTGAAACCGGTGGGGGGCTGGACTAGCTTCAGGGGAGCAGCAATCGCGCTAGAGGAAGATATGATGGAATTCATTCTCAAAACCCGACCATCTAATTTGACTGCATCGAATATTCGAAATCTTTTAGAGACGAAATGGCTCCCAAGAGATGAACTGGTTAATAGCGCTTGGACAAAAACAGCGGCGGTAAAAAACCGCGAATAACAGATTGGACCTGACAGATAGTCCAGAGTCCTGGGTATCTGCCGGATCAAATCTGAGTCTTGTGCATGCCACTCTCAGGCAGCAATTGGCGTCCTGGGTCGCCCGCGAGGATCTTTCTGACGCGGTCGTTCCATCTTCCCCATACCCCTCCCAGTAGTTTGAAGCTTCATGTAGAGATCGGTCTTGGTCAGATAGGGCACCGCCAAGCTGGTCAGCGAATCCCGCATCAAGCTATCCGCGTTGTGGACCATGCCGATCCCACAGCTCTTGTAGCGCGATTTATCCGCGTTGCAGTTGTAGTACAGCCCACGACCTTTCGTGACAACATTCGTCCAATACTGGCCTATCAGGAGCGCTTTGGTAATGTCCTGTCGAACCTTGGAACCATCGAAAAAAAATATCATGTGGTAATGGAAACCTTTCTCCGCCCCATGCTCCAGCTTCCAGATGTAGCCCACCATGTCATCGAACAATTTGTTCGACCTCGTGTTCTGTAACAGGTGTTCGCGATCTCCCTTGGCTTCCGCCTGCGTAGTTTGGGCGTGCTGCTTTTGGTAGCTCAAGTCGACTCTCACCACCAGCAGCCTGGAATAGCGCTCAAACAGCGCATCAACGTACGATGTCAGTTCCTTGTAGTTTTTATTGCTTGATCGCTGATAGTTTTTTAGCTTGCCCAGAAAGGATTTTGACCTGGCCTCCTGGCGGATGCTGTCAACACACGAGTTCAGTTTCTGAACAAGTCCGTCGATGTCCTCGCTATCCCTGTGTACGGCACGCAACAGGCTGTAAGTTAAGCCAAACGCCTCAACCTGCTTGACCATCAATGCGATATACGGCTCGAACGTGTAAAGGCTGCGCAACCGCTTATCTTGAGAAACATTCATTTTTAAAAGCTTGTAAAGGATAGCTCCCGGAATATTACTTCGTAGACCAGCACAACCGTTTCCCTTCGAATCATTCAGGCTATAAGCTTCTCCCTCAGTATTGATAAGCTTTTGAACCCATACCGATGCTTGCTTCAGTTCACTGACCAACCCAACATCCAGCTCACCTTGTACGTCGCCATCGCCTAGTACGATGCGACACTTACTCAGGAGCGCAATCTCGCGCTCATCCCGTAATACGTTCACATATCCCTTCATACCTTCAAGCACTCAACAAATTTGATAATAATCACTGATTGACTTGCTGTGGATCAAGTCAATCTTTTCCACTTCGATATCTACTAGACACACCTCACTTTACTAATGGATGAGTATTGGGAATACTCATCAAATGGGTATTGGTATTATTAATAACATATAAGCCAGAAATATTAGGGCAAGCCGATCCCGATCAAAGCACTGCCAGTAGCACACCTCGCTGTAAAACTACGGATTAAAACGCTATACGGAGTTGGTGTTCGAATTCAGTTCCAAAACAGTAAGGGAATTTCAGCCTCTCCACCGGTGGAAAGGCAGCTCTATGATTAGCACGTCTTCTTGGTAGACATGCGCTGTTCGATCCAGGTGGTGATTTCGGAGTCGATCCAGCCAATGGCCGCAGCCCCCAGCTTGATCGGTTTGGGGAACGTAGCGTCGTACCTCGGCGACTGGACGTCCATGCGGTCATAGATCGTTGACCGCCCGAGGCCGATACGTTCGGTCAATTGCTTGAGACGTACAATCCTCGGGTAGAAAACAGTTTGGGTATTAGTCACTTTCCTGCTCGTTATGTGTTTGGGAGTGATACGACTTTAGGCCGTGTTCGCTCCCACAAGAATACCGGCAGCGACAAGTATTTTTTTCCTGAGCATGGGCAACGCGCCTCGAACGTAGGAGCTCACTGCCCGCCTGACGTTTGCGGGAGCGGCCCCAGCCGCTTTCTAACATCAACGTTGCCTGATGCAACGACACCGTATCGCGTCTGGCTTGCGGAAAGATTCGGTCGCAATGATCGGGCTAAGCTCCGCCACTTCGTTCCCTTTTTTTGTCGGGGTCGATCCGACAGGGGGGCAAGTTGATCGCGGAGATCGAACACATCATTAGCTATCGAAGTAATTTTCCATCGGCGCATTAGTCAGGCACAATTCCTACACAAACACCTGAAATCCCCCCAAAAAACGCTGTTCTGACCCGGAGGAACTAACTCCGTAGGGGGGGAAGAACTAACTCCGTATGGCCTTCACTGGCAAACTCTCCATCGCCCTCCGCAATCGATATTGAAACTCATTTAAAACCTACATCACGACACTGAATATCCCTCATGGAATCCAACCCCATGTCATTTCAGTGCCCTTGCTGTACCTCTCAAAAAATTGCTTGCCTACGCCCGGCCATGAAAATCGCTGCCGTTGTGGGCGCTGTCGCGGGTGCGGCGCGTGGATCGAGCACAGCGCTCATTAGTATTCCAGTCAGTGTTACGGTCAGTGCTCTAGTCAGTCCGTTGGGCATCAACCTTGGCCGAGTCTCAGGCGCCATTCTTGGCGGACTGATCAGCAGCGTGGGCGGCTGCGTGCTCGGCGCGCAACTCGGTGAAAAGCTGGATCGTCATGTGCTGGCCAACAACCTGTGTTTGGTGTGCGGACATCGCTTCAATCTGCCGACTTAATCGGCGCAGCTTTCAACTCCCTCTCTTGAATCCCGGCCCGTGCTGCGTTCTGCGCAGCGCTTATACCGACCTGTACCCAAAGGAATCTCTCCCATGGCTCATCTCATCGAACAAATGGCTTACGTTGGCGCTACCCCGTGGCACGGTTTGGGTAGCCGCCTCACCGAAAAACAACCGCTGGAAGTCTGGCAGCGTGAAGCGGGCATGAATTGGCAGATTCAGGACAGCCCGGTGCATTTCAAGGCCGAGGCCGCTGGCCACCTGGGCAGCATTCACTCATTCCCTGAACAAAAAGTGCTGTATCGCTCCGACACCAAAGCAGCGTTATCGGTAGTCTCGCATCGCTATCAGGTCGTACAGCCGCGTGAAGTGCTGGAGTTCTACCGAGACCTGACCGAGTTCTCCGGTTACGAGTTGGAAACCGCAGGTGTGCTCAAAGGGGGGCGCAAGTTCTGGGCCCTCGCCAGAACCGGCCAGACGACGGCGCTGAAGGGCAATGATCAGGTCAATGGCTACCTGCTGCTAGCCACTTCATGCGACGGCACACTAGCGACCACGGCAACGCCCACCACCGTGCGGGTGGTCTGCAACAACACCTTGAGCATTTCCCTAAACGGTGCCACCCACGCGATCAAGGTGCCGCACAGCACCAGGTTTGATCCGCGCACGGTCAAACAGCAACTGGGCATCGCCGTCTCGCAATGGGACGAGTTCATGTATCGGATGCGCACTCTCGCTGAACGCAGGGTGCAAACCAAAGAAGCGCTTGGCTTTTTTATGGACGTGCTGTGCGACACCGGAGCCCATGACCCCATTCCCAATGTACTGCCCAACAAGCGAGCTATGGAGCAGGTGCAAAACCTTTACGAAGGTAAAGGCCGAGGAGCTGATTTGGAGTCTGCTCGCGGAACAGCATGGGGCTTGCTGAACGCCGTGACGGAATACGTGGATCATGAAAAGCGTGCCAGAAGCTCTGAGTATCGAATGGATTCGGCATGGTTTGGGCAAGGCGCAGTAATCAAACAGAAGGCACTCAATGCAGCCTTACAACTCGTTGCGTGAACCATCAAGCACAGCACCGCCGAGCGCTCTCCCCTAATGGGCGTTCGGAATCATTTAATCCCAGCACATCCCCTCCAGCAATTGCGCCACCCACCCTCTAGTGCTTTCACGCGTTCGGATAGGAATACCAGCATGAAATATCCCAAGCTCAAATCCGGTGAAACGACCGACACCCATGCTCTGGAATCACCGCTCACCGAGGCGGACGTTTTACAGATGGCACAACAACTCGCTATGTATCGCCTGTCAAAAGGACGTGCATTGACTGAACGCAGACTCGTATTCAGCCACCTACAAACTCTGCTGCAGTTTCATGATTACGAAGTCTTTGCTTTGTTACTGCTCGATACAGAGCACCGGGTTATTGGTTTCAGAGAGCTATTTAGCGGCCCTCTGGAAGGCGCCAGCGTGTACCCACGGGAAGTGGTGAAAATCGTACTGGAACACAACGCTGCGGCTGTGATCTTGGTCCATAACCAACCCTCTGGCACCCAAGAGGTCAGTCAAGCCGATCGCGCACTCACAACTCCTCTTAAAAAAGCTCTGAATATGGTTGGCACCCAGATTTTGGATCACGTTGTGGTGGCCCATGAAGGCTGCAAATCAATGACAGAGCGAGGGCATCTGTAAGCGGCGCGTACGAGCCAATTTAGGAAGGTGGCGCTTAAAAATCTCACCGAGCCAAATCACTTAAAACAATGAGACTCCCATGGCATTGATACGTTTCTTGATCACACTTTTCACCTTTATCGGCGTGCTGGCAAGCGCTTCAGCAGTAGTGTTGACTGTAATCCTGATATTACGATTCCCGCCGGTCCTGATCGCCGTTGGCATAGCTTTATTGCTCTTTCAATGGCTTCTCCAGCGCCAATCCAGATTCGAATAAACGGCAGAAGCTGGACAGGAGGCAGACACGCCTCCTGCCGGCATAAATTCATTTTTTTATCTGGCCGATCGAAAATCCGAGCTCTGTTTCTGCGCGGTCTGCCGTTCTTCCTTGTTAGGCGCTCCTCGCTAACGTCAGGAGTAATTGCCGCGCGGCACTTTCGCGGACGAAGGGGTGCGAGTATTGCTATGCAGAGCCTCTTTAAATCAAGGAGCTCCGCACCAGTCGACGAACGTGACTGTACGAATCGCCCCAAGGCTAATACTGTACATAATTACAGCACCACAGACCGGCGCCTTCCAAAACACCTGGATCTATCTGCTTACTCTTCAATACACTCACTCAGCTAGCTCCTGATTAGACCAGCACAGGGCTGCGCTGAGGAAAGATTACTCGGGTTTCAAACCGGCTGAAGGAGCTCAATATGTGGGTACCACCAAGCGAAGCCCCAGGCTTAGCCGACGGAATATTTCTGGATGAATTCAAAGACATAAGTGAATTGGACAATCTCAAACCAATCCAGCCGTCAGGCGGCCCGAGCCATTACGCTTGCTTGCGGGGCAACCCATTATCCCTCACTATTGCCCCCTCGACGCCTACCGAGCTACCTCCAGTCAGCATGCCGAGTAAGCATCCAGCAACAGTGGCGAAAAAAGACCACCATCTTGCTGCCTATATAGGCGATAGCCAAGGGCTTCGCGAGACGCTCCCTACCCTGAAAACGACCGTATCCGGGCAGGAGCCCATGAAAAATTTCGAAACCCTCCCCCCACTACCCGCCCCCGGGCAACCTTTTATGTTCGCAGATCTTTTTGCGGGCTGTGGAGGCCTATCTCTAGGTCTATCGCTCGCAGGGCTAAACGGCGTTTTTGCCGTCGAACGCGATAAAATGGCATTTTCTACCCTTTCGGCAAACCTGCTCGAAGGGCGTAACGTGCCCGTACCCCAATTCGAATGGCCCGATTGGCTGGAACAAAAAGCCTGGGGTATCGATGAAATTCTTGAACAGCACCCGCTTAAACTCTCCGAGCTAAAGGGCAAAGTGCATGTACTTGCAGGAGGCCCACCCTGCCAAGGGTTCAGCTTCGCAGGGAGGCGGCTAGAGTCCGACCCCCGAAACCAACTGTTTGAGAAGTACGTGGAAATGGTCAAGGCTATTCAGCCAGCGGCCATTGTCCTGGAAAACGTACCGGGCATGAAGGTCGCGCATAAAGCCAAATCTTGGAAAGAAGAACTTGGCTTAACGAAAGTTAAGCCCCATTCCTACTATGACAAGCTTGTCGAAAGCCTGGACAGGGTCGGCTATCAGGTCCTCGGTAAAATAGTGGACTCCTCACTCTTCGGAGTTCCCCAGAAGCGCCCACGCCTAATCGTAATCGGGATCCGGAAAGATCTCGCCTGCCATCTTCGTGGCGGCGCTAACAGAGCTTTCGAGCTCCTAGAGGAGGCAAGGCTGAACCAACTGCAGGAGCTTGGCCTTCCAGAAATTGTCAGCGCTTCGGAGGCCATTTCTGATTTGGAAATAAAGCACGCTGGGAAAAGACCATGCACTGACCCCTCCTCTCGCATCGGCTTTGAAGAGCTCGCATATAAGGGGCCTCGGACACATTACCAAGCGCTCATGCACGAGGGGAGCGACGATTCCATGGACAGCGTACGCTTAGCAAAACACAAGCCCGAAATCAGTGAACGGTTCATGAGGATCATTCAGGACCCCGAATGCATTAGGGGTGGCTTGATGAGCTTGGCCCAAAGGGAAAAATATGGCCTCAAGAAGCACCGCATTTGCCTAATGCACGAGGAAAATCCCGCACCAACAATTACAACGCTGCCCGACGATGTGCTCCACTACAGCGAGCCCAGGATACTGACCGTCCGAGAGTCTGCACGCCTGCAGTCGTTTCCCGACTGGTTCCAGTTCCGCGGTAAATTCACCACGGGCGGAAAGCAACGTACTAAGGAATGCCCGCGCTACACGCAGGTAGGCAACGCTGTTCCTCCTTACCTTGCAAGAGCCATTGGCCTAGCCATCAAGTTGGTACTAAAAGAAGCCATGGCCACAGCTAATCAACAAACAATCACCAAGCCAGAACAAGAAATCTTAGCCATAGCTTGAAAACATAGGAGTCGAGGGGAATGGATAGCACCCAACTGGAAGGGGCGCGCTACCCCGCAGCCCTTGTCGACTGGGCCGGCCATCACTCGGGGGGAGTGAAGCGGCTTTTAGACAATGATAGCGGCCAGCCGAACGAAAAATTACTAAGAACAAATCTTCTGTCCCGGCTAGAAGCCTGGACCGAAAGACTCCCGATAGAAGGTGAAAACATTCCACGGATTGTCCTTCTAGTTGGTGGGCCTGGTAATGGAAAGACCGAGGCGATCGAATCCACTGTACGCTGGTTGGATGCTAGCCTCGGCTGCAACGGACAGCTGATCAATGAGCTGTCAAAAGCATTCCATCCGTCTACAGGTTTTAAAGTTCCGAGAATAGTAAGCGTCGATGCTGGGAGCCTTTCAAGTTCTGACAACAAACTGAATTTGGACATAGTTCAGGATGCATCTACAAATGCTGGAAACGAAGAGAGCACTGCTCCTGCACTCCTAATCCAAGAGCTCGACAGGCTGCTGCATGGCCCTTCCTCCCAAGCTTATTTGTGCTGCGTCAACCGCGGTGTGCTTGATGATGCGCTCATCCATGCGCTAGATAACAATTTGGAAAAACCGCGCGCAATCCTCGAAGCAATTACCCGGGCTGTAAGTCTCGCGTACGACGCCCCCTCTTGCTGGCCGCTTGAAGGGTTCCCTTCTATCGCAGTTTGGCCAATGGACGCCGAGTCCCTGCTAGTAAAGCCTGATGGAATGACCCTGGCACCAGCGGAAATTCTCTTCGACCAAGCTACTGAATCCGAAATGTGGCCTGCAAAGGGAACATGTCCAGCAGGCGAGAAATGCCCGTTCTGTACTAGCCAGAGTATCCTCGCGAGGGAGGAACAACGGTCGGCACTACTGAAGATATTGCGCTGGTATGAGCTCGCAAGCAGCAAGCGCTGGAGCTTCCGTGACTTGTTCTCTCTAACCTCTTACTTGTTGGCCGGCCATCATCCTGTAGTTCATGACTCGGAAAGCCGATCGCACCAATCAACGCCTTGCCAATGGGCTGAAAGTCTCATTGAACTGGATCAGAAAGCGGCTGGGACTAAAAAACCAACCAGACAAGCACTTACCGCGATTTTTCATCTGGCGACGTCAAGCTACCAGCATGCCTTGTTCCATAAATGGGATAAGGGAGTAGCTACGTCGCTCCGCCGTGATATTCAGGAGCTACGCCTGGATAAGGCTTTGGACACCGAGCAAGGGAGAGCTCTTCAGAGAGCTCTTAAGGGACTCGTTGAATTCCTTTCAGAGCGTAAGACACACTACCTTCCAGCAACAATTGCCCCTCTTCTGGAGGACCTCGTTGATCATTTGGACCCTGCATTCGCGAGTCCCGACAACGAGGTTGCGGTCAGTACGCAAAGCACCATCAATCTGGGTGACCTTGACATTCGATTCAGCCGCTCTTTGGCTGGCGGCATTGAGTTCGTCCGTAAATATAAAGTGTTATCAAAAAACGAGATTGAGCTACTGAAGCGACTTTCTGATGCAGACGACACGCTTTCCTTGCCAATGTTCAGACGCGGTAGACCGGTCGCGGCCAGCCGTGTTCAACATGTCCTCCGGGATTTTGCTTGCCGCCTAGTTCGCCGAAGCATATGCACCAGAACAGCCGTGGTTGCAGACGTACAGATACTTCAAGCTTTCCAGCTGGTCGTTGAAGAAAACGACAAGCACCAGCTTTACGAAGTAGAACAACAAGTGAAGGGGCTTCTGAATACGGGACACGAGTTCGAGGTGTCTCTGACTACCACCTTCGGGCAACCACTTCCCCCAAAACAGCGTCAGGCTACATTAGTAGTTCAGCAGCGCAGGGTTAAGATGCTAGCCCAGAATACTAATGGCCGTCCTCGACCACCAATTCGCTACCTCGGAGTTGGCAACGTTCAGTCTGCTCAACCGATCCCCCTTACTTATGACTTGTTCAAGGCGGTGAAGGAACTGGAGAGAGGACTATCCCCTGCATCACTTCCACGCACTGTATTGGCCCTGTTAGATACAACAAAAGCTCGGCTTTCCGGCCCTATCGTTCGCGACGAAGAGTTACTCGACCACGCCAAAATTCGCGTAGGTGCGGACGGCACGGTTATAGCTCGCTCATGGGATGGATTAGTCGCGCAGAAGGAGGGTGTGGTATGAGCCTTATGGAGTTCAAACAAGCGCCGTGGAGATTCTCCCACGGCACTTATCAGAAGTCGGCTCTAGCGATGAGCCCTGCTCCGGAATATGCAAGTTCAGAGGTATTACTTTCCTCCCTCTATAGAACTATAGGCTTTGCGGCAGTTAGCGAAGGCAGCGTCCCCCAAGCTGGAAGCGATTTAGATAAACGGATCCAGAAACTTCGGAAAAAAAATCAGAAGCAGCCCTCAGGTGCGGTTTTATCAGTGGATAGCTGGTATACGGTTCTGCATGGGATTTTGGAGAGTCCCAAACTCCCAAATCAGTCTTCCAAGCGATTCGTACAGGTCACACCTCTCGTCCCAGGAACATCACTATTCTCCGGTTCTGCTCGACTGAGTAGCAACTCCTGGCCCGCTGGCAGCTTAATACGCCGCATGGTTTGCCTGGGGTCAAAGGATGCGGAGTCGGCTCAGCAGCTTTGGAAACTCCTATTTGAAGCCCTGAGCGTGAATGACAGGGACGATTTTTTCGCTCGCTGGCTTGAGCAGGAGACATCTTCGTGGAATCAAGATGTAGACATATGGGCACTAGCGCCGATTCCAGATGGTGAATCGACGACTCTAACGCCCCTCGATTTTCAGGATATTCATTTCCTACCCGCCAGACGATTTGTCAAAGACCTCCAAGCTATCATGCAAGCGAAAAACGCCATGACCCGCAGGCAATGGACCAGCTTGCTAGAGGCAGTATTGCGCCTAGGTGCGGTATCTCATGTGACTTGGCTTTGTGACGTTCATGCAAGAATCTGGAGCAGCCTGTCAGCAGTACTAGGCACTGGAATAAATCTGAATGAACAAGAGATAAGGAAAGCAATTTTCCCTGATACCCCCCAGTACATGGCTTACGGAGGGAAAGCCCTTCAGGGCATCAAGGATAAGGTTTCTAGCTACTTAAACGCGAGACTGGGGATCAATGCGCTACTCTGGTCACTCACTCAGATAGGTGCGCCGTACGAGGGAGACATTGCATCAAGCAAAGGTATTGCCATGCTTTGCTTGCATATCAAGAAAAATCGAGACGCTCTCCTCAATATAGGCACTCTTGAAATCATTACCGATATACGAGAACAAGAGACGCGGGCTTTGCTATGCAAGAAAGGTATTGGCTCCAACTTGTTGGAGTTCGCAAGGCACGCGCTAGGACAACGCCAAACTGCAGTACCTTTGCTCAGAGGGTACGATCAGGGATACATCCTTAAAAAGAAAGGAAACAGCTCCTCCAGCCCATGGATCGTATCTCTTGGACCAGTAGCTGTTCTTGCCCTGGTGCACTGCGCTCTCGCCGGAATGGTCGGACCTCGTTCAATCCAAAAACTAGTCCTGCATCTCGAAGCCTATGGCCTCACCGTAGACAAGCACGAAATCGCCCGGAATGACTTGGGGCACCAATTAAGAATGCTCGGTCTTGTGCTCGACAGCCCAGATGCCGAGAGCGGCATGTTGCTGTTGCCGCCTTTCCATACAAGTCAAATTCTTCAGGGAAGCGAACATGAATAAACTTGCAGAGTGGCTTGCATCAGTTGTCCGGGAAAAAGCACTTGGAGCGACGCAAGGTCTTAGCGGAAAAAAATTTGAGTATCGATTGATTTTTCGCGGCCCCCCTCTCGAACTTCTTGAGCTTGTTTACGAAGAGCTCGCTCGCGATGGGGGAATCGAAGTCATGTCTGGAATAGACGGTAATACCGTGACCTTACCAGTACTACTCCAGCGCCCAAATGATCAAATTAAAGGCCACAAACTTCGGATCGGAGAATCCGGATTTTGTGACAATGATCACTTGCTGGATGTTCGTAATGACCCAAACAACTCAAGCTTTGTAGCTTTAGTTCCTGCAGGCCAGCACAACAATCTTTCGATCGAATCATCAAGCGACGTGTTCGGCATGAGCTCGGCTCTTGGCGCATGGTGGGACGACGGATTTGTACAGCAATCTGTAAATGAGGCACTCATCCTCGCAGGCATAGGAGATTCGCAAAGAGAGGAAGCAAAAGAGTTAATTCACGCAGCTGCTAAATCCGTAGATGAGATGGATTCAGAGCTATCAAACGACAGCGCCTCGTGGCGGATGCTATCCCGCATATTTTCGATAGACGCGGCCGTCCAAAACCTTTCACCTGAAAAGGCTCTTGCCCTAGCTTGCGGTCTCCCACCAATGGCAGGTGATGGGATCTCTTCGAAGGCACAACTCTCAATCATAGATAAAATTGCAGATGAGTTAGCTGACGGCTTCAAAACCGGTATTGAGCGCCTGGCACAAGGCGCCCCTGATGAAATAGCTCAAGCGCTGCGAGAATTGCTTGCCCACCTCCAAGTGAGCTGCGACGTTCCGACTGCTTTCGAACGTGCTACCCAAGCTTTTTATATGCCTGAGAAAACCCTAACGCTCTCTCCTCCGCCATCTTGGTGGAAGCAGCTGACCATAGAACAGTGGACTGACCTACTTGCCGACGAGCCCGATGTAGCCGTCGGAGAGATCAGCATCAAATGCACAAATAGTATTATTCCTGCAACAAAGAAGTTACCTGCAATAGTGCGAGACAAAGTCGACCTAGCCGTATCAACGAATGAAAACTTTCGACCAGCAGAATTCCTGTTGGCCGGCGGCTCATATGGAAGAGCGCCAATTTCATTACCAACAGCTCCTAGCGGTGTCAGCGAGTACACGGATCTAGCACCTCCCGCACACCAGAACCCCATTACTTACAAAGTTACTTCTGAAGGCTGCAAACCTGCAAATGTTCGGGTCATATCGTTAATAAACTGGAAGCCAGGAATTCTTGTCACCTGCAGGCTAGCAACAAAACTGGTCCCCCCCAAAAAGCCAAGCAAGAAAACTGCAGCAGGACATTGGGAGACATCACTCTCGCTACCTGGTTCCGGGCGATATGAATTGCGTATTCATCTATCTCCGGGGGCAGTCATCGGCAAAGTTGAAGGCATGCCCGACGACGCTACTGAACTGGAGGGGAAGCAGCAATCTTTCGATGCGCGCATAATTGGTGAAAACGAATATTTATTGGAAGTAGAGGCTGACGGAAAATACCAACTAGATATAACATTTAGCCTCCTGGGACATCCCTCTCCCTATATCTGCAGAGCATATCTTTCTTGCGAGGAGACGAAGGAAGAAGGCTGTAGAAGCGAGTTTGAACGCCTAATCAAACAGAATCGCCGGCATCTTGAGAAATTTGATTCAAAGGCTGTCGTCCATCTGGACCGGAATGCGCGTGCCTCAAGCTTGCAATCTTGGATCCTCGAGGAGCAGAACGTAGCCAACTCATTCAGACCGATAGTAATAGCAGAAGACTATATTTCTAAATGGGCACCTCCAGATTGGGACGCAGTTCATGGCCCGATTTTATCTCAAGGTCGCTTCCTTTTTGACCCTCGCCCTGACGCCTCAAGCTTCCAACCACCAAAGGGTTTCGTGGAAACTCGTCAAGAGATTGCGAAGTACATACGCGGCAGCGATGATCAGTCGGGACTTGTCGAATCCGCGCCATTGGGAGCCTGGCTATCGGAGAAGGAGGAATTCTGCATACTCGTCGAAACCTACCTTGACGCATATATGTCCTGGCTCGATACGGATCCAGACATTGCATGCTGGATAGATGCTGTTGCAGTCTGCTCACTAGAACCAGACGGACGCACTCTAAGTAGAACTCCAGACGCCATCATCCTTTCGCCCCTTCACCCATTACGTCTTGCATGGCACTGTCTTGCCCAGAAAGTCTTGTGGGATGAGGTGGAAGGTGACTCACTCTTGCCCTGCCCAGCGGCGAGCATTTTTGACCCAGATTGCGTTCCCGACCTACTAACTATCTCCTTACAGTCCCCAAGTGGCGTAGAGCGTATTGACTTCCTGTCTGTGGAATGCAGCTCCGACTACTGGTCAGTACTATGGAATGGCTCTCGCCTGGGCCAGTTACCTGCGCGTACCCAACGCCCGCCATTTGACAACACATTCGGTTTAACCGTCGGTGGGATCTCGAGTGGATTTAGTCCAGCACAGGTCTCCCGTGCTCTAGACGATGTCACTAGCCTTCTGGCCGCAAAGCCGATTATCAGCCTGGTAGTGTCTAGTGCAGCAGGCACCACTGATGCCTGCAACGAAGGTTTGACCAACTGGTGCACCAAGCGGTTTGGTAGTGGTGATACGGATCTTTCGAACCAAAGTATCGGCGCGAAAATTCTTGAGGTATTCGACACGAGGACTTCGGGAAGGCCGGATCAAGCGACGATCGCAAATCTATCAGAGGACACTGATAACCACGTCCGGTGGTACGACAAGCAACCGATTGGCGCCAAGCCAGATTTAGGCATCATCGCGCAATTGGACTCAGCAGAGCCCGAATCCAATGAAGTTGGCATGCTCTCACCTATGGGCGCTGGTGGGCTAATCAGGCACCGTGTCAGGCGTCAACTTCAAAGCTCCTTTTTGTGTGAGTCCCGCCAAGGCCTGCAGATGCCTCCGTCCGGCGACCCATTCGCCGACAAAGTGTCAGCGTGCATGCTTAAAGTAGAAAGGATGAGGGACAGCACGATAGGACTGCAGTTCTCGCCTAGCGTCCATGCAATATCCGACATGCTTACGCAAAATAGCGCCGGGTATGTTGCAGTCTCGTCTTCTGCAATTGATCCTGCCTGTTTTTTGGGTGGATGGATCAAAGGCACATACCTGTGGGACTACGACCTCCCTTCCTATTCCCATCGTGCAGGCGATACCAGCGGTTACTACCTATTATCACAGGTCAAGCAAGCCGATCGTGATGCGTTGCGCCGTGTATTGAAGCCCCTTCCAGGGTGCGACAACTTAGACGATTCCAAGGTCGAGCAGATTCTTCTAGAGGTCGCGAGGAGAGGAATTCCAACTGTACGCGGCCTCTCTGGAGATGATACAGGAGCCACAGGCGACCTTGGCCTCTTCCTTGCTGTCCGACTACTTCAAGACCAGTTCCGCGTAGAAGGAAACCTGAACAGCTTATTACCAGTTCTCGCCGGTTCGTCTGACGAATCTACGATCGCACTTATTGTTCCTGTCGATCCGTTCAGGGGGTATCTTGCCGACCTTGCACGCTCCCTTGGCAAGGAGCGTAAAGATACTTCTCTCTCACGTCCCGACTTACTTGTCATTGGCGTGAGGATCTCTAACGACAAAGTCCAGTTGCATCTGACCCCTATAGAGGTCAAGTGCCGTCAGGGAACAGTGCTTGGTGCCTCCGAAGCCGTCGACGCCCTTTCACAAGCCAGAGCACTCTCGACACTTTTACAGGCCATCGAGGTACGCGCAAGCAAGTCTGTGGCATGGAGCCTGACCTACCAGCATCTCCTACTATCGATGATTGGTTTTGGTTTACGAGTCTACAGTCAGCATCAAGCAGTAGAAGGACAAGCTACTCGTTGGGCAGGCTACCATGAGCAAATCGCAGCAGCGATTCTCGACCCAGGCTCGAAACCAAGCATCGATTTGAGAGGGCGACTTATCGTCGTGGACGAATCCACTTTGAGCGGCCCACTCGATCGTGACGGCGACAATTTCGAAGAGACGATTGTCATTTCAAGCAAGGACGCAGGTCGTATCGTAATCGGCAATGATTCACAGTCGTTCTACGACGCCGTGCGTGCCAAAGTGGGAGATTGGGAGCTGCTGCCTCCGCAATCAACTCCGGTTGCCAGTTTGATCGAATTCGGTCAGTTACCGATGCAAAGTGCACCTTTGACAGATCCATCAATCTCCCTAACCAAAGAAACCGATCTATCGCACTCACTCGACGGAGACACATCGTCCAACAAACCAAATATGGACACCGCCTCATCCTTAACTTCTGGCGAGTTAGGAGGAGGAATAGTCCTTTCTGTGGGCAAAACAGTCGATGGTTTCGAGCCAAGAAAGCTAAGCCTTAACATATCCGATACTCGACTCAACCAATTGAACATTGGTGTGGCAGGTGACCTTGGAACGGGTAAAACTCAGTTCCTCAAGTCGCTCATCCTACAGATCTCCAGGGCCAGTGATGCAAACCGCGGGATCAAACCACGCTTCTTGATCTTCGACTATAAAAACGATTTCAGTAGCCAGGATTTCGTAGAGGCTACTGGGGCAAAAGTAGTGAAGCCCTACCATCTCCCTCTTAATCTGTTCGACACCACCGGAATGGGAGAATCAACGGCTCCCTGGCTAGATCGGTTCAAATTTTTCGCTGATGTGCTCGACAAAGTGTATTCGGGCATAGGCCCTGTACAGCGGGACAAACTCAAAGCTGCTGTCCGCAATGCCTACGAGACAGCAAACGCTCAAGACCGCCAACCTACGATATACGACATCCACTCGGAGTACAGGGAGATACTCGGTGAGAAGTCGGACTCCCCAATGGCGATTATCGATGACTTGGTGGACATGGAGATATTTACACGGGCCACCGAAGGGACAAAGCCGTTCGATGAATTCTTTGATGGTGTCGTTGTTATATCTCTGAATGCCATGGGGCAGGACGACCGAAGCAAGAACATGCTCGTCGCTATCTTTTTGAACATGTTCTTCGAGAACATGAAAAAGACAATCAAGCGTCCCTTCTTGGGCGAAGATCCCCAGCTCAGAGCGATTGACTCCTACCTATTGGTAGACGAGGCCCACAACATCATGCCCTACGAATTCGACGTACTACGGAAAATCCTGCTAGAGGGGCGGGAATTCGGTACCGGCGTGATACTTGCATCGCAGTTCCTTAAGCACTTTAAGGCCGGGGCGACCGATTACAGGACACCATTACTATCCTGGTTCATCCACAAAGTGCCGAACATCACTCCTGCTGAGCTGGGAGTTCTTGGATTTACGTCAGATTTGGCGGAGCTTTCAGAGCGCGTGAAGACTTTACCTAACCATCACTGCCTCTATAAATCATTCGATGTTTCAGGAGAAGTGATTCATGGGCTTCCCTTCTATGAACTGATCAAGGAGGGAAATGATAGCCCTACGTAAGAGCACTACACATGGGCTCCGAGTATGACCGACTTCCTTTCTCCTAAAGAGCGGTCAGAAAGGATGGCCCGAATCAAGGGAAGTAATACTCGCCCAGAAATAGCTCTGCGCAAAGTATTGCATCGTCTCGGAATGCGTTACCGTTTGCATGGATCAGGCTTGCCCGGCAAGCCTGATCTTGTGTTTCCGCGCTACAAGACCGTGGTCTTCGTCCACGGATGCTTTTGGCACCGTCACTCCAACTGCAGCATTACCACTACGCCTAAAACCAATACAGCATTTTGGGTGGAAAAATTCGAGAAAAATGTCGCTCGGGATGAGAAAAACATAAGTCTCTTGAAGGAAGCCGGCTGGAGAGTATTCGTTATCTGGGAATGCGAAGTTGGATCCGCCAGAAAGGCAGAAGCAACGGGAGAGCGGCTAGCAGGACTAATACGATCGTATCGGGATAATATTTTATGATAAAAAATTAATGATTCTCATCATACGCAAGTGATGAAAACATCCCCTCAAAGACAAACAATGTACCTTTTGGCCGGCTGCGCACCCATAGTGCCACCACGCTGCACTGATACTGATTTAAAAGGACGAGTAAGTCATGAACAAGATGTTACTTCCAGTACGAAGCTCCCGCAGAACACTTACAACCGTTGCGAACGACCTTGATCACAAGGACTTACAACGTCCGTTTGACTCGACAGTCCATCCTGATAGCGCGCCTAAGGGGCTCGAACTGCGAACCAATCATCTGCCAGCACGGGCCATCGCATGAGTATTATTGATAAACGTTACGAGCGTTTGGGACCTTCTCTTGCGTTGCTGTCCGATGAGGCAGTGCTGGCTCAAGCATGGAAGAAGACTGATGCCTACATTCGTCGACATAACTGGTATGCAGACATTTTGGCCTTGGAGGAGGTATCACTATCTCTGCCGAAGACCCTAAAAAAATGGCAACTGCAGATATCCAGCGAAGATCACAGTTCCACATCTGATCTTCGCTTGGTACAAGCACCAAAAAATGGAGCGTGGCACTTCCCGTCCAAAGCTGATGGAGGGGGATGGGAATTCAAACCTATCGATCAGAAGGACGGGGCGGCGAAAAACCACCCTGAATTGCGCCCACTTGCTCATGTATCCATTCGCGAACAGGTTATGACGTCTGCTGTCATGCTTTGTCTGGCAGATGCAGTAGAAACGTCACAAGGCAATACTGATCCATCGAGTTACATCAGTACAGCGCAAGCAAGGCAGCAAGTGTGCAGCTACGGCAATCGGCTATTCTGTGATTGGATAAAAGAGTCCAGCAGCAAGCAACATGCGCGTTTTCGATGGGGCAATGCAACCGTTTACTCACAGTTTTTTACCGACTATGAACGCTTTTTAGAACGCCCTGCGGAAGTTTGCCGAGAAGCGCTACCAAGTTTGCAAGACGAACGCCTATATGTAGTGAAACTCGACCTTGCCAAGTTCTATGACTGCATTGATCAAGCCGCCGTTGTAAAGCGCGCAAGTGTGCTTTACCGGCGTTATGCCGAAGAGTTTTCCATCCCTTACTCCATTGACGAGGCCAAGCCCTTCTGGAGCGCCGTAAGAAAAATAGTACAGTGGCAGTGGAGCGATACTGATAGGAAGAAGAACAATGATCTTAAGCTTGGTTTGCCCCAAGGGTTGGTAGCGAGCGGCTTCTTGGCGAATGCCTATATGCACAAATTCGATAAGCTGATGATGAGGAAAGTACGTGTAGGCACTGAAAAACGCATAAATAATATTCGAACGCCTTTCAGACTCCTAGACTATTGCCGTTATGTGGACGATATGCGGCTTGTAATCGCCATACCAAACGAAATCGCGCAGGAGTTATCGCTTGACACTCTCGCAGGAGAGATGAGCGAATATGTAAATATTATCTTGGGACACTGTTACATAAACAACAAACTGAATACTAAGAGAGAAAAATCGGAAGCCGTAGCTTGGGAAGACTTTGCGGTTCAGGGAAGTACATCTCGTTTTATGCGAGGCGTAAATGGGCAAATAAGCACTGCGCCTGATCCTGCCACTTTACTGCAAGCCACAGGAAGCCTAGATCATTTACTTTGGTTAGCAGACGCTATTAACGATTCCAGCGATGTCGACGAAAACCCTCTGGCACTGGCACGTATTTCGCTGCCTCAAGCAGATGTGCGAGACGACACCGTTAAACGATTTGCAGCTAACCGACTGCGCCAAGTTCTGCGTATGCGTCGCAGCATGGCAGATCCTGAGTTACCTGCTGAGGATGCGCTGACCAATGTAGATGTCAGTGAGCGGCAAGCGCTTGATCATGAAATGGAAACGATAGCTCGGAAGCTAATCGCATGCTGGTCGCGCAATCCAGCTCTAACCAGTGTACTGCGCTGCGGGCTCGATATATTCCCTTCATCAGAACTACTAAACCCTGTTCTCCAAGCTTTAAAACTTAAGTTAAAACTCAAGACGCCAACACCAGAGAAAGCCGTCGCCATATTTGTACTTTCAGATCTCTTTCGAGCTGGAGCGGTAGAAACGGGTTTGCATCGCCCAGAAAGCTATCCTGAGTCGGCCGATATCTACGGATACCGAAGAACATTGCTGCAGGCGGCCTTGGAGACGGTTGGAGATAAGAGCCTCCCTTGGTACCTTCACCAACAAGCGGCGCTGTTTCTTGCCGTCATGCAGCATCCGACGACCCTGCTGCCAGGGCGTCAATTGGCATCCTATCGCGCTCTTCATGATGCTCTGCGTCTAGTTCCTCCCCCTACTACTAAAACGCATGCAACCCTGACTGCTGGCTTACTTGCGATGCGAATTAGCGGGAAACGCGACACGTTTGTTATATGGCTGGGAAATTGGTTGCAGAGCCTACCGACCAAAACGGCCAATGCGTTGATTGATGACATCGCGATGATTGAACCAGCAGTGTTAAGCGAAATGCACGATGGGTGGAAAAACAATGAGAGCGCGAAATGGTTGGAGCATTTGGACAGCTATTGCACGTTCGGCCCCGCTCAGGAAGCATCGGAGCGACTGCATGATTGGCCAAGCGGTAAACGTTCTCTGTATTCAGTCGTTAGCCATCCTGAGAACCCGTTTGTTCAGGAAAATGCATTACTAAAGCTAGGAGCAGAGCTCCTGAAGGCAGAACATTCCAGTTGGCTGGATCAAGACGGACTGTGTTTGAATTCGCTATCGGTCGAGTGTAGTGATTGGAGCAAGATTCAGCATCCGGATATTAAACTGATTCTGACTGTAAAATCGCCGAGCAAGGTCGCACACCCATGGAATTTAACGCCTTCTTGGTGCTTAGAAGAAATGGCATGGGCCTATCGCTTAGGCCGACTCTTGCGCTCCGCCATCATTGGAGAAGATGATTTTACTACAAGGTTTTACCCTCAACGCGAGGAAGTATTTGACCGTTATCGCGGCCTTCAAAGTAGTTGGTACAAGCGTCGTATGGGCCTGATGCCGCTTAGTGGCGGTTTAGGTGAAGAACCAACTCCCATATCGCCGTGGCTAAATGAATTGGTGATGCGTCTTTTGCAGTGGCCTGGTCTTGAGATCAAGCGAAGTGAAGGCGATGCATTCTCCGACATGCGTCGACCGGGAGATTTACTCAGGCTTTTTAAAGAGCGTTTAGCTACGCAAAGCCGCATATACGGCAGACAGTCCAATCTTCCAGGATACCTGTTGCCAGTAGACCGCTCTACAGGCACCAACTTGCGAGAATTCAAAGTTGCACTGGTACAAACACTGCTGCCCCGTGACACTGACTTCTCTAACGCCGACCCTTTGATGTGGACCACGGCTTACAGATCCAGGCATCGAGCACACCTCGCTGCTATGTGCCGACTGCTAGGACAACAACTCACTGCAAGTCGTTATGCGAATCGCAAGGCTTCCCTGCAGAAGAAAAACCAATTGGATCTGATTGTCTTTCCTGAACTAGCTATTCATCCCGATGACATGTGGCTACTTGAACGGCTTTCAGATAGCACCGGAGCAATAATTTTTGCAGGCCAGACCTTTGTAGAGCATCCCTACCTGAAAAAGCCAATTAACCGTGCTGTGTGGCTTCTACGTCAGGAAAGCGTGACAGGCAGACAAATCATCCGGGCCTATCAGGGCAAACAGCACGGTATTCCATGGGAGCTATCAGCCGGCGTTGAGGGCCATCGTCCATATCAGGTAATAGTGGAGCTTACGGATAAATCAGGTGACAAAGCGAATATCACGGGAGCGGTTTGCTATGACGCTACCGACCTCAAACTTGCTGCGGATATGCGCGACATCAGTGATGGCTTTGTTATCGCAGCCTTGAACAAAGACATTGGCACCTTCGATACCATGACGACAGCTCTGCAATTTCATATGTATCAGCCAATTATGCTCGCGAACACCGGCCAATTTGGCGGCTCCAATGCCCAGGCTCCCTACAAGGCACATCATGAAAGACAGATTGCACACGTACACGGCAACAATCAGGCAGTTATTAGTATCTTCGAGGTAGATTTGACTGCGTTTAAAAATACCAAGAAAGCTAGCATCCCAACCGAGAAAAAAGGCGCGCCAGCTGGTTACATGGGACGATTATAGATGCGCCAAGGACCGCTCATCACGGGAGTTTTCTGCTTGGCGAACGCAAGCCAAGACAGTGAGTAGGCGTCCGGCCTTGTGAAGCAAGTCCTATCCGCCAATGAGGTTAGAATGGTGCTCACATTATTGAATGTGAGTACCATCGTCCTGATTTCTGGATCAAGGAAATGTATCGTCCAGATGCCTACTCAAATACTCATACCTGCGAGCTGACCAACAGGTGTTACGCACAGCGTCAATGGGGGGACAAATGGGGGGACAAAATGTCACCTTGCCAAAAAACACAGTAAAATAAGGCCAAAACCAAACAATAACGCCGCCCACAAGCCGGCTTTTTAATGCCTGCTGGAAAGTGCCCAGGTCAGCCGCTCGACACATGATAGAGCCATGAAACAGCGGCTTACGTTTTCACGGCACCAGCACTAACTCTCGAAGGCATCCTCAGCGAGCGTTAATTTATACTCGCCCACCGGTCAGTTCAAAAACACCCATCAGCACAGGGATGCGCCCATGTCTGTTCCAACCTACGATCAGTTCATCGAACCGATCCTGCGGTTTCTCGCCTCCAAATCTGAAGGTGTACCCGCACGGGACGCCCACGAAGCCGCAGCAAAAACGATGCAACTGACCGAGGCACAGCGTGAAGAACAGCTCGCGAGTGGGCAGTTCACCTACAAGAACCGATCAGGCTGGGCGCACGATCGTCTCAAGCGTGCCGGTCTTTCGAGCAGTGCCAAACGCGGGTATTGGAAATTGACCGATGCAGGCGCGCAGTACGCCAAGGAGCATGCATTTCCACTGTCGGCCAAGGACGTGGAGCATTTAGCAATCGGCTACATGAATGTGAAGCTGAAAGTCGCGCCTGATGCCGAGCCACTGGATGACCAACCAAATGTGGAGCCAGATCTGGCCTCTGCCACAGAAAGCCCGGACGACCGACTTGAGCGAGCGCTAAAAGAATTGCGCGATGCCACGGCGGCCGACCTTTTGGATAACTTGCTGCAAGTCAGCCCCAACCGCTTCGAAGTGATCGTGCTGGATGTGCTTCATCGCCTGGGTTACGGCGCCAGTCGCAATGATCTGCAACGTGTCGGCGGTTCCGGTGATGCCGGCATCGACGGCATTATCTCGCTCGATAAATTGGGGCTGGAGAAGGTTTACGTTCAGGCCAAGCGTTGGCAGAACACGGTTGGCCGCCCTGAACTGCAGGCGTTCTACGGAGCGCTCGCGGGGCAAAAAGCCAAGCGCGGCGTTTTCATCACTACGTCCGGCTTCACAGCGCACGCTGTCGACTTCGCCAAATCGGTGGACGGGATTGTGTTGGTAGACGGCACGCGGCTGGTGCATCTGATGATGGATCATGAGGTGGGCGTGACATCGCGTTTGTTGCGGTTGCCGACGCTGGATCGCGATTACTTTGATGAGGAATGAGTTCAGGAGTTTTGCTGCTTGACCCTGCTAACCCATTTCCACATTGGGCTTGTGGTCAAAAGTGATAGCACATCAGAATCACAATGACTGTTCTACCAACCCCCACGGATCGAGGGTTACATCAGCGCGGGGCAAGGCCGGAACTGAATCCAGTTTAGGTTGATGTGCAGGTCAAGGAGACCACTATGTCGGACGTTAAAAGCATCAAGGATCAGAAGCTTCTTTACCACCTCACTTCGGTTGAAAACCTGGATGGCATTTTCAAGGAAGGCCTTAAACCTCGTGCAGGTCTCTCTGGTTTCAAAGATGTCGCGGATGTGGACATCCTGAAAAAACGACAAGTTCTGCAGCTTGATCATTACGTCCCCTTCCACTGGTTTGCGAAAAACCCATTTGACGGAAGCGTCCAGCGTAGCAGGCCTGACACCCAGTTTGTGCTGATTTCTGTTTACAGATCTATTGCCAAGCAAAACGGCTGGAAAGTCATTCCCCGACACCCTTTAGCAGGCGACTCGATACAGCTACTCGAATATGAAAAAGGTTTCGAAGCCATCGAGTGGGATGTCATGAGCAGTCGGGAATATCTTGATCCACATTGCAAAAGCATCTGCATGGCCGAATGTCTCGCGCCAGGGGTTGTTAAACCTGAAATTTTCTTCAACATCTTCACTCCAAGCGAGGAAGTCGAAGCACTTTGCTTGGCTAAGTTGAAGGCAGCCGATGTTAATGTGCAAACCAGTGTGAACCAGAGAATGTTTTATTAATGAACTACACCAGCCTGAATCCAGAGAAAGCGCTGATTTGGCGTATCGTCCATCGCGATAACCTGCCCTGGATTCTGGACAACGGTCTGCATTGCGCAAACTCGGAAGCACAGGCACCTCAGTACGTGAATATCGGTAACGTCGACTTGATCGACAAGCGTCGTTCCCGTCAGGTGCCTATCGCACCCGAAGGTGTTTTGGCCGACTACGTGCCCTTCTATTTCACGCCCTTCTCGGTGATGATGCAGAACATTCACTCTGGGTGGAGTGTTCAGCAGCGCAGCAATGACGAGATCGTGATTCTGGTCTCAAGCCTGTATCGCGTTGAAGAGCTCGGCCTACCGTTTGTCTTCACAAACGCGCACGCCTATCCGAGTTGGACAAACTATTACAGCGATCTGGCGAATCTCGACCAGATCGATTGGTCTATCCTTCAACGGCGCGACTTCAAGCGCGATCCTGATGATCCTCGCAAAATGGAGCGTTATCAGGCTGAGGCGCTGGTCCACCATCACCTACCGATTACGGGGCTACTGGGCATCATGTGCCACACCGATGCAATGAAAGCACGCATAGAAGCAGACGTCGCCGCTAGAGGCCTGACGCTGACTGTCCATGCGCGCCCCAAATGGTATTTCCAATGATCAGATTCACCCAAGGCAACCTGCTGGAAGCCAAAACCGAAGCCCTCGTCAACACGGTGAATACCGTGGGCGTGATGGGCAAGGGCATCGCATTGATGTTCAAAGAACGCTTCGCGCAGAATTACCGTCTCTATGCAGCAGCGTGTAAGGCGAAGGAAGTAGAAACCGGCAAGATGCACGTGACGGCCACCAATGAACTCGATGGCCCTCGCTGGATCGTGAACTTCCCAACCAAACGCCATTGGCGTTCTCCGTCGCAAATGGCGTGGATAACTGAAGGCTTGCATGATCTACGTAGGTTTCTGCTAGAGAACGACGTGAAATCTGTCGCCGTCCCGCCTCTGGGTGCTGGTAACGGCGGTTTGAAGTGGCCTGAAGTCCGTGAGCAAATTGTCGAAGTGTTGGGTGACCTGGACGCAGATGTCTTGGTATTCGAGCCCTCGAATCAGTATCTGAACGTCGCCAAACGTTCGGGCGTAGAAAAGCTCACGCCAGCCCGCGCTCTTATCGCCGAACTGGTTCGTCGCTACTGGGTTTTAGGCATGGAGTGCAGTCTGCTGGAGATCCAGAAGCTGGCCTGGTTTCTCGAACGTGCTATCGAGCAATTGCCGGGTACCGAGAACCCTCTGAACCTGAAGTTCGTTGCACATAAATATGGCCCATACGCCAACCGCCTGGAACACCTGCTTGATAACCTTGATGGCAGCTATCTGCATTGTGACAAGCGCATCAGCGACGCTGGCATTAGTGACGTGATCTGGTTTGATCAAGAGCGCAAAGCGTTTTTGCAGACGTATCTCAAGACCGAGGCCAAGGAATACTCGCAAGCCTTGGAGCGCACGGCCCAATTGATTGACGGTTTTGAATCGCCATTCGGTATGGAGCTATTGGCCACGGTTGATTGGCTGTTGAGCCAGGAAGGGGTATCTGCGACTGTTCCTGCCGTGCGCGATGCATTAAAGCAGTGGGACGGTGGCACCGGAGCTGCGGCTCGCAAGAGCAAACTGTTCGATGATCAAGCTCTTGAAATTGCGCTCAAGCGCCTGACCTCCAGCAGTTTCCGACCTGAATTAGCGGCCTGAGTGATGACAGGATAATTGGGCAGCAACCCGCAGCCCAATTCCCTCACGGATAACTAAACGACTTCACCAACGTCAACTCCCCCGCCGTCCGCATCGGGATCAAAAAAGTCTCCATCTTCTCGCTCGGCGTGCCTTCTTCGGTAATCACCGTCACCTGCGCCGTCGTCAGCGCCTGCACCGCATCGGCTTCGCCATCTTCATCACTGCGATAACCCCCACCAAAGTAATTCACATACACCAGATACTGCCCCTTGATCGGCGCCGGCATGGCGAAGATTTCCGGGCCGTAGCCGGTGGTGACGTCGACGTCGAGAGCGGCGCCGTTGGCGGCGGTACGGTTGCCGTACCAGATGTGCGCGCCGTCAGGGGTGACGAGGTGCAGGTCGAGGTCGGTGCCGTCGCTGTCCCAGGCCAGCAGGACGCGCAGTTTGGCCGGGGTGGCGCCGCCGCTGGTGTTGAGGAATTGGGTACGGTGGCGTTGCTTGCCGTCGGGGCTGCGCACTTCAACGCTGTTGCTGCCGTTGGGGAAAGAAAACGGGCGGTCGAAGCGGCCGCTGTCGTCGATTTTCAGCGGCATGCTGACGCCGTTGACGATCAGTCGGCCGGGCTCTTTGCTTTTGGGTGTGGCTTTGATTTCGCCGCTGATGCGTGCGGTGTTGGCCTGGCCGATCGGGGTGTTCACCGATGAGGCTGGGTAGTTGACGGTCTGGCGGAAGCTTTCGCCCTCGCCTTCGGGCGCGCCGCTGCGCCAGCCGCCGACCGGGGTGTCGAGTTTGACGCTGTCAGCGGCGATGGCCGGCGAGACCGCGGTCAACGTGCAGAGCAACAGCAAGACCTGTGGATAACGGAGTGTCATGGTCTATTCCAGCAAGAGGTGACGGGCGAGCCCTTCGATGTAGGTTTCATCCTGGCCGTTGGGATGTGCTTCAAAGGCCAGGTGCAGATATTCGTGGGTCAGGTCGAGGCGATCCTGCAAGGTCAGCACGCCACGCACGTAGATGCGCTGGCGTTCGCGGTCGACGAAGGGTCGGCCGAAAGCGAGCTTGCACACCGCGAATGTGCTGACTTCGTTGTAGCCGGTTTCGCTTTCCAGCTTCGGACGCCAGCCGCGTCGCTGTTTCTGCAGCCAGTCTTGCGCGGCGGGCAGTCCTTCGCAGGAAGCGACCGGGTTGTCCCAGCGGCTGAGGCTGGCGCGCGGATAGGCGTGCAGCAGAATCGCGTCGTAGCGTTGGCCGGCGTTGGCTTGTTCGACGGCTTGCTGCCAGGCGAGTTTGTCCGGGCCGGGTTGGTCGGAGTGATAGGTGACGGTGCTGCCGGCCAGGACCAGATCCGCCGTCCATGCGGCGATGTTGCGAGATTCGGGCGAAGCAGGACGCGGCGCGACGCGCTGGCGATTGCTACTGTCGTCGATGCTCAGGCAATCGCCGTTGCGCGTGGCGTTTTGCAGCAGGTAGGTGCGGATCGCCACGGCCAATGCCTTGGCGGCTTCGGCGGGTTCCGGTTTGGCTTCGCGCTCCAAAACCCGGGCGACGTATTGTTCGCGATCAAGCCTTGCGACCAGTTTGTCGTTGAGCAGAAACAGTTCGCCGTCGCTGTGGATATCCAGCGCATTGCCGTTGGCGAAGTCGACGCGGTAGTCGCCCTGCAACGGGCCAGACGTCACCACGCGCTCGCCAGTCGAAACCCGCACAACCGGATAGCGTGAGAACAGTCCGACCTCAACACAACGCCCAGCCTCTGTTGGCCAAGCGGTCGGTAACACCGTCGCCAACGCTGCACCGTAATGTCGTAAAACCATCTGACTGGTGCCGCGCCCACCTGCCCAAACCGGTGAACCGTCCACCGTCCAACCGGCAAATCCGCCCTGCCGTGATTGCGGATCCTGATCGCCGAGCCAGCTCCAGGTTTTTACCCGCAGGCGAGCGCCCAGTTCACCGACGACATTGCCATCGGCGGCGTTCAACACCACGTCGAGCAGCACACGGCGCATCTGATCTTGAGCTGGCAGCGAAGACAAAACCTTCAGCAAGTCAGCCACAGAAACCCGCGTGGCCGGTTGCACCGACGGCAAATCCAGCAACCACGTCGGCGCTTGCCGCGCCTGCCAGTAAGTTCTCCAATCGGTAGCGGTAATGCCTAATCGGGCAGGTTCAAAATACAACCCGCAGGATTTCACCAACGCCTGATCGCGCTCGATCTTGCCGCCCGCCGAGCAGCAATAGACTTCCTCTTTCGACTGTCCACGACATTCGTAAGCAGGTTCGCGAGCGCCGGTATCCACCAGCCAGGCGTAAACAAACAGCTTCCACAGACTGCCCAGCGGCGCATCCAGCGAAGGCGGCAACGGCTCGCGAGCGATCAGTTGCGTCTGGCTCAACGATAACAATTCACCCTTGTAGGCCACGCGCAAAGACTCATCCTGCGCCGTTGCCAGCGCAGGAATCACCCACAACAGCAGCCACAGCAGCGGCCGGGTCATGTCAGTTGACCGTGACCTGACCGAGGGCGGCTTTCGCTTCCTGGGCCTGATGCTGCGGCGCGTAGACCTGAGTGAAGCGCACCGGCGGCAGGCTGAACTGGCCCTTCTGCGAGAAGCGCACCAGATGGCGCAGACGCAATTCGCCGCTCAGCGCATCCACCGGCACCGCGTAAGTCAGTTGCCCCGGCTCGAAGCGTGCCTTCTCCAGCGCGGTCGGCTCGGTGCCGTCCTTGCCCTGCAACTTGATGCCCCACGTGGTGCGTTCGACATCGGCGCCCGGTGGCAGCGGCACTTCGAGCATGCCGTAGCGCAGCGGTTTCGGCGCTTTGCTGGTGAGGATCACTTCGTCCAGATACAGGCTGTCACTGGACAGCGGTTTAGTCCCGACCGGCTCCAGTTTGAAAGTGAATGCTTCATCGCCCGGCACCAGTCGCGACAGGCGACGGGTGATGGTCACAGCCATTGGATCGACCGCCGGTTGCTGGGTCTGGAAGCTCAGCGCCGCACGCAGCGGACGCTCCTGAGTCCCGGACACCATCAACACGCTCGGCACCGGGGTCGCGCCCTGCCACGTCCAGTACATCTCACCGGTTGCGCCGTAATTTTTCTTCCAGCCTTCGCCCGGGGTCAGCGCAATGGTCGGCGACGCTTGGGCGATGCTGCGTTGCAGCCAGGTCAGGGCAAGTGCGCGTTCAAGGGTCGATTGCTGTGGTAGCAGCCGCTGCAGCAGAGCCTGTGCACGAGCCTGATCGAACGCTTGCAGCGACAGATTCAGCGCTTCGGCAAACGGCTGCGAACTGACCGATAGACGCTGTTGCGCCGAGCCAACTTGACGATTGAACGCATCCGGCAACGTAACCTTCGACTGAGTCGCCAGCGATGCGGTCAAGACCCGCGCCGCCGCCAGACCCAGCGCCGAATCCGGATCGCTCATCACCAGACTTTCTGCGCCATCGTCCATCAGCGTTTCGGCACTGCCTTCCCCGGCCTTGGCCAGATCGTCCATCAAACCGCTGAGCAAGGTGCTGACCGGCAAATGCATCTGTTTGGCGAACGACAGAATCAGCGCCCGCTGCAACAACGGCGTGTTCGGCGCCTGCTTGGCGTACACCTCCAACACCCGCTGCCAGTGCTCCGGCGGCAGCGTCAGATCCAGTACCTGGCTGGCGTTCCAGTCGGCGTAATAGGCGTAAGCAGTGAGGAACGCATCGGGCTCACCGTCGTAGCCCCACCAGGTGAAGCTCGCCGATGGCCCGGCCATTTGCACCAGACGCAGACGGCTGTTTTGCATGATCAGGCGCAAGCGATCGCGGATCTGCGGGCTCGATGCCAGTGATGGATAGGCGATGCTCAGCGGCAGTAAACGGCTGGCCGTCTGCTCGACGCCGCCGTATGGATAGCTGAGCAGATCGTCGAGCGCGGAACGGAACAACGCTTGCGGGCTGTCATCCAGACGCAGGCGAATGTCGGTCGCGTCTGCCGGCAGACTCAGTGGAGTGTCGCCGCTGGCTACATCGAGACTCTGCGTCTGTGTCACTTGCCAGCCATCACCGGTCGCGCTCAGGCGCACGGCCAAAGCATCAGCGGTTTTGCCGTCCTGCACCAGTTCCGCCGTCCACTCACCGGAGGCCAACGCGAACGCCGGCAGTGGCAGGTAGTTGATGCCGTTGTTCAGGGTCACCGGCAGGCGTTGTTCGGTGCCAGCGTAGTGAGTGACCAGTTCAGCCTTGACCGGTTTTTCGGCCTGACTGAAAGCGAACACACCGAGTTGCGGCTGGTCGCCCTTGCGGAATTTGCTCGGGCCGCTCCACTTCAGGTACAGCGGTTTTTCCGAACGGACGAACTGTTTCTTCTGCCCGACCTGACCGTCATCGGCAATCGCTCGCGCGGTGATGCGCCAGCGGGTCAGCGAGTCCGGCATCTTGAAGGTGAAACGGGTTTTGCCGTCGGCGCCGGTCAGCAATTCCGGCTGCCACGCGGCGGTGTCGACGTCTTCACGACGCGGCCGCTCCAGCACTTTCACCCCACGTTCGCTGCGGTTGGCCTTGCCCGGCGCACCGGGGCTGCCCGGCAACGCCACGTCGTAACTGATGAACGACAGGCTGGCGCTGGTGCGCACATTGTTACGACGCGGGTGGTAGAAGAACTGGTCGATGGTCGGCGCAACTTCCGGTTGCAGCGCGTAGACCATTTCATCGACGACGCTGACGGTCACGTGCGCCGGTACCGCTTTGCCAGCGAACTGCGTGGTCAGGTCAACCGTCACGGTATCGCCCGGTTGATACACCGCTTTGTCGGTGCTGATCGCCACGTCGATTTGCGGCGCAACGACCTTGATCCCGGCGTTCTGGAAGCTGTACTGCCCGCCCTTGGTGTAGAGCACGGAAAAGGTCAGGTTCGGCGCGAAGTTGTCCTTCACCGGGATGCGCGCGCGGTATTGGGTGTCGCTGAGTTTTTCCAGCTTCAGCCAGTCGCCGCCCTTGGCCAGCAGCGCGGTGGCTTCGACCTTGTCGCGCTCCAGCGACAATAAGGCATCGCTGACCGGTTCCGGGAATGTGATCAGTGCCAGCGCTTCATCGCCAGCCTTGTATTCAGGTTTGTCGAGGACGATTTCCACGGTGCCCGGCACGGCTTTGACGCCGTCGCCGGTAACCGAATGCCCTGTGGCACCGAGGACGCGACCGTGCTGATCCTTCAAGGTCAGGTTGTAAGTACCCGGACGTTCGAACGCCAGGCTGAAGCCTTTGTCAGTCGCGGCGAGTTTGCCTTCGCCGGTGCTCTGATCTTCGAGACGAACCCAGCTATAGCTGCTCGGCGTGACCGCTTTGCTTTGCTCGGTGCTGCCCTCATTGGCGTAGCTGAACGCAACCTTGTCGTTGACCGCACTGAAGCGTTGCGGCGCACTCAGACGGAAGCTCGCGGCGCCGCGGTCGATGAGGATTTCCTTGGTGGTCTTGACCCGATACGCCGCGCCGTCGCTGGCGAACACGGTGAGCATGTAACGGCTCGGTTTGTCCGCCGCCGGCAGGTCGAGGGTTGCGTTGCCTTTGCCGTCAGTGGTCAGTTCGGTGCTAGTCAGTTCCACCGGGAATTGCCCGAGGTATTGCAGCTCGTTGTCGACCATCGACAGTTGCTGGGCACGCAGACTGAGGGTCAGTTTGGCGTTGGCCACCGGTTTGCCGTCCGGGTACAGCAGCACCAGACTGCCTTTGACCGGTTCGCCGGTGCGGTAATCCTGTTTGGCCAGGTTCAGCGAGATCTCGAAGTGCGGCTTGATGTATTCGGCGACACGGAAGGCGCTGCTGTAGGCCTGATCCTTGTAGTTGAAACGAATCTCGTAACCACCGGCCACCGCGTTATCCGGCAACTGGAAACGGCCCTGAGTACCGGCCTTCGAATCGAGTTTCAGATCGAGGTGTTGCAGCTCGGTGCCGGTGGCATCGAGCACGCTGACGGTGACATCCGCCGCGCCCGGCAGCACCGAGTCCCGCGCGTTCTTGAACTCGCGACCGACAATCTTCAGCGACACCCAATCCCCCGGGCGATACAGCGGTCGGTCGGTGAAAGCGTAGAGTTTGGTGTCGTAGATTTCGCTGTCGTAATAGAAGTTCTCGGAGACGAATACACCGCCCTCCTCGTCCTCGCCGATCACGAACGAACGCTCAGGACTGACGTGTTTCAGACGCAGCAAACCATCGGCATCGGTGGCACCGCTGCTCATCACGCCGAGGCCGTCGGTCCACAGCACATTGACCTTCGGTACCGAACTGCCTTCGTGTTTGCGCGCGGCCCAGACCAGCAACTCATCACCGGCAATCTTGCTGACCGCCACGGTGTTGGAGACGAACACCATAGTGGTGGCGCGGTACTTGCCGATCAGCGCTTCGACCAGGTACAGACCCGGCTTCAGATTGCCCAGCGGGATGTAAACGTTGCCCGGCGCGACGCTGACGAAGTCACTGGAAGAGCCGGCCAGATTGACCCCGGCCGGCGGTTGAATCGGCTTGGCCTGCCACAGCGGATAACGGAACTGGCTGACCACTGGCAAACCCGGAATCAGCGCGAATTGCGGCTGTGCGTCGTATGGCGTCGGCGCGGCGATGGCATTGCCCATCTTCAGTTCCGGCACTTCCTCGGTGACCTGTTTGCGCGATTCATAGGAGAACGCACGCTGCATCACCCGACGGGATTTGCGGTACCAGTTGTCCCACAGATACGCGAGGGTGTTGGACAAGCCTTCGCCCTTGAACTGACCGTCGCTGACCACGCGGTGCAGGTTCTTCTGGCGCTTGAGGAAGTCCAGCGGCTTGTCGATGCGGTACACGCGAATATCGGCGCCGCCGTACGGTTCCATGCGGAAACGACGGTAGTCACGACCCGGTGCTTCGAGGCGCACCATCGCCTGTTCGTCGGCAGCGAAACTGCTGTCGGCGAGCAGAAAGAAACTCTCACCGGACACCGGCGTGTAGCCGCTTGGCTCTACCGAATCTTCGGCATTAACAGTCGCCAGCGGCAGCAGCAGTGCCAGCAACAGAGGAATTTTTGCGCAGAGTCGCAACATGCGGGCACCGGTCATTGGGAGAGAAAGTTCAGTCGATAGACGCCGATGAAGTTGGGGTTGGCTGCGTCGGGTATCCATCGGGTGTCCTTCCATGTCATGAGTTGCTGCAGGCTTGCCGAACGCATGCCGTTGTCAGTGGGGGTGGTGGTGCCGGTGTGATAGGCGATGTAGCGGCCCATCCAGATCATCAGGTGCTGGTCGTCGCCCTGATCGAAAAACATCAGGTCACCGGGGCGCGCCTGCGATACATCGCGGCTGACCAGATGGCTGTTGAACTGAATCAGTTTGATCGCGTTGACGTACGGCCCGACCTTGCCGCCGCCCTGCTGCCATTGCTGGGCGAGCTTGCGCTGATCGTCGCTCAGCGACAGCTCCGGCGGCAGGTAGCGATTGGACAGGCCATTGCTGCGCAGCCATTTGTCGTCGTGGACTTTCAGCGCCTCGTTGGCGGCGAAACGCACCAGCCCCGCGCAATCCTGCTGATACCAGCGCGGGCTCGGGCCCTGGCTCAGTTGCTCCTGGGCGATACGCACGAACCAGGCGCGGAACACCTGAGACTGCGCCGGATCAAGTGCCGGAGCCTCAATCGCACGGGCGCCGGCGCTGAGCAACAGCGCGAGCAGGCCGAGGCTGCGAATCAGTGCCGTCACAGCGCTTTCCATTCCAGTGGCAGCCATTGCCAGTGGCCGTCGGGTTCGCTGCCTTCAGGCAGGGTCAGGGCATATTTGCCATAGCCGCCGAGGGTGCGCAATTTCGGGATCAGGTAGGTTTGCGCGGCGTTGTAAAACACCGGTTCCATGTCCTGCGGCAGGCTGTCGAGGGTTTCCTGCTGCATGAGTTGCGCCATGGAGTCCGGGCCGAAGTAGATCGGCATCAGCACATCTTTGGGCAGTACGTCGGCCATCGGCGGGAAGCGCTTGTCGAGGGTGCCGAGAGCTTTGTCGACCAGTTTGTCGTCGAGAGAGAACACCAGCGTCGAGCCATGGCGTGCGAGGCTGACCTTCATGAAGGCCTTGCCGCTGATGGCGTCCGGATTTTCGGCAGTCTTCGCGGCGTAAGGGCCGAAGTTCGAGCTGACCTGGCGCTGCCAGACGTGGCTTTGGCCTTCCTGTTTCTCGACCACAGGGAAGACGTTTTCTTCGACGTTGGACTCGAAGGCACCGACCATCGAACCGAACAGTTTGCCGAGATCGCCATCGAGTTTGCTGCTGTCCTCGTCCTTTAGACTGGCGACCAGCAACGGCGTGTAGAGCCGCGAATCGGCGTACCAGCAAAGCCCCGCCGCGCCGGCCACGTGTTCGGTGAGTGTCTGCGCCACGGCGTCTTCCGCGCCGAGTTTTACCAGCAACGGTTTCTGCGGTTCGGCGGCCACCGGCAAGGTCACGCAGGCACTGGCGCCCAGCGGCATGGCTTGCCAGACCGGTTTGAAATCGAAGTCTGGCTGGTTGTCCAACTCATCCATGGCGAGGTAGCTGTGCCAGCCCTTGTCGTCCATATCGAAGCGCAGCCCGGCGAAGTTCGGGATGAAGCGTTGGTAGCCCATGGCGAGGACGCTGGAATTAACCGACAGGCGTTGTTTGATTTCAGGGTTTTTGGCAGGCAGACCGAAAGCTTCGGGGAACAGTTTTTCGCCGTTGAGCAGCGCTGCCAGCGCTTGCGAAGAGACATGGCCCGACTCTTCGGACACGCCACTTTCGGGATCGTAATACTTGGCCGGATTGGACAGCACCACCAGTTTGTCGCCGTGGGAGGCGAACAACAGGGCTTTGCTGGCGTTGTAGGTCAGTTGGTACAGCGGCACCGTGTCGCCACCGACCTTGAGTTCCGCCATCTGACTGAGCTGCGAATCATCCAGCGCGACCTTCGCCAGCGGCTCCAGCAGTTTCGCCAACCCACCGCGATCCATCACCAACAGGAAATCCTTGAGCCGGCCATCGGCCCCCCGCCAGAGCGCGACGTCCGCCGGTTGATCGAAAAGCTGCTCGATCAGGCTGTCCTGCAACTTCAGGTCATGCTCGTAGATGATCCGGCGCAGACTGCCGATCAAGCCCAGGCGGTCGGTGTGGGTTTCGTAATAGAAGACAAAATCTTCGGTGAGCGTGGCCTTGAGAAACGGCACCGTCAGCAAGTCCTTGGGCAACTGACTCAGCGAGCGCGTTTCGAGCAAGGCGTCGGGGCGGCTCAGACCGAGTTTGTCACTGGCAAGCTCTGCCGGCGGCGCCTTGGGCTTGAGCAGCAGCCAGCCAAAACCTCCCGCCACGCCGGCCACCAGGACCAATCCGATCAGCAATGCCGGCCAGCGCCGGGAAGGTTTGCCGGCAGGTGTCGGGACGGCCGGAGAAGCAGCGTTATCACTCATGTTCACAAAACCCGAAGTTCATCCGTGGAGCGGGATGCTTAATAGTTGAAAGTCTTGACCAGCAGCAGATCACCGATCGCCCGCAGGGGCACGATGAATGTTTCGCGTTTTTCGTCGACGGTGTTTTCGTTGAGCACCAGCGTGATTTGCGAGGTGATCACCTCGTTCTGGTTGCTGGTCTCCTCGAAGTTATAGCCGCCGTTGCCAAAGTTGCCCCAATAGTTGACATAAACCAGATAGGTGCCATGCAGCGGCGCGGTCATGGTGAACATTTCCGGGCCGGGACCATCAACGCCATCCGGGTCGAGCCCGCCGCCATTGCTCAGCGCCGGCCGCGCCCAAAAGGCATGCTGGCCATCGGGCGTGACAATGTGCAGATCGAGTTCGGCTTTCGGATCGTCCCATCCCAAGACAAGACGAATTCTCGCCGGCGTGCGCAGGTTATTTGCTTCATAAAATTGCACACGCTTGAGCGACTGGCCCTCGGCGCTGATCACCTCGACGCTGTTGGAACCGGCGCCGAACGCATACGGCCGGGCGAAACGACCCTGGTCGTCGGTGTACAGATTCAATGGATTGCCATTCACGGCGAGGCTGTGTGGCGGGCGCATATGCCCGATAGCCTTGAGTTGGCCTTGGATCATCGTGCGATTGCGCTGGATGCCGCGATCGATCGGCGGCGTGGGATAAGCGACTTGCGGGTTTTCCGTGCGATCGAGCAAGCCGTGGTAGCGCCAGCCGCCCACCGGCTCCGACATCTCAGCTGTCGGCGCCGCCAGCAACGCAGGCGCGCAGGCCAGGCCGATCAGCAGCAAAAGAAATGAACGCATGTATTGCCTCCTGCCATGCCTGAACGAAACCTTGCACCCGATCCTCGGTACTTCACAGCGGTGAACACTGCGTTTCGTCTGAAAGACCCGTGACTGTCGGGTCGTAGAAGGCGCGAAGATTAGCGATTTGGCAGTTTTTTAACAATCGGATACATGTGCTTTTGCGGTAGGAATCACGCAGTTTTATTGGGTGTGAGCCGAATAGCGCAGTTATACGGCTGACAAGATGAGTCGAATAAGCCTGAATCTTCCTGAATCACCACAAATCCTGTGGCGAGGGGATTTATCCCCTCGCCACAGGTTTTTTTATCTGCGGTGTTGTCAGGACTGCTCATTTGCCCATAAACCCCCTATCTGCTAGTGTCCCGCCGGTTTAACGTCAACCGGAAACTGCCGCCATGGCCCGCAAAAAAGCTGCACTGGATTTCGAACAGTCCCTCGCCGACCTGCAAACATTGGTCGAGCGTCTGGAGAACGGTGAATTGTCGCTGGAAGACTCGCTGACCGCTTTCGAGCAGGGCATCGGGCTGACCCGTGATTGCCAGGCAGCGCTGGCCCAGGCCGAGCAGAAGGTGCAAGTGCTGCTGGAGCGCGATGGCGAACTCGCCGAGGAACCCTTCGACGCGGAACAGCCAGAATGATTGCAGCGTATTCGGCGACCAGCCAGGCCCGGGTCAACGCGGCACTGGAAAGCCTGTTCAACGCCCCGCTGCCGGAGCTGGCGCGTCTCTACGAGGCCATGCGCTACAGCGTGATGAACGGCGGTAAACGCGTGCGTCCGCTGCTGGCCTACGCCGCGTGCGAAGCGCTCGGTGGCAAGGCCGAACAAGCTAACGGCGCAGCGTGCGCGGTTGAACTGATCCACGCTTATTCGTTGGTTCACGACGATTTGCCGGCGATGGACGACGATGATCTGCGTCGTGGCCAGCCGACCACCCACAAAAAATTCGATGAAGCCTGCGCGATCCTCGCTGGTGACGGCTTGCAGAGCCTGGCGTTCAGCGCCTTGCTTGATCCGCACCTGAGCAATCTCGACGCCGACATCCGTCTGCAAATGGTCACGGCTCTGGCTCAAGCCGCAGGCCCGGCGGGCATGGTCGGTGGTCAGGCCATCGATCTCGGTTCGGTCGGCCTCAAACTCGATCAGAAAGCCCTCGAACAGATGCACCGGCACAAGACCGGTGCGTTGATCGAAGTCAGCGTCAAACTCGGCGCCCTGGCCAGCGGCCGTGCCGAAAAGGATGAACTGAAAGCCCTGCAAACTTATGCACAGGCCATTGGCCTGGCCTTTCAGGTGCAGGACGACATTCTCGACGTCGAAAGCGATACCGCAACCCTCGGCAAACGCCAGGGTGCCGACATCGCCCGCGACAAGCCAACCTACCCGGCCCTGCTGGGTCTGGACGCCGCCAAGGCCTACGCCCTGGAACTGCGCGATCAAGCGCTGCACGCCCTGCGACCGTTTGACGCGGCCGCCGAGCCTTTGCGCGAGCTGGCCCGGTATATCGTCGATCGGCGCAACTGACGGCGATTCAGCCAAAAAAGACCAACGCGTGGGCAGGGGGCGATGCATCAGGTAAACTGCCGCATCTTTTATACCTATAACGATTCGCCTGATGCCCACGACGTTTCATGAGATTCCCCGCAAGCGCCCGACCACGCCCCTGCTCGACCGCGCGAACACGCCGGACGGCCTGCGCCGGTTAGGCGAAGCCGAGCTGGAAACCCTGGCTGATGAGTTGCGCCTGGAATTGCTCTACACGGTCGGCCAGACCGGTGGGCATTTCGGTGCCGGCCTGGGCGTCATCGAGCTGACCATCGCGCTGCATTACGTCTTCGACACCCCGGACGACCGGCTGGTGTGGGACGTCGGTCATCAGGCGTATCCGCACAAAATCCTCACCGGACGCCGCGAGCGCATGGAATCCCTGCGCCAGAAGGACGGCATCGCCGCCTTCCCGCGTCGTACCGAGAGCGATTACGACACCTTTGGCGTCGGCCACTCCAGCACGTCGATCAGCGCAGCGCTGGGCATGGCGATTGCCGCCCGCCTGCAGAACAGTGATCGCAAGGCGATTGCCGTGATCGGCGATGGCGCGTTAACCGCAGGCATGGCCTTCGAGGCGCTGAACCACGCGCCGGAAGTCAACGCCAACATGTTGGTGATCCTCAACGACAACGACATGTCGATCTCGCGCAACGTCGGCGGTCTGTCGAATTATCTGGCGAAGATCCTTTCCAGCCGCACCTACGCGAGCATGCGTGAAGGCAGCAAGAAAGTCCTGTCGCGCCTGCCCGGCGCCTGGGAAATCGCCCGTCGCACCGAAGAATACGCAAAAGGCATGTTGGTTCCCGGCACCTTGTTCGAAGAGCTGGGCTGGAACTACATCGGCCCGATCGATGGCCACGACCTGCCGACCCTGATCGCCACACTGCGCAACATGCGCGATCTGAAGGGCCCGCAGTTCCTGCACATCGTCACCAAAAAAGGCAAAGGCTTCGCCCCAGCCGAAGTCGACCCGATCGGTTACCACGCGATCACCAAACTGGAACCTGTCGACGCTCCGGCCGCTGCACCGAAAAAAGCGGGCGGACCGAAGTATTCGGCGGTGTTCGGCGAATGGCTGTGCGACATGGCTGCATCTGATCCGCGTCTGGTCGGCATCACACCGGCAATGAAAGAAGGCTCGGACCTGGTGGAGTTCAGCGAACGTTTCCCGCTGCGCTACTTCGATGTGGCGATTGCCGAGCAACACGCGGTGACGTTCGCTGCCGGCATGGCCTGCGAAGGCGCGAAACCGGTGGTGGCGATCTACTCGACGTTCCTCCAGCGCGGTTACGACCAGCTCGTTCATGACGTAGCGGTACAGAACCTCGACGTGCTGTTCGCCATCGACCGCGCAGGTCTGGTGGGCGAAGACGGCCCGACCCACGCCGGCAGCTTCGATCTGTCGTACCTGCGCTGCATCCCGGGCATGGTCATCATGACCCCGAGCGATGAAAACGAACTGCGCAAAATGCTCACCACCGGTCATCTTTACAACGGCCCGGCGGCGGTGCGTTACCCGCGTGGCACTGGCCCGAACGCAACCATCGAGAAAGACCTCGAACCGATCGAAATCGGCAAGGGCATCGTCCGTCGTCAGGGCAGCAAAGTCGCCCTGCTGGTGTTCGGTGTGCAACTGGCCGAAGCGCTGAAAGTCGCCGATAAGCTGGATGCTACCGTGGTCGACATGCGCTTCGTCAAACCGCTCGATGAAGAGCTGGTACGCGAGATTGCCGCCAGCCACGAGTTGCTGGTCACCATCGAAGAGAACGCGATCATGGGCGGCGCCGGTGGCGCGGTCAGCGAATTTCTCGCACGCGAGAACATCCTCAAGTCGATGCTGCATCTCGGCTTGCCGGATATCTACGTCGAGCACGCCAAGCCTGCACAAATGCTGGCCGAGTGCGGACTGGATGAAGCCGGGATCGAGGCGTCGATTCGCGAGCGTCTGGAATTGCTCAACCGCTAAATCGCTAAACTCATCATCCCTGTGGGAGCGGGCATGCCCGCGAAGAGGCCGGTACATCCAACATCTGTGTTGATTGTGCCGACGCTTTCGCGGGCATGCCCGCTCCCACAGTGTTTTGTGGAAACCTCAAAATTGTGCCCGCATCACGTAACAACGGATCACCGATGAACCTCCCTCGCCTCGCCCTGCCTTTCCTTCTGCTGCCGACCGCCAGCACCTTCGCCGACACCTTCGAACGCGATCAGGCCCTGAAACTGCCAGACACCCTGATCAGCGCCAACCGCCAGGTCGAAGCACGCAACGACAGCAGCGCCGCCAACACCGTGTTCACCCGCGAAGACATCGACCGCCTGCAACCGAGCGACGTGCCGGACCTGCTGCGTCGCGTACCGGGCGTACAAGTGGCGCAGGCTGGTGGGCGTGGCAGTCTGCCGGGGGTTTACATTCGCGGCACACAATCAGCACAGAGTCTGGTATTGGTCGATGGCCAGCGCATCGGCAGTTCAACCTCCGGCGACAGCAATCTGCAGCACCTGAACATTGAACAGATCGAACGCGTAGAAGTGCTGCGCGGCTCGCGCTCGGTGATTTACGGCAGCGATGCGATTGGCGGGGTGATTCAGATCTTCACCCGGCGCGGCAGTGAACAAGGTTTGCAGCCACGTCTGCACGTCGGCGTCGGCAGCAACCAGACTTGGGAACGTAGTCTCGGCTTGTCCGGCGGCGATGACAAAACCCGCTTCAACCTCGGCGCCAGCCTCGATGAAACCGCTGGCCTCGACCGTACCCATGAGTCGTATCCAAGCGACGGCGATCATGACGCCTACCGCAACAAGTCCGTCAGCCTGAGCCTCAGCCATGCGCTGACCGATGACATCGAAGTCGGCGCCAATCTGCTGGATAACCGCGGCAAGAGCGAGTTCGACAATCCGTTCGGGCGCTTCGACATGACCACTTTCGAGTCGCTACAGCAGCAGCCGTACAGCGATTTCAACGTCAGCAGCATCAGCAGTTACGTCGATGCTCGGGTCAACGACCTCTGGAAAACCCGCGTCGAATTTGGCCACAGCGAAAACCGCGAGAAGACCCTCGACAAGCTCAGCGACGAGCGCACGGTGTTCAACACCTACCGCGACTCGGTGAACTGGCAGAACGACTTGACCCTGAATGCGCGCAACAGCCTGATCCTCGGCGGCGATTGGTATGAAGACCGAGTCAACAGCAGCACCGCGTTCGACGAGGACAGCCGCTGGAACCGCGCGGCGTTTATCCAGCATCGCTATCAGGCCGACAACTTCTCCACGGAACTGGGTCTGCGCCATGATGAAAACCAGCAGTTCGGCAGCCAGAACACCTGGAGTGGCACGTTCACCCTGCCGCTGAACCCGGACAATGACTTGCTGTTGAGTTACAGCGAGGGCTTCCGCGCACCGACCTTCAATGACCTGTACTACCCGGACTTCAGCAACCCGAACCTGAAACCGGAAACCTCCAAGAGCTACGAACTGCAATGGCGCAGCCAGTTGAGCGACAGCGCTCGACTGGAAGCTTCGCTGTACCGCACCGATCTGGAAGACGCGATCATCTTTGGCAGCAACTCGCGGCCGGAGAACGTGGCCTCCGCGCGGATCAATGGTTTTGAAGCAGCGCTGAAGCAGGAGCTGTTTGGCTGGCAGAGCAACCTAGGCGTGTCGATCATCGACCCGCGCGACCGTGACACCGGCCACACCTTGGCGCGACGGGCCCGGCGCACGGCCAGTTGGGATCTGGATCGACAGTTCGACCGACTGGGCGTGGGCGCCAGTTGGCAACTGGTCAGCGGCAGTTACGACGACTTGAACAACACTCAGCCACTGGGTGGCTACGGCACGCTCGGCTTGCGCAGCAGTTGGGCGCTGAACCGTGAGATCAAGCTCGACCTAAAGGTGGATAACTTGCTGGACAAAGGTTACAGCCGTGCGAACTACAGTTACGACGGCAACCAGTATGGCTATCGAGAGGAAGGCCGGGCTTGGGTGTTTGGGGTGACCTGGACGCCTGAACTGCGCTGAAATCCTCTGTAGGAGCTGCCGCAGGCTGCGATCTTTTGATCTAAAAATCAAAGTCAAAAGATCGCAGCCTGCGGCAGCTCCTACAGGGATTATTTGTCTGGTGCGATCACTTGGCAGAGCTTGGCGGTGGCGTCGATCATTTGGCCGCTCGGCCGTTCGAGGCCTTTATCGGTGACCAACAGGAGTTTCCCCTGCCTCACCGCTGCCACCTGCGGCCAAGCCTTCCACGCCTCAAGCTGCGCCTGATCACCCGCGAGAATCACCTCTGGATCACGCTGCAGCACTGCTTCGGTACTCACCTGCGGTGCCGGCAGGCTCAGGTCGCCAAAGACATTGCGCGCACCGCACACTTCCAGCGCATCGCTAATGATCTGCCCGCCACCGACGGTGTACAGAGGGTTGTCCCAGACCTGATAGAACACTTTCAGCGGCACGTCCCGACGATAGCGCTGACGCAGATCTCCCAACTTATTGCGAAGATCCGCAGCCAGTTTCATCCCGCGCTCGGGCCGGCCCAGTTGAGAAGAAATGGCTTCAATCTGTCCTGAAAGCTGTTCCAGGCTGTGGGGTTCGGCGACATAAGTGGGAATGTTGAGCCGTTTGAGCTGATCACGCTGGGCCGGTCCGACGCTGCCGGGCCAAAGCAATAACAGATCAGGCTTGAGGCTGAGCAAACGCTCCATGTCGAGTTGGCCGTAGCGACCCACCGAGGGAACATTCGCAATCGCGGCAGGCCGCTCGCCGGCATCCAGCACACCGATCAGCAGATCGGCAGAGTCCAGCTCAACGACGATTTCAGAAAGAGAAGGCGCAAGGCTGACCACACGCAGGGCAGGCAGCACCGGCCCGCTGACGGCCAGCAGCAGAACCGCCAGCCAGAGACGGCGCATCAGCCGAGTTGACGCGGAATGCGGTAGAGGTAGAACAGCACCGCCGTGGACAATGCCAGCAGCATCAGCGGCACCGCCTCCAGGCCGACGAAGACCGCCAATGCGCCGATCCATGCGGGCAGTGCCGCCACAAGAAACGCTGCACGACGGCGGGCAGCGAGGGCAATCCAGGCTGCCGGTTCATCCGGAGTATCCAGGGCTTTTTGCGTGGCGATCAGCGCATGTTTGTAGCGGCCGAAAAATTTCAGGCTGACAAACATTGAGGCGACACCGGCGATAAAGAACGGCATCGCCAGCACTGGCAGGATAGCCTCGCTTTGACCGAACACGGCGTTGAGCACGAACAACGGCACCAGCGCCAGCGTCAGGTATTTCCACCAGTCGACGCTGAGGCGACGGCGCACCTGACCGCGAGTCACGCCCGGTCTACCTCGCCCTGATGCTCATTGCCCATCATGTGGTCGAGTTTGCTGGCCTTGGTCGCCAGGTACAGTTTGTTGTGCGGGTTGTGGCCGGTGTGCAGCGGCACACGCTCGGCGACGACGATCCCCATGTCGGTCAATGCTTTGACCTTGCGTGGGTTGTTGGTCATCAGACGCAGGGATTTCACGCCCAGGTGTTCGAGCATCGGCAGGCACATGGCGTAGTCGCGCTGGTCGGCGGCAAAGCCCAGACGTTCGTTGGCTTCAACGGTGTCGGCGCCGCCGTCCTGCAATTCGTAGGCACGGATCTTGTTCAGCAGGCCGATGCCACGACCTTCCTGGCGCAGGTACAGCAACACGCCGCGACCTTCGCGAGCGATGGCTTTGAGCGCGCCTTCAAGTTGCGAGCCGCAGTCGCAACGTTGGCTGAACAAGGCGTCACCCGTGAGGCATTCGGAGTGCAAGCGGCCGAGTACCGGGGCACCGTCGGCAAAATCACCCAGACTCAGCACGACGTGCTCGCGGCCGGTGGCTTCATCGAGAAAACCGTGCATGGTGAATTGCGCAAAAGGCGTTGGCAGCTTGGAAGCGGCGACAAAAACGACAGGCACCGGTGTGCTCCTGATCTAAAAAAGTCTGAAGATTCGCTGGGCGGCATTGTAACAGCAGGTTCCTACAGACGCTTAGGCTGAATTATCGGGCATAACGATCAAAAAGTTTGATGACTCCGGACAACATGGACAGCTGTAGGAGCTGTCGAGTGAAACGAGGCTGCGATCTTCTGATCCTGATTTTTAAGATCAAGGTCAAAAGATCGCAGCGTGCCGCAGCGCCTACAGGGGTTTCGCGTCAGGGCGAACCAAACGGATACGGCTGCTTCCAGCGCGCGAAGATCGGTTTCAGCTCACCGCTCTTCACCAACTGCGTCATGCGCTGGTCAAACAGCGCCATCAACGTGCGCGCCTGCGGCGTATTGGCGAAGCACAGGTAAAGCGGCAGTTCGGCGATATGCGTCGTACGGAACTGCGACGGATCCCTGGCCCGGCTGAGCACATAGTCGATCTCAGTCAACGCGTCGATGTAGTAGTCGGCGCGGTTGCGGGTCAGCATCGACAGGATGCCGGTGCGGCGGATGACTTCGTTATAGCTGCGCACATTGGGCAGATAGTTCTGATAGTCGTAGCCGCGCACCCACGCGAGTCGATAGCTGCCAAGGGTTTCCGGCGTCGGCGCCGGGTTACTGGCAAGACCCAACGCGTAAACGTGGTCGGTGTCGAAATTCCAGCGCGGATAAAGCAGGTCGCTGAACTCTTGATGATAAGAGCCGACACAGGCATCGACCTCGCCACGCTGGGCCAGGCCCACTGAGCGTGTGTACGGCTCGGTGCGAATATCCAGTTTCACCCCGGCCGGTTCGAATACCTTGCGTAACACGTCCCAGCCCAGGCCATGACCGTCGGCGGCGGTGTAGTCTTCCCAGTCTTCACTGGCCAGATGGATGACCGAGGGTGCCGGCGGGGCTTCCTGCGCACTGGCCACAGTGCTCAGCAAGGCAAAAACCAACAGCGCCAACCAGCGTCCCGCCATCCTTAGTTTCCTCACTTACCGCCCGCACCATGAAAGATCAGGCGAAAATCCACACCAGTCCCTGCATCGCCAGCCAGGCGAACACACCGGCCAGCACATCGTCGAGCATGATGCCGACGCCGCCGTGGACATGCCGGTCGATCCAGCGAATCGGCCACGGCTTGAGAATGTCGAAGAAGCGAAACACCAGAAAACCCGCGAGCAACCAGTACCAGCCTTCCGGCACCAGCCACAGGGTGATCCACATCCCGACCATTTCGTCCCAGACGATGCCTTCGTGGTCGTGCACCCGCAGATCGTCGGCCACTTTGCCGCACAGCCAGAAGCCGAACAGCATGGTGATCCCGAGCATCAGCCAGTAACCCCAGTCAGGCAGCATCTGCCACAACGGGATAAAGGGTAGCGCAACTAACGAGCCCCACGTGCCCGGCGCCTTGGGCAAGGTGCCCGAACCGAAGCCGAAGGCGAGGAAATGCCAGGGATTGCGCCAGACAGACGGCGGAACGAATTCGGCCGGAACCTGTTTCGGGTGATCTGTCACGGTGTCTCCTGAAAATGTTGATAGCCCCGGATTTGCGGGGTGATGTCATGCCCTTCGCGATCCAGCAGGACCACGCCCTGCCCTTCGGCTACGCGACCGACCACATGGATAGGCCAGCCATTGGCCAGCAGTGCCGGCAACTCGACGGACGGTAGCGTGAAGGCCAACACGTAATCATCGCCACCACTGAGCGCTGCACGCTCGGCGCCACGCTGGCCGAGAAACGCCACTAAAGCATCCGACAACGGCACGCGCTCGCGTTCAATCTCAAGCCGCACCTTCGACGCCAGGGCGATGTGGCCGCAATCGGCGAGCAGGCCATCGGAGATGTCCAGCGCTGACGTGGCTTTGCCGCGCAACGCCTGACCGAGGGCCAGTTGCGGTTGTGGCGACCAATAGTGATCGAGCAGCGGTTGGGCGATGTCCGGCGTGGCGTCGCGCTGGCCCAATACCAGCGGCAACGCACCGGCTGCATTGCCCAGTTCACCGCCGACACACAGCAAGTCACCCGGCTGCGCGCCGCTACGGGTCAAGGATTGCCCCGCCGGGACGCGACCGAACACGGTGACGGTCAAGCTCAGCGGCCCGCGCGTGGTATCACCACCGACCAACGCCACGCCGCAGCTCTGCGCCTTACGGTTCAAACCACGGGCATAGGCTTGCAGCCAATCGGCGGTCACCGTGGGCACAGTCAGGGCAAGGGTAAAGGCAACGGGCGTGGCGCCCATGGCGGCCAGATCGCTGACCGCAACGGCCAGCGAGCGCTGACCGAGCAGAAACGGATCGCAGGGGTCGGCGAAATGCACGCCGGCCACCAGCGTATCGGTGGAAATCGCCAGCTGTTCCCCGGGGGGAACCGCCAGCAAGGCGCAGTCGTCGCCGATCCCCAACGCAACGCCTTCGCCGCCCTGCGCACAGGGCGAGGCGGAGAAGAAATTGCGGATCAGCTCAAACTCGCCCATGGCTGAGAAAAAGTATTCAAGCGCCGATCAGCGCTTGAATGCCTTCACTTCAGCTTCACGCAGGCGCGGGGCCAGTTTGTCGAGTACGCCGTTGACGAACTTGTGGCCGTCGGTCGAACCGAAGACTTTCGCCAGTTCGATACCTTCGTTGATCACAACGCGGTACGGCACGTCGACGCGCTTGAGCAGTTCCCAGGTGGACAGGCGCAGAACCGCCAGTTCAACCGGGTCCAGCTCTTCGATAGCCAAATCCAGGCAAGGCGTGAGCGCGGTGTCGATTTCGGTCTTGAACTGCGGAACCCCGTGGAGGATCTCGCGGAAGTAAGCGCCGTCGACATCGGTGAAATCGTTATCGACCCGGAATTGCGCTTCGATCTCGTTCAGCGATTGCTTGGCCATGTGCCACTGGTACAGCGCTTGAGTCGCAAGCTGACGGGCTTCGCGACGCTTGACGCTTTTCGAGGGCTTGCCGGCATCCGCTGGTTTCGGATCGCGCGGGTTGAAACGATCGCTTTCGTCGCTAATCACTTGGCCTCCAACTGCGCCAGCAGGCTGACCATTTCCAGAGCGGACAGGGCAGCTTCAGCACCTTTGTTACCGGCCTTGGTGCCGGAACGTTCGATGGCTTGCTCGATGGAATCAACGGTCAGGACGCCGAAAGCGACCGGCACGCCGAACTCCATGGACACCTGGGCCAGGCCCTTGGTGCATTCGCCCGCCACGTATTCGAAGTGCGGAGTACCGCCACGAATGACCGCGCCGAGGGCGATGATGGCTGCGAACTCGCCCTTCTGGGCGACTTTCTGCGCAACCAGCGGGATTTCGAAGGCGCCAGGGGCGCGGATGATGGTGATGTCGCTTTCGCTTACGCCGTGGCGAACCAGGGCATCAACTGCACCGCTGACCAGGCTTTCAACGACGAAGCTGTTGAAGCGGCCCACTACCAAAGCGTAGCGGCCTTTAGGGGCGATGAAGGTACCTTCGATGGTCTTCAGGGTCATTCGTCAGATCTCTTAAAGAGCCGGGACGCGTCTCGTACGCATCCCTCAGTGATATTAGCTGTGGCGAGGGGATTTATCCCCGATGGACTGCGTAGCAGTCCCAAAACAGGGGCCGCTGCGCAGCCTTCGGGATAAATCCCCTCACCACAAGAATCCATGTCAACAATGTCGGAAACAACCGGTCATTATTCGGAGGGCACGTATTCTACAACTTCCAGATCGAAACCGGATATCGCATTAAATTTCATGGGTGCCGACATCAAGCGCATTTTGCGCACGCCGAGGTCGCGCAGGATCTGCGAACCGGCACCGACGATGCTGTAAGTGGTCGGTTTTTTCACCACAGCCTGATCCGCGGTTTCACGGATATGCGCCAGCAGCACGTCGCCATCGAGCGGGTGACCGAGCAACAGCACTACACCGCTGCCAGCCTCGGCAACCGCCGTCATGGCGGCGCGCAGGCTCCAGCGACCCGGTTGCTTGACCATCAACAGGTCGCGCAGCGGGTCCATGTTGTGTACGCGAACCAGGGTTGGCTCTTCGGCGCAAACATTGCCCAGCGTCAGGGCCATGTGCACGTCGCCTTCCACGGAATCACGATAGGTCACCAGGTTGAATTGGCCCAGTTCGCTGTCCAGTGGCTGCTCGGCAATCCGCTGAACGGTACGTTCGTGGATCATCCGGTAGTGAATCAGGTCGGCAATGGTGCCGATCTTGATGTTGTGTTCGGCGGCGAAGGCTTCCAGCTCGGTGCGACGGGACATGGTGCCGTCGTCGTTCATCACTTCGCAGATCACACCGCTCGGCTCAAAACCGGCCATGCGCGCCAGGTCGCAAGCGGCTTCGGTGTGGCCGGCGCGCGCCAGGGTGCCACCGGCCTGCGCCATCAGCGGGAAGATGTGGCCCGGGCTGACGATGTCTTCCGCCTTGGCGTCTTTGGCGGCAGCCGCTTGCACGGTGCGCGCACGGTCGGCGGCAGAGATACCCGTGGTGACGCCTTCGGCGGCTTCGATCGACACGGTGAACTTGGTGCCGAAACCGGAACCGTTGCGTGGCGCCATCAGTGGCAGCTTCAGCAGCTCGCAGCGCTCGCGGCTCATCGGCATGCAGATCAGACCACGGGCGTGCTTGGCCATGAAGTTGATGTGCTCGGCCTTGCAGCATTCGGCGGCCATGATCAGGTCGCCTTCGTTCTCGCGGTCTTCGTCATCCATGAGGATGACCATCTTGCCTTGGCGGATGTCTTCAACCAGTTCTTCGATGCTATTGAGCGCCACAAGGCACCCCCTTCAGTCAGGATTTGAGGTAGCCGTTGGCGGCCAGAAAGCTTTCAGTGATCGTGCCGCCCGATGCAGGCTCTGCAGCCTTGTCACCCAGCAACAGACGCTCCAGATAACGCGCCAGCAAGTCGACTTCCAGGTTCACCCGGCGACCTGGCTTGTAGGACGCCATGATGGTTTCGCTCAGGGTGTGCGGAATGATCGTAAGCATGAATTCGGCGCCATCGACCGCGTTCACGGTCAGGCTGGTGCCGTCGACGGTGACCGAGCCTTTATGGGCGATGTACTTGGCCAGCTCTTTCGGCGCGCGGATGCGAAATTCCACGGCGCGGGCATTGTCGCTACGCGAAACCACTTCACCGACACCGTCGACGTGACCGCTGACCAGATGCCCGCCGAGACGGGTGGTCGGGGTCAGGGCTTTTTCCAGATTGACCGGGCTGCCGCTTTTCAGGTCGTTCATGGCGGTGCAGTCGAGGGTTTCGCGGCTGACGTCGGCAGCGAAGCCGTCGCCCGGCAGTTCAACGGCCGTCAGGCAGACGCCGTTGACCGCGATGCTGTCGCCGAGTTTGACGTCGCTCAGGTCGAGCTTGCCGGTTTCAACATGCACCCGTACATCGCCGCCCTTTGGGGTCAGTGCACGGATGCTGCCGATGGATTCGATGATGCCGGTAAACATGGGGTTCTCCTTGAGAACGAAGCCAGCGCTAACGCGATGGCCGGGAATTATACGCTCGCCGAATGAACGGGGATGGCAGTGACTCGCCAGTCATCGCCCACTGCGCGAATTTCAGTGATTTTCAGCTCGGGAGCATCCTTCATATAGCTCAGCGGCCAATCCAAAAGCGGACGCGCCGTAGAGCCTAGGAACTTGCCGGCGATAAAGATCACGAACTCATCGACCAGACCAAGCTGAGCAAAGGCACCGGCCAGGCGCGAACCAGCCTCGACCAGCACCTCGTTGACGCCTCGGTTGGCCAGTTCGATCAGCAACTGATGCAGATCGACCTGCCCGTCATCACCCGGCACGATCAGGCATTCCGGGCCGTTGGCGTATTGCTCTTCGACGGCCACGCAAGTGGCGACCAACGCCGGGCCAGCCTTGAAGAACGGCGCATCCAGCGGCACCCGCAGGCGTCCGTCGACCAGCACGCGCAGCGGTGGACGGCTCATGGCCAAGGCACTTTGTTCGGCATCCAGACCCAGTTCTTCAGCACGCACGGTCAGGCGTGCGCCATCGGCCAGCACTGTGTCGGCACCGGTCAGCACCACCGCCGCCTGAGCGCGCAAACGCTGTACAGCGGAACGCGCCGCAGGGCCGGTGATCCATTGGCTCTCGCCGCTTTCCATCGCCGTGCGGCCGTCGAGGCTCATGGCCAATTTGACCCGCACGAACGGCAAGCCGTGTTCCATGCGCTTCAGAAAACCTTGATTGAGCTTGCGCGCCTCGCCTTCAAGCACGCCGCTTTCGGTGGCGATACCGGCATCGGCCAGACGCTGCAAGCCACGGCCCGCCACTTGCGGATTCGGATCACGCATCGCCGCCACCACTCGAGCAACGCCGGCATTCACCAGCGCCTCGGCGCACGGCGGCGTCCGGCCATGGTGGCTGCAAGGTTCAAGGGTGACGTAAGCGGTGGCGCCCCGGGCCAGTTCACCGGCAGCGCGCAGGGCGTGGACTTCGGCGTGGGGTTCGCCCGCGCGTTCGTGCCAACCTTCGCCGACAATCTGCCCGTCCCGCACCACCACGCAGCCAACCCGAGGATTGGGGTGCGTGGTGTAGTGACCTTTGCGCGCCAGTTCCAGCGCGCGAGCCATGAAACGGGCGTCGAGGATGGCCTGCTCGGCGGCGCTGGTCATTCTTTCACCGGTTCGCGGGCGAGGCGGTCGATCTCTTCACGGAATTCGTTGAGGTCCTGGAAGCGCTTGTAGACCGAAGCGAAACGGATATAAGCGACCTCATCAAGCTTTTGCAGCTCGGCCATGACCAGTTCGCCGACCACGAGGGATTTGACCTCGCGTTCGCCCGTGGCGCGCAGCTTGTGCTTGATGTGAACCAGAGAGGATTCGAGGCGCTCGACGCTCACCGGACGCTTCTCCAGGGCGCGTTGCATGCCCGCGCGCAGTTTTTCTTCGTCGAACGGCTGGCGGCTGCCATCGGTTTTGATCAGGCGCGGCAACACCAGTTCGGCCGTCTCGAATGTCGTGAAACGTTCGCCGCAGGCCAGGCATTCACGCCGGCGGCGCACCTGTTCGCCCTCGGCGACCAGACGCGAGTCGATGACCTTGGTGTCGTTGGCACCGCAGAAGGGACAGTGCATGGTGGCTGGCAACAAAAAAAGGGAGGGCCATGGTAGCGCATCCCGGTGGCAAGACAAGCCATAGGGTTTGCGGTATACAGACTGGCATGATCGTTTGATCCATGGATTTCATTTTGCCGGAGCTGCCAATGTCGTTACGTCCGCTCGTTTTGCTCAGTCTTTTCAGCCTGCTGGTGGCCTGTGGCAGCGATGCACCCAAGCCTCAGCCGCCAACGCCAGGCCCGGCGCCACAGCAGGCGCAGAAAAAAGCCAAAGAGGCCGCCGACCTCGGCCCGCTGCCAGCCTATCAACGTGAACTGAGCGGCACCCTGCAAGGCGTGCCGGCCGGTGCCGAAGTCGAACTCGCGCTCCTGGTGATCGATGCAAAAGATCGCCCGCAGCAATTGCTCGCCAGTTCCAGCCTGATCGGCAACAACCAGATCCTGCCGTTCCACGTGCGCTTCAATCCCGAGGCCTTCCCGGCCGGGGCGCGGGTTGAATTGCGTGGCCGCGCCAGCCAGTCGGGTCAATTGATCCTGCATCTGCCGTCGCAAACCATTACCCAGCCGACCACTCAGGCATTGGGACAACTGCAATTCGTCAAAGCACCATGAATGCACCGCTCGACCTGCAACAGGCATTGGGTGAACTGCTCGGCGACGCCAGACTGAAAGCCTGTGCGTTGCCGGACACCGATTTGCAGTTGTGGCTGATCGACGGCGACAACATGGCGCGCGAATTCAGCCAGGAAGAAACCCAACGAATTCTGCACGAGCCGCCTTACTGGAGTTTTTGCTGGGCCAGTGGCCTGGCGGTGGCGCGTTATCTGGCGGAGTTTCCCGAATGGGTGCGCGGCAAGCGGGTGCTGGATTTTGGCGCGGGCTCCGGCATCGCCGCGATTGCGGCGGTGAAGGCCGGGGCGCTGGAAGTGGTGGCCTGCGACCTGGATCCGCTGGCGATTGCCGCGTGCCGGGCGAATGCCGCGCTCAATGATGTGCAGATGAGTTATTCGACAGATTTCTTTGCCGAAGCGGATCGCTTTGATCTGATCCTGGTGGCGGATGTGTTGTATGACCGGGCGAACCTGGCGCTGCTCGATGCGTTTCTCAGCCGAGGGCGTGAAGCGCTGGTGGCAGATTCGCGGGTCAGGGATTTTCGCCATCCACTGTATGAGCGCATAGGAATGCTTGAGGCGATGACCTTGCCGGATCTGGCTGAGCCTGAAGAGTTCAGACATGTCAGCCTTTACCATGCGCGGCGTGACTGACGCTGCCAAAAGATCGCAGCCTTCGGCAGCTTCTACAGGTTCTGTGTCAATCCGCAAAATTGGCGGCGAACCCGATTACTGTAGGAGCTGCCGAAGGCTGCGATCTTTTGCGGCACCGCTTATAGTGCGTTCATTGATGCTTAGAAGAGATCCCCCATGAGTCAGCCAACGCCGTACATCTTCGACGCCACGACTGCCGATTTCGACCAGTCGGTGATCGAGGCTTCCTTCAATAAACCCGTGCTGGTGGATTTCTGGGCCGAATGGTGTGCGCCGTGCAAGGCGCTGATGCCGATGCTGCAAGGCATTGCCGAGAGCTATCAGGGCGAGTTGCTGCTGGCCAAGGTCAACTGCGACATCGAGCAGGACATCGTTGCCCGCTTCGGCATTCGCAGCCTGCCGACCGTGGTGCTGTTCAAGGACGGACAACCGGTTGACGGCTTTGCCGGTGCACAACCGGAATCCGCCGTACGTGCCTTGCTCGAACCCCATGTGCAGATGCCGGCGCCGGCGGCTGCCGATCCGTTCGAACAGGCTCAGGCCTTGTTCGATGACGGTCGTTACGCCGATGCCGAAGCCGCGTTGGTGGTGATGCTCAATGAAGACAACACCAATGCCAAGGCGTTGATCCTGTACGCCCGTTGCCTGACTGAGCGCGGGGAACTGGATGAAGCGCAAACCGTGCTCGACGCGGTCAAGAGTGATGAGCACAAAGCCGCGCTCGCCGGGGCGAAGGCGCAGATCAAATTTCTGGGCCTTGCCCGCGACCTGCCGGACGCTGCCGACCTGAAAGCGCGTTTGGCGAAAGATCCGCAGGACGATGAGGCGGTGTATCAACTGGCGATCCAGCAACTGGCTCGTCAGCAATATGAAGCGGCGCTGGAGGCGTTGCTCAAGTTGTTCATCCGCAACCGCAGCTATGGCGAAGGTTTGCCGCACAAGACTTTGCTGCAGGTGTTTGAGCTGTTGGGCAACGATCACCCTTTGGTGGGTGTTTACCGTCGCAAGATGTTCGCTGCGCTTTATTAAGATCAAAAGATCGCAGCGTGCCGCAGCGCCTACAGGGGATCGTGGACCACCCGTTTTGCAGATGTACGCAGATCGCGGGCGCCACACCGTTTTGCGGGTGAATGCTGAACCTGTAGGAGCTGCCGCAGGCTGCGATCTTTTGCCTTGGCGCTCTATTCGATCCAGCTGTAAAGCGGCGTATCCCCGCCGCTCAGCACTTTTACGTCCGAACTGTGGCGCAGTCGTACCAGCAGGCGCTTGCCTGACACCGCGTTGCCAGACAGGCCTTCCAGTTGCTCGAGCAGATCCGGCCCGCTGAGTTGCCCGGCCTTGCGCAGCAAATCCCTGGCAACCTGCCACAACGCATCGTCCTGATTCTGCGGTTTCGCCGCCGGAGCCGCAGCGGTCGCCGCTTGCACAATCGCTGGCTGCGCACCAAGGGCCGCGCCCAGCTTCGCCCAGTCGCCGTCATCCAGTTCTACTGTCAAATCCACCGGCACCTCGCCGACGGTTCCGCGTATCCGCAACATTGAGTTCGCTCCCGCACATTTCTGACCTGCATGCTCCCACGGGACTTGTGTAACGCCAAGCGCACAGCATCACAGGCCTCTGGTTTTTATCGAACAATCGTCTACATTGGTCTCTTTTCCATGGGAAGGATGCCCATGTCTTCAGGACGAAAACTGGCCTCAAAGGGAGGCCCTACCTCTACGGGTGGAGTGATACTTGAGGGAAATGAGAACCTCAATATCGAAGGAAAGATCATCGCCTCCATCGGACAACTCGCCAGTTGTCCGGTTTGCGGTCCCGGCAAAGGTCCGATCGTGGCGGTGGGCGAAAGAACACTGATATTGCCTGCTGGCCCCGCTGCCTTGGTAGATGACTATGTCGCCTGCGGCTGCCCACCCATGTCCAACAAACTGCTGCCTCAACAACACAGTGGTTTTGCCGGAATAGGGCGCCCCGCCCCTATCGACATGGGGCCACCGATTGTCGCGCTGACTTCGTATCGTTATCTGCAGGTGATCATCGAACGCTTGGATGATGTCGAAAAGCCCGGACTGTCCTACAAACTCAAGGACAAGAAAAAGGTGGCTGTCTTGCAAGACAGCACCTGCAGCACCACGGGTGAAGGATGCGAACACTCAGTAGACAACCACGCGGATTACGACACCCTGTTGGTCGGTGAAGATTCCGAGTGGACGTTTTATGCGTACGAAGAACCCTTGCAGCAGGACCTGTCATGAAATCGGAAATCAAACTGATCTTTAAAGACTTTCTGATGCAACCACCAAAAGGCATCAAGTTTCAGATGCTGGTGGATGGATTGATCATCGACGACAACATTACTCAGAGCGATGACAAACCCCGAATTTACTCGCTCATCTCTGACAAGGGGCAAACCGGCATCACGCTCTCGGGTACAAAGAAACTACCCTCGGTAAAAACCCGCGATAGCCACGAAGTTACTGTTCAGATCGTCGGCGCATCGGGAGCGACAAAGGCTATGCACACAGCCACGTTGACCGAAGGCAAATCACTGTCGATCGTCGCCGTCTCACCGTGGGTGAAGGTGCCCTTGTCCACAAGCGGTGCCGTTTCGAATGACACCTTTTACGAGGTGGAGTACGGGGTCAAACGCAAAAACGAGACCCGCACCGTAAAAGTAGTTATCCAGGATATGCCGCGCCGAATATTGATGGAGGCGCTTTCACACCGAGGTTCCACGCAATGGGCAGGTAACAAAAGCAAACAGTCTTTGGCGCATCCAACGCTAAAGCAAAGTGTGGAATTCCCGGCAAACACGAACAAATGCAATCTGTTTGTCTACGACGTGCTGACTTCGATCGGGGTCAATGTAGCGTTGATCGAACATGGAAAATCCAAATACCTGCCGTATTTCTCCAAGGTCAGCCCACCGCTGGCGGGTGAATGGGCCGACAGCGGACGACTTCTCAATAGCTGGAAAGTGGAACGTTCGCCTTTGCCGGGCGATGTCGGTGCTTATGCGGTCAATTACTCGGATGCCAGCGGGCACGTGGGTTTTGTCCTGACTCAGGGCGTCTGCATTTCCGCAGGCTGGGAGAAAGTAGAAGTCAATGATGCAGGCTTTCGTCATGCGTCGGGCAACGCAGTGGAAAGTGACCATGACTTCACCATTTTTCGACGTTACAAACACAGCAAACCACAATGAAACGACTTTCTTGGATAATCCTGACTGCTTCAATTCTATTCATCGTGGCATGGCGCTTTTGGTCGCCTGCCGACCTTTCAGCCTGTACTTCCAAAAACACAGAGCCAGGTCAGCTTACCGCCGTAATTCGCGATTACTTTGAGGGAAATAGCCGTATCGACTGGCGGGATCTGGATGATCGTTTCGACATACTTTCTACTCCCGAAGGCCAAAAAATCGCTGGTCAACCACAGGCGTATGTTTGCGAAGCATTGCAGATTCTGCGAAGTCCAACGTTCAGTCAGAGCGAAAAAATCTTCACCACTGCACTCATGTTTCAGCTGCCGATCAATCAGTACATGGGCTTCATGGATCGCACCCATCAACTCTACGCAGAGGAAAAAATTGATCGGGAAGTGATGACACTTGTAGTACTTCCCCGCGGAACAGCCATCAACTACTGGTGGCTGCCAGCCTGGCGCGAGCGCTTTAGTCGCGATGCGCCGAGCGTGCTAGACGCAAATCTGATCAAGCATGTGCTATCGGGACATTACTGGTTCGACTATCCCGGCGCTGGCTTCTGACTCTAAAAGTGTGAACTCCAATCTATGCACCGCCCCGGAATCTGTCCCGGGCGGAGCTCAGTCATGTCTTGCGCAAAGCGGAGCACACGGGCAAACTCTGCGCACTTTCGTTATAAGATTACATAACAAACTCTTCACTTTACTTCCCGGAGACCGCCATGCGTCGTCTGCTGCTCGCTTTGCCGTTTGCCCTGTTGCCGTGGGCCATCGCCCATGCTGCTGATGAGCATGACCACGATCACGACCATGAGCACGGCAGCCTTGGCGCGCATGAACATGGTGTGGGTCGATTGAATGCCGCGCTGGATGGCCAGACGCTGGAACTGGAGCTGGAAAGCCCGGCGATGAACCTCGTCGGTTTCGAACACGTCGCCAGCACAGATGCCGACAAAGCCAAGGTCGCCGCGGCCCGCGCCCAACTGGAAAAGCCTCTGGCCCTATTCAACCTGCCAGCCGCTGCCGGGTGCAAAGTGGTCAGTCAGGAGCTGGAGAGCCCGTTGTTCGGTGACAAGCCGGATGCCGACGATCACGACGACGATGAAGCGGGCAAGGACGGCCACGAGCATCACCACGATCACAGCGAAATCCACGCGCACTACCAGTTCAAGTGTGCAGCCCCGGGCGCACTGAAGACGCTGGATCTGGCGAACGTTTTCAAGATCTTCCCGGCGACACAGAAAATTCAGGTACAACTGATCAGCGCCAGCGGCCAGCAAGGCACCGAAGTGACCGCCAAGGCTGCTGCACTGAAGTTCTGAATCCAACGCGGCCCTGTGTAGGAGCTGCCGAAGGCTGCGATCTTTTGATCTTGATCGCGAAGTTCAAAAGATCGCAGCCTCGTTTCACTCGACAGCTCCTACAGGGGCTTGTGTATAACCATGAAATCGGCGCCATGACCCAAGCACTCATCGAACTGTCCGACCTGGGCTTCAGTTGGCCCGGCCACCCGCCGCTGCTGGACATCCCGGCGTTTCGTCTGGAAGCGGGTGAAACCCTGTTTCTCAAAGGCCCCAGCGGCAGCGGCAAGACCACCCTGCTCGGCCTGCTCGGCGGTGTGCAAAAACCCGATCGCGGCAGCATTCGCCTGCTCGGCCAGGAACTGACCGCACTGTCTGCTGGCGCCCGCGATACCTTCCGCGTCGATCACACCGGGTACATCTTCCAGCAGTTCAACCTGCTGCCGTTTCTCTCGGTACGCGAGAACGTCGAACTGCCCTGCCACTTCTCCAAATTGCGCGCCGAACGGGCGAAGCAGCGTCACGGCAGCGTCGATCAAGCCGCCGCCACCCTGCTCGCCCACCTGGGTCTGAAGGACGAAAGCATCCTCGGTCGCCGCGCCGATTCGCTGTCGATCGGCCAGCAACAACGGGTTGCCGCCGCCCGTGCCTTGATCGGACAGCCGGAACTGGTGATCGCCGACGAACCGACCTCGGCATTGGATTACGACGCTCGGGAAAACTTCATTCGCCTGCTGTTCGCCGAATGCCGCGAGGCCGGTTCGAGCCTGTTGTTCGTCAGCCACGACCAGAGCCTGGCGCCGCTGTTCGACCGTCACCTGTCCCTGGCCGAACTCAATCGCGCCGCTACGTCTGCCGAGGTCTGAGATGTATCTGTTTCGTCTGGCCATGGCCAGCCTGGCCAACCGCCGCTTCACCGCGTTGCTCACCGCATTCGCCATCGCCCTGTCGGTCTGTCTGCTGCTCGCCGTCGAACGGGTGCGCACCGAGGCCAAAGCCAGTTTCGCCAGCACCATCAGCGGCACTGACTTGATCGTCGGCGCTCGTTCGGGGTCGGTGAATCTGCTGCTGTACTCGGTGTTTCGCATCGGCAATGCCACCAACAACATCCGTTGGGACAGCTTCGAACACTTCGCCAATAACCCGAAAGTGAAGTGGGCGATCCCGATGTCCCTCGGCGATTCCCATCGTGGATATCGGGTGATGGGCACCACCGAAGCCTACTTCGAGCATTACCAGTACGGTCGTCAGCAGCACCTGCAACTGGCCGATGGCCGCGCGTTTGCCACCGATCCGTTTGAAGTGGTGCTCGGCGCTGAAGTGGCCGACGCGCTGCATTACAAGCTCGGCGACAAACTGGTGCTGGCTCATGGCGTGGCGGCGATCAGTCTGGTCAAACATGACGACAAACCGTTCACCGTGGTCGGCGTTCTCAAGCGCACCGGCACCCCGGTGGATCGCACCTTGCACATCAGCCTCGGCGGTATGGAGGCGATTCACATCGACTGGCACAACGGCGTGCCGGCGCGGGGCAACGGCCGGGTCTCTGCCGATCAGGCGCGCAACATGGACCTGACGCCGCAAGCGATCACCGCGTTCATGCTCGGCCTCAACAGCAAGATTTCCACCTTCGCTTTGCAACGCGAGATCAACGAATTCCGTGGCGAACCGATGCTGGCGATCCTGCCGGGCGTGGCCTTGCAGGAGTTGTGGAGCCTGATGAGCACGGCTGAAAAAGCGCTGTTCGTGGTTTCGCTGTTCGTGGTGTTGACCGGATTGATCGGCATGCTCACGGCGATTCTCACCAGCCTTAACGAGCGGCGCCGGGAGATGGCGATTCTGCGTTCGGTGGGTGCGCGACCGTGGCATATCGCGAGCCTGCTGGTGCTGGAGGCCTTTGCGTTGGCGTTGACCGGGGTGATCGCCGGGCTGGCGTTGTTGTACATCGGCATCGCCGCTGCGCAAGGTTATGTGCAAGCCAATTACGGTTTGTTCCTGCCGCTGGCGTGGCCGAGCGAGTATGAATGGACGCTGCTCGGTGGCATTCTGGCGGCCGCGCTGCTGATGGGCAGCGTGCCGGCCTGGCGTGCGTATCGCCAATCCTTGGCCGATGGCCTGTCGATCCGTTTATGAGGATGTTCACCATGCCCCGCGCCTTGCTTGCGCTGCTGTTGCTGGTCGCCCTGCCCGTGTGGGCAGCGGCGCCGAAAGATTTGACCTGGTCGGAAATGATCCCGCCGGACGCGGCGCCGGAAGTGCCGAACATGACCCCGCTGCACGATCTGTCGAAGATGAGCGATGCGCTGTCGGCCGAAGCCGCGCCAGCGGCGAAACAGGACATGCCGAATGCGCCGGTTGTGCAGTCACTCGATGGTCAGAACATTCGTCTGCCGGGCTACATCGTGCCGCTGGAAGTCAATGAAGAAGGACGCACCACGGACTTTTTGCTGGTGCCGTATTTCGGCGCCTGCATCCATGTGCCGCCACCGCCGTCGAACCAGATCGTGCATGTGAAAAGCGAGTTGGGCGTGAAGCTGGATGAGCTGTATCAGCCGTATTGGGTCGAGGGGCCGTTGCAGGTTAAAGCGTCCAGCAGTGAACTGGCGGATGCCGGGTATCAGATGGATGCCGACAAGATTTATGTGTATGAGCTGCCGGAGTGAATCCGGCAGTTTTGTGTTGATTGATCCATCGTCTTCGCGAGCAGGCTCGCTCCCACAGGTGATCACCTTCCAGGGTGGGAGCGAGCCTGCTCGCGAAGAGGCCGGCAAAGGTTCAACAGAAACCCGCCCCTTCACTGTTTCATTGAGCTGAGTCAAAAGACCGTATCAGTTGGCTTCGTACCATAGGACATCAGAAATTTTTAACGTCCTTTTGGAGCCCCCATGAACAAGTCCTTGCTCAGCGCCTCGCTGTTTGCCCTCGCGCTCGCAGCCCCGCTCGCCCACGCTCACGAAGCCGGCGACATCCTGATCCGTGCCGGTGCCATCACTGTCAACCCGAAGGCCGACAGCTCCAGCGTCAAGGTCGATCAGGGTCCGCTGAGCGGCACCAATCTGGGCGGCAAGGCGACCATGAGCAGCGACACTCAACTGGGCCTGAACTTCGCGTACATGCTCACCGACCATGTCGGTCTCGAATTGCTCGCGGCCACGCCGTTCGAACATGACGTGAAGCTCAAAGGCACCGCCCTGCCAGCAGCCAATGGCAAGCTCGGCACCCTGAAACACCTGCCACCGACCCTCAGCGTCGTTTACTACCCGCTGGATTCGAAGTCGGCATTCCAACCGTATGTCGGCGGCGGCATCAACTACACCTGGATTTACGACGAGCACGTCGGCAGCGAAGCCAGCGCCAACGGCTTCAGCAATTTCAAGGCAAAAAATTCCTGGGGGCTGGCGTGGCAGGTCGGTGCGGACTACATGCTGACCGACAACATCATGCTCAACGCTCAAGTGCGCTACATCGACATCGATACTCGCGCGACTGTGGAAAACAACTCCGTGGCACCGGGCACTCGGGCACGGGTGAACGTGGATGTGGATCCGTTCATCTACATGGTAGGTTTGGGCTATAAGTTCTAAGCCGATTTAGCGAACGTTCACGTGGTGGTGAATGAGGCTTGGTGGTGGGCAGCTTGAACTGAAGGCGACTGCTGCGCAGTCGATCGGGGATAAATCCCCTCACCACAGGGATAGAGACATATTCCGGCCGTGAAAAAGGCGCCTGTTGAAGGGCGCCTTTTTCATGTCTGCGGTCGTGCTATTTTCCGAGCAACCGCGCCAGCCCAACGCTCATCGGCGTCTGCTCTGGCAGCGAGAATCGCTCCAGCAAGCGCTGGTTGTTCGCCCGCGAGTGACGGATGTCGCCGGAGCGTGCAGGGCCATAGCTGACCGGTGGCAACTCGCCGACAACCGTTTGCAACTCCTCAAGCATCTGCTTCAGGCTCATCGCCTGGTTCCAGCCGACGTTCACCGGGCCGACTTCCACTTCAGGCTTTTCGAGCGCCTGCACCAACAGGTCAACCAGATCTTCGACATAGAGAAAGTCGCGTGTCTGCTCGCCATCGCCGAACACGGTGATCGGCAAGCCTTTCTGCGCGCGTTCGCTGAAAATGCTGATCACGCCGGAATACGGCGACGACGGATCCTGACGCGGGCCGAAGATGTTGAAGAAGCGGAAGATCGCCGGTTCCAGAGCATGCTGGCGGCGATAGAAATCGAAGTAATGCTCGCCCGCCAGTTTGTCCGACGCGTAGGGCGTCAGCGGAGCCTTTGGCGTGTCTTCATCGATCGACTCGCCTTCGCCGTTGTTGCCGTACACCGCTGCACTGGAGGCGTACAACACACGTTTGACCCCGGCCAGACGCATGGCTTCGCAGACATTCAAGGTGCCGATGAAGTTGCTCTGGTGAGTCTTCACCGGATCATCCACCGACGCCTGCACCGAAGCCACCGCCGCCAGGTGAGCGACTGCGCTGCAGCCTTGCATCGCCTGGGCAACGAGCGCAGCGTCGGCGACATCGCCAACGATCAATTCAACCTTGGGATTATCCAGCGGCAGGTTGCTGCGTTTGCCGGTCGACAGATCGTCCAGCACCCGCACCGAATGTCCTTTGGCGAGCAAAGCGTCAGTCAGGTGCGAGCCAATGAAACCGGCTCCGCCGGTGATTAAAACAGTACCTTCAGCCATGACGGTAGAACCTATCCAGTAAGCCCGGGAGCGCGGCACGCCAGGCGCGCGGCTTGATCCCGAAAGTGTGCAGAATTTTCTTGCAGGCGAGCACTGCGTGTTGCGGCTCCTCGGCAGCGTCCGGCCGCGCGGCGTGGGCCTGGGCGGTCGGCGCTTCAATGGCCAGCGCATGCAGGCTGCGCGCTTCGGTCAGAATCGCCTGACCCAGCGCCAGCGGTGTAGTCGCCTCGTGGCCGGCGTAGTGATAAGTGCCCCACAGCGGCGCTGCGCAATCGAGTTGCTTGAGCACCGAAATGATCACGCGCGCGGCGTCGTCGACCGGCGTCGGATTACCGCGACGGTCGTCGGCCAGCAGTAATTCTTCCGGTTGCTCGGCGCGGGCGAGGAAACGCCCGAGGGTGCCGTCAGGGCTGTCATCGAGCAGCCAGCCGAAACGCAGCAACACATGTTGCGGGCACGTCGCGCGAACACTTTGTTCGATGCGCCACAACGCCTGACCGCGCAGGCCCAGCGGCACCGGTTCGTCTTTTTCGCTGTAGGCGGTGGCACGCGAGCCGTCGAACACCCGATAACTGGAGGGTTGCACAAGGACGATGTTGTGATGCTGGCACAGTTCGGCCAGCCGCTCGATCGCACGTTCCTGCCCGGCCATGCGGCTTTCGCTGACAGTCTCGGCCTGGAACCAGTCGAAATAGTAGGCAAGGTTGATCAACGCATCGGGACGGGTGTCGTCGAGCAGTTGCGTCAGGCTCGCGGCATCCCAGCCGTCTTCGGGGGGGCGGGGGGCGAGGAAACCGATGTCTTCTTCCGCACCGAGGCGAATCAGCGCCTGCCCAAGGGCATTTCCGCCGCCCAGTAACATAAGGCGCATTCGCATAGAGTCAGCAGGCCTAGTCTGATTGGAACGATGGCTTTGGCGACGATGCTTGTGGCGCCGTCGTCGATAATTGCCGGAATCGTTGCATTTTGCGGGTTTAGTGCGCAACCGTCACCCGTAAAGTGTCGATGGCCGGGATTTGTACCGAACAAACTGGCCACTTCGCGAGCTTGCTCGCGAAGGGGCCAGCACTCCCACGACACCATCCTGCCGTCAGGTGGGCGATTGCTGCGGCAACACCACTGAGGGGTGCTCCGGCACCACATCATCCGCCGGCTCGCGCTTGGGCAACAAAACCTGCTGTGGATAAGTCTGCGCGAAATGCACCCAAGGGCTGTTATCCACAAGCTTTTTCAAACGCTGGTTGAACGCCCGGCTCACGGCGTATTGCCCACCGGACACCGTGCGGAACTGCGCCGTCAGCACCACGCCGTTGAGATCCATCTTGTCCACGCCAAATACATCCAGCGGCCCTTGCAGGTTGTACTTGAGGAACGGGTCTTCGCGGATCGAATCGCCAGCCTGGCGGATCAGCTCGATCGCCTTTTCCACATCCGTGTCGTAAGTGAACTGCACCGAGAAGAACGCATAGGCGAACTGCCGTGATTGGTTAGTCACTGCCTTGATCTGGCCGAACGGCACCGAGTGGACAAAACCCTTGCCGTCACGCAGACGCAGCGTGCGAATGGTCAAACCTTCCACCGTGCCGGCATGCCCGGAATCGAGCACCACCCAATCGCCGATCGACAGGGTGTCTTCGATGATGATGAACAATCCGGTGATCACATCCTGAACCAACTGTTGCGAACCAAAACCGATGGCCAGACCGACCACCCCGGCACCGGCCAGCAGCGGCGCCACATTGATCCCTAAATTGGCCATGGTGGTGATCGCGCAGATCACCACGAGGATGATTTTGATCGCGTTGCGCAGCAGCGGCAGAATGGTTTTCACCCGGGTGCTGGGCTGGCGCGCCGCGCGTTTGCTGACCGGTGGTTTCAGCGCTTCCTGAATTGCCGTGTCGAGCACCACCCACAGCAACCACGTCACCAGAAAGATCAGGCCAATGCTGCTCAGTGCGTTACTGATCGCCCGGCCAACGGTGCTGCTCTGGGCGAAATCAAGCAGCGACACGCCCCAGATCCGCCCGAGGATATCGATGAAGGCAATCGCAATGACGATCCGCAGCAATGCGTGCAACAGGCTGAGAAAACGCTCCTTGTAAGCGCTGCTGCGCTGGATCGCTTCGGCCCTGCGCGACTTGAACAGGTGCTGGAGGATCGTGCTGAGAAACACCGTGCCGATCAGCAGGACCGTGGTGAACAACGCACAACGCAGAGCCTTTTGATTGTCTTCGCCAATGCCGATCAGACTCACCGCCGACACCAGCACCATCAGCACGATGGGCCAATACCACAGCCCGGAAAAAATCCGCAGCGACTCCTGCAATGACGGTTGTTTCAGACGCTGGCTCAGCGAACGATTGCGGATGAGATGCGCCACCGGGCGGCGCAGACGAATCACCACCAGGCCAAAGATGACCGAGGCAACCAGCCCGGTGAACACCGCAACGCTGCTGGTGATGTTCCCACCCAATTGCCGGGCGATCTGCGGGCTGGTCAGCGCATCGCTGAGGGCGGCGAGGAAACCGATCAGGAATAGCGGTCGCGGGCAATAACTGCGGATGATCCGCGCGGCCGGGCGTTTGTGGCCGACATTGAACATCACTACGACGCACAACAGCATCGACGTGGAAAAGATGCCGCTGCTGGTCGCGTAGGCAAAACACAGCGCCAGCGCGCGCCCCACCGAGGCTTGCAGAAAGTGGCTGACGTACAGCGTCAGTGGCAGGCAGATCAGTGCCGGCACGGTGTACGGCAGCAGGTAGCCGAGCAGATCCTGACTGCGCTGGCGCGTACGAAACCAGCGGCCCTCGCGCAGACGTTTGGCCAACAGGCTGCCGAGCACGGTCAGCAACGCAAATGCACCAAGCCACACACCGGACAACATCAGAAAATCCCCGGCAACGCTCCAGCCCGAGCGGTTCGACGGTTGATTGACCAGTTTGTCGACTTCATCGGCGGCGCGGTCAGCACGCAAGCGCCAGGCGTCGACCAGATGCTCGTTGAGGTCGAGTTTGTCTTGTACGTCATCGATGCTCGAACTGATGGCGCCAAGCAGTCCGCCCTGGACAATCGGCTCGGGTTTGGCCGCCTCCTCTGTGGCGACAGGAAGACCCGGCAGCGCGGCGGCTTCGAGCTCGTTGGCACCGAGAAACAACAATGCTCCCAGCAAAATGGCGATCCTGAACTTGATCAAAACTCCGATCTCCCGTTGGCTGAACCTGTAAGGAACTGATCGGTAATTGCCTGGCAAGTTCAAGAGCACCCTCACCGCGTGGAAAGGTCGCGGCGACCGTCTCGGCCCGACCTATGCCGAAAGCTCCGCGCGCATCGTCACTGGCCACTGATCCGCGCAAATCTCCTGCAGGGGCGATGGGATCTTCAGACTACCGTCCGTAACGCCATCGAAACTTTCCCGAACCGCCCGCAGTCATCAACAGACAGAGGCGGTACGGAGACTTTCGACGGGAGGGCGGCATGGCAACGATTTATATCGGTACTTTCGGCTGGTGCTACGCCCATGAGCACGACAATCCGCACGGCGAATCTGCTGGCGAAAGAGCGCAGGCATGAGCATTTCAGAACCGGTCGGTTTCACCGACGAAGGCTCCGTCGTCGCGCCATCGGTGCGCAGCTTCACCGTGCTGACGGTCAACACCCACAAGGGTTTCACCGCGCTCAACAGGCGATTCATCCTGCCGGAGTTGCGTGAAGCGGTGCGCAGCGTGGCGGCTGACGTGGTTTTCCTTCAGGAAGTTCACGGTACCCATGAACACCATCCCAAGCGCTACACCAATTGGCCGACGATGCCGCAGTACGAGTTTCTTGCCGACAGCCTCTGGCCGCAGTTCGCCTATGGGCGCAATGCCGTGTACCCGGACGGCGATCACGGCAATGCGCTGCTGTCGAAATTCCAGATCATTCGCCACGACAACCTCGACGTTTCGATCAGCGGCCATGAAAACCGTGGCTTGCTCCATTGCGTGCTGCGCCTGCCCGGCGACGGCGTCGAGGTGCATGCGATTTGTGTGCATCTGGGCCTGCGCGAAAGTCACCGCAACGCCCAGTTGAAACTGCTCGGCCAACGCCTCGCCGAGCTGCCCGACGACGCGCCGGTGATCGTCGCCGGCGACTTCAACGACTGGCGCCAGCGTGCCGGCGCACTGCTCAAGCCTTACGGTCTGCGTGAAGTATTCGCCGAACATCATGGCAAGCCGGCGCGCAGTTTTCCGGCGCGTCTGCCGACCCTGCGACTGGACCGCATCTACGTGCGCAACCTCAAGACCAGCCAGCCGAAAGTTCTCGCCAACCGGCCCTGGTCCCACCTTTCCGACCACGCACCGTTATCGGTGGAGATCGAACTATGAGCAGCGCACCGCTGGAGAAGTCCGCCGTAGAACCGATGACCGTCAACCCGCCGATACGCGAGCCCGGCCACGTTGCTGTCGAATATGGCTGGCAGGGCAACAACCGGGTCGAGCTGCTGGAAAACGGCGAGGAGTATTTCCCGCGAGTGTTTGCAGCTATGCGGGCGGCGAAAAGCGAGATTCTGCTGGAGACCTTTATCGTTTTTGAAGACAAGGTCGGCCAGGAGTTACAGGAGATCCTGATCGACGCTGCCCGCCGCGGCGTACGCACCACCGTCAGCCTTGATGGCTTCGGGTGTGGCGAGCTGACCACCGGTTATCTCGCCGCCCTGAGCGAAGCCGGCGTACATCTGCAGATGTTTGATCCCGCCCCCAAACATTTGGGCATTCGCACCAACTGGTTCCGCCGCTTGCATCGCAAGATCGTGGTGGTCGACGGCATGATCGCATTCATTGGCGGGATCAATTTTTCCGGCGACCATTTGTTGGATTTCGGGCCGGAAGCCAAACAGGACTACTCGGTGGAAGTTCAAGGCCCGGCGGTGGCCGATATCCACCATTTCGCCCTGCTGCAAAGTGGTCGCCCCGGTCGGGCACGGTTCTGGTGGCAACGCCGGCGCCAGCGTCGCGCCGAAATGGCTGTCACCGATCACGACGGCCAGGTGCGCCTGGTGTTTCGTGACAACGATCAGCACAACACCGATATCGAAGACGTGTACTTGCAGGTGTTGCGCCGCGCCAAACGGCGGGTGGTGATTGCCAACGCTTATTTTTTCCCCGGCTATCGTTTGTTGCGCGAGATCCGCAACGCCGCCCGGCGCGGTGTTGATGTGCGGCTGATCCTGCAAGGCCAGCCGGACATGCTGGTGGCCAAACTCGCCGCGCGCATGACCTATGACTATTTGCTCAAGGCCGGCGTGCAGATCCACGAATATTGCCAGCGCCCACTGCACGGCAAAGTCGCGCTGGTGGACGACGAGTGGAGCACCGTCGGCTCGAGCAACCTCGACCCGCTGAGCCTGTCGCTGAACCTGGAAGCCAACGTGCTGATCCGCGACCGCGCGTTCAATCAGGAACTGTTCCGGCGTCTCGAAGACCTCAGCCAAAACCACTGCAAAGCCATGGACGCCAGCAAATCGCCCCGCGGGCGTATCTGGCACATGACCGTGGGTTTTCTGGTGTTTCACTTTCTGCGGCATTTTCCGGCGATGGCCGGTTGGCTGCCGGCGCACAAACCACGGCTCAAACCATTTCGAGGTGATCACTCATGAGCCATTCCGAAGCCCCGGCAACCCATCATGCCGCGCCAGCGACGCACTCACGCTGGAGCAAATGGAAACGTCCGCTGACGGCGCTGTTTTTCCTCGCACTGATCGTGCTGCTGACGATGTTCGCCCGTCGTATCGAATGGGCCGAGGTGCTGCAAACCCTCGCCGACTTCAAGGTGCGCACGCTGATCATCGCCGCCAGCGTGACCTTGCTGAGTTTTCTGACCTACGCCAGTTTCGACCTGATCGGACGCACCTACATCCGCCAGGACCTGACCTGGAAACAGATTCTGCCGGTAGGGATTATCAGCTACGCGTTCAACCTCAACCTCAGTGCCTGGGTCGGCGGAATCGCCATGCGATATCGGCTGTACTCGCGGCTGGGCGTGAGCAAAAGCAACATCGCCAAAATTCTCGGCCTGAGCCTGGCGACCAACTGGTTTGGCTACATGACCATCGCCGGCGTGGTATTCAGCAGTGGCCTGGTGAGCATGCCGCCGGGCTGGAAAGTCAGCACCACGGCGTTGCAAGGCATCGGTGTGTTGTTGCTGTTGATCAGCGCCGGGTATCTCGCTGCGTGCCAGTTCTCAAAACGGCGCGAGTGGTCGATTCGCGGTGTGGAGATCAATTTGCCGTCGCTGCGCATGGCGGTGTTGCAACTGTTGCTTGGCGCGTTGAACTGGTCGCTGATGGCGGCGGTGATTTTTACGTTACTGCCGAGCAAACTCGACTATCCGCTGGTGCTCGGCGTGTTGCTGATCAGCGCGATTGCCGGGGTGATCACGCATATTCCGGCTGGGCTTGGCGTGCTGGAAGCGGTGTTCGTTGCCCTGCTGCAACACGAGGCTTCGCGGGGTAGTCTGGTGGCGGGGCTGCTGGCGTATCGGGCGATTTATTTTCTGTTGCCGTTATTGATTACGGTGGTGATGTATCTGCTGGTGGAGGCGAAGGCCAAGTCGTTGCGGATCGAAAAGAAGCCTTCCTGACATTGTTGTTTAGGCTGATGACGCGATCGCTGGCAAGCCAGCTCCCACATTTGAAATGCAGTTACCTGTGGGAGCTGGCTTGCCAGCGATGGCGTCGGAGAAAACAACACAGCTACGAAGACTGGATAATGCTTAACCGCTCACCCACCACCATCTCGGTAATCCAGTCGACCAGAATCGACGTATAGGCCTGCTGCGAAACCGGCTCACTCAACGCGTGGTCCGCCCCGTCAATGATCCGGTGCGTCAGCGAGTGCGTCTGCTGACACGCCGCGCGGTAACTCATGATCGTCGCGTGGGGCACGAAGTCGTCGGTCTCCGATTCCACCAGCAACACATCCCCGGTGAACTGTGAACAGGCATGCAGCGCCCGATTGCTGTCGGCGCGTATCAGCGTGCCGCGATAATCGCGCAGGTCAGCCTTGTCCAGGTCACGCTTGGGTGTGTGCCATTGTTCGTCGCGGTACAGCGCCGGCACCCGCAACGCCAGCCAGCGCACCGGGCGTAAAGACGTGAGGATGGAAGCCAGATAGCCGCCATAACTGGTGCCGACAACTGCAATCGCCGAAGTGTCGAGCGCCGGGTGTGAGAGCAAGCGGTCGTAGGCCGCCAGCAGATCGCGCAGATTGTCTTCGCGGCTGACCCGAGTCAGCGGTATCCCAGTGCCGCCCGTGTGGCCGCGCAGGTCGAAGGTCAGACACACACAACCAAGACCAGCGATGCCTTTGGCCCGCTCCAGATCCCGCTCCTGGCTACCGCCCCAACCGTGAACAAACAACACCCCCGGCACCTTCGATTTCGGACTGAGAAATGTCCCGCTCATCTGTTCATCATCAATGTCGATTTGAATGCTTTCGCTTCTAGCCGTCATAAGATTTGACCGTTACGTATTTAAGTAGAAATTCACTGTTCTCGGCCGGGCCGCGATACACCTCGATGGCGTCCGCCGGCAGCGGCTGTTCGATATAGGTTTCCACCGAAGACACGCGAATCGCGCGCATCGTCGGATCGTTGACGAAACTTTGCAGCGCCGCCACTTCCGCGCTGCTGGCGCCGCCCATGCGCCAGGATTGTTCGAGCACGCCGCTGCGTGTTTTGCCGTTGCTGTCCAGCCCTTGGGCAATGTCGTAGTTGCGGCGCGAGGCATAAAAGCGTGGGTAGGCTTCATTGGCAGCGTTATCGAAAACCTGCGCCTGCTCGATAGCCAAACGCACATCGTCTGGCAGATCCAGCGCCAGCAAATCCTCATAACCGCCCTGCACCACCAGCAGATTCGAGCCGCCGTAGACGTCTTCGCCGAGAGCGTCCTCGGTCAAGTATTGATCGCCGCAGTAACTCAGCACTTTATCGCCGATGAATGACTGGCCGACGCTGTGGGTGATGACGTCGCTTAAATCCTGCTCCAGCACTGCTCCTTCGCTGAACAGCTTTTCAGCTTCGGGGCGGGCAAGGATTTCGTCGAAGGCGTCGAGGCTCTTGATCACTTCCTGACCGCGCCCGGCGCAGGCATGAATCGGCTTCAAACGAATTGACCCGCTGTACAACAAATGCTCGGCGGCGGGCCGCGCATCTTCAAGCGCAAACACGCTCAGTCCGTCGAGCACCACGTTGCGCACGCGCTCGGAAAACAGCGGCGACCAGCCCTGTGGCGCGTGGGCTTGATGGCTACGCAAGCCGTGGCTGATGGCTTTGGTGCAGATGAAATCATGCTCGACATAGCCACCCCACAAATCATCCGGGCCTTTGATGCCCAATTCGTTAGCGTGAGCGGCGCCGACAATAGTTTGCGTCGGTAACAGATAGAGGTCACGGTCGCGGTGTTTCTCGGGGTCATAAGTGCCTCCGAATTTGCACCCGAGAATCTGCGCCAACCAGCGAGCCAGGGCTTTGTTGGTTTGCACTTCGTGCTGCGGCGCGTCGTTGCGCACGGAGTGAGCGACGACGGTTTTCTTGCGGGGTGTCGGGGTCATGCGTCCCCCTTCCAGCGGCGCGGTGAATGTAGAAGGGAAAGGTGCAGAGATCAGGCCAACGGCAGGATCGGGAAAACGTTCGGTTAATCAGTCGTTTGCCGAAATCGTGCTGGCATCACGCCTCTGTCAATCTGCACGACCGGGCGCAAAACCCCGGCAATTTGCACGATCCCAGGCATCACACCAATCCCTGTGGGAGCTGGCTTGCCAACGATGAGGCCATTACTTTCAACATGGATGTCGACTGATCTATCGCAATCGCGGGCAAGCCCGCTCCCGCAGGGTTATGCATTGCCGGGACTACCGGGTTAAACCAAACCGCCCCCGATAATCACTCGGCGCCAACCCGGTAATCTTCTTGAAGATCGCCCGAAACGCCCCCGGGTCCTGATACCCCACCGTCCATGCAATGTGATCAATCGTGCCGTTGGTGAACTCAAGCATTTCCCGCGCCTTGCCTACTCGCAGATGCTGACAATATTCGGTCGGCTTCAACCCGGTCGCCGCGCGGAATCGGCGCAGGAATGTGCGTTCCTCAAGCCCCGCGCGCTCAGCCATCGCAGCCAACGAAACGTCCGCAGCGCCAGTGCCTTGCAACCAATGTTGAACCTTGAGAATGGCTGCATCGCCGTGACTGAGGATTGGTGCAAAATTACTCCCGCAGGCACTGGCGCTGTCGCTGTGTTCAACCACCAGAAACCGCGCAGTGCCAGTGGCGATGCTCGGCCCGAGCAGACGATCGACCAGGCGCAACCCCAACTCAGACCAGGCCATCAGCCCGGCGGTGGTGATCAGGTCGCCGTCATCGACAATCGGTGTGTCGGCCTTGAGCTTGATCTTCGGATAACGTTCGGCAAAGTCCTCGGCCGACGTCCAGTGTGTGGTGGCGCTGCGGCCGTCGAGCAGACCGCTTTCGGCCAGCAGACACGAACCGACACAGACACCGCCCAATGTCGCGCCGCCTGCATGCTGCTCGCGCAACCATTGCGCCAGGGTGGCTGGCATTTGCGCCGAGGAAAAACCGGCGATGGACGGCGGAATCAGCACCGCCAGCAAACCACTGTCGACACCCGGACAACTCTCGAAAACCCGCGCCGGCGCCTGATCGCCGTCGACCTGCCAATGACTGACACGCAACAACGGCAACCGCGCAGACTGATACTCGGCAGCAATTCGGTTGGCCACCGCGAACAGGTCGGTCAGACCATGTACCGCCGCCATTTGCGCGCCGGGATAAATCAGCACGCCCAGTTAGGCGATGGCAGCCCTTTCTGCGCCCATTGTCAGTTTTCCCCTGTCTATTGTCGGTGCGGCCAATCCCCGAATCGCTGGTAAGCGCCAATACTCAAGCCACTTCCAGCCAATCCATCGAGGACACACCCATGGCCAAGCAAGCGCTCATCGTAGTCGATATCCAGAACGACTACTTCCCCCAAGGCAAGTGGCCGCTGGCCGGCGCCGACGCTGCCGCCGACAACGCCGCGCGTCTGATCGCAGCCTTCCGCGAAGCCGGCGATTCGGTGGTGCATATCCGCCACGAATTCACCTCACCCGAGGCACCGTTTTTCACTCCGGGTTCCGACGGCGCCAAACTGCATCCCAAAGTGCTCAACCGCGCCGACGAACCCGTGGTGCTCAAGCATTTCGTCAACTCGTTCCGCGAAACCGAGTTGCAATCAATCCTCGACGAACAAGGCATCAAGGAACTGGTGGTGGTCGGCAGCATGAGCCACATGTGCGTCGACGGTATCACCCGTGCAGGCGCGGATCTGGGTTATGCAGTGACGGTGATTCATGATGCCTGCGCCAGCCGCGATCTGGAGTTCAACGGCCTCACAGTGCCGGCGGCGCACGTCCATGCAGCTTTCATGTCGGCGCTGGGTTTTGCCTACGCTAACGTGATCTCAACCGACGAGTTCCTTCAACGCTGAGCCACCGAGAAACACTTTGCAAAAATCTGCGCCCGCCCCGTTGCGGGCGTTTTTGCATGCGCCGAAAAAATCTCACGCGTGAGCCATTGATGGCACTTTGAATTGGTTGTAGTGTGGCCCACGCGTGAGATGTTCATAACGGAGTCACTGCCATGAAAAGCCACTCCCCTGCTTCAGCGTCAGCAAGTCCAAAGGGAGAGCGCTCGAAACCGTCCGCGAAAAAACCGTCGAGCTTTTATATGAAGCAGATGCGCGCGGGCCTGGCCGCTGCCGGTTATGTGAAACACGAAACTTGGGTGCTTCCGGAAAACCGAAGCTTGCTCAAGCAAATGGAGCAACAGCTACGCCAACCGATTCTGGCTGGCTCATTCATGTCGGAGAATTACATGAGCGCAGGCAACAACTGGAACATCGATAGCCTCTTCAACGCCCTCAAGGCACTGGACGAGGTGGCTTCGCAAGAGATCACTCTGTCTCTGATCCAGAGCTCCGAACCCAGCATCAAGCTGGAAATGAACGAATTCGGCGGTCTGCCGATTCACATCGCCCTGGCCGGTCAGCAGATCATCGTCGACACCGTGCTGGTGGACATCGATTCGATCACCGACGTGCGCGCCTTCAACGACGCCGTGCTGCGCAGCCGGGAAATGTTCCCGCTGTCGTCGATCGGTATTGAGTCGATGCCGAACGGGCAGACCGTTTACAACATGTTTGGCGCCCTCAGCGCCGACTCGAGCCTGACCAACGTCGTCACCGAGGTGAAAACCCTGGTCGACAACGTGCAGCGCGCGAGCGAAGCCTTCGAACACTTCTTCAAGTAATCAACAGGGAATATCCAATGACTCAGTCCATCTGGAGCAAGTTGTTCACCGCACTGCGCGGCGGCGCCAATGAAGTCGGCGAAGCAATCGTCGACCAACAGGCCCTGCGCATCCTCGACCAGGAAATCCGTGACGCCGACATCGCGCTGTCGAACGCCCGTCGTGAGCTGGTGACCATCATGGCCAAGCACAAGCTGGCCGCCGATCGCGTCAGCGAGTACGACGCCAAGATCAAGGATCTGGAAGCCAAAGCTGTTTCGGCCCTGAATGCCGGCCGTGAAGACTTGGCGATGGAAGTGGCCGAAGCGATTTCGACACTGACCAACGACCTGACCGCCGAGAAAAAGCTGAGCGACGAATTCGGCACCTACGCCGACAACATGCGCAAAGACATCAACAAGGCCGAAGCCCGGATCAAGAGCCTGCGCCAGCAAGTGGACATGGCCAAGGCCCGTGACAGCGTGCAGAAAGCCCAGGTCAGCGCGTCCATCGCCAGCGGCGGCGCCAACGGCAAACTGGAAACCGCCGTCGGCACCCTGAACCGTCTGCAAGCCAAACAGCAGCAACGAGCTGCCGAGCTGAGCGCCGCGGACGAACTGGCCGACGCTTCGACCGGCAACGACCTGGACCGCAAACTGCGCGATGCCGGGATCACGCCGAACGAAGGCAGCGCCAATGCGATTCTTGAGCGCCTGAAACAAAAATCCACGCAGTAAAACCGTTCCCCATGTAGGAGCTGCCGAAGGCTGCGATCTTTCGATCTTGAATCCAGATCAAAAGATCGCAGCCTTCGGCAGCTCCTACATGATTTTCAGGACCCACAACATTTGCATTTTGCCTGCTCGTTCACCGCGCAGCCCGGTACACTAGCGACGTTTTTTTGCCGACGAACACCTCCACCCGCTTCAAGGAACGTACCCATGGGATGGTTTAAAGACTTGCTGGGCACCAGCAACTGGCAGAACGCTGCGCCAACGCCGACCGTTGCCAGCGGCCCACTCGGGATGGCGCAAGGTAAAGGTGTCAGGTTCGATACGACTCTGGCGCTGCTGCTTGATGGCTCGACCTCGGTGCGTGTGCCCTTCGATCAGGCGATCTGGAGCGCCGGCTGGGTCGATCTCGGCCAGTCCAACAAACTGCACCGCTATTACATGAACGACGAGGATTTCTGGGTACAGATCCACGTCACCGGCGACGACCAGGTCGAATCGGTCACGCTGTTCAACTATATCGGTTACGTGACGGTCAACAGCGACGCCGAACTGCAGCGCCTCGCGGGCCCGAGCAGTCAGATCGGTTTGCCGACCTACACCCACGAAGGTGTCGAATACACCCGCGAATGGGGCACCGAACAGGGCCAGACCGAACTGGTTCCAATGACCGAGCAAGTGGTCAATCCGGACGAGAGCTACACCATCGAACATCATTCGATGCTCTATGCACGCGAAACCGGCCTGACCGATCGCCGCGAACTGCTGCTGTTTTCCGTCGAGCAGGACGAAGAAGGCACCGTCAGCCTGAGCACCTCACTGGGCATCTCGCTGTACACGACTGACCTGAGCACCATTTAAATAAGGAAGTTTTTCATGCTGGAAGTGCTGGCCTTTTCCCTGAACAAAACCGCGCTGACCGGTTTCGTCGTCTACCTGATCGGCGCCGTTTTGCTGTTCATGCTGTTCCAATTCGTCTACACCCGCATCACCCCGCACAAGGAATTCGAGCTGATCCGTGCCGGCAACACCGCCGCCGCCATTGCACTGGCTGGCGCGATCATCGGTTTCGCCATCCCCGCCAGCAACGTGATCGCCTTCTCAGTCAACGTTCTCGACTTCGTGCTCTGGGCGGTGATTGCCGCAGTGGTACAACTGCTGGCGTTTCTTGCCACGACTCTGGTGCTCAAAGGCACATCCCAGCGCATCGCCAACGGTGAAATCGCCTCCGGCATCTACGTGGCTGCGGTGGCGATCAGCGTCGGCATGCTCAACGCTGCATGCATGACACCGTCCAACTGATCGGCAGGAAGCCTTAGATGAAACGAAGCAAATACGTTCAGTTGTCCCTCGCTGCGTCGGTGGCCATGGCCATTTCCGGCGAAGCCGCGGCGGTGGATCAGCCACGCAACTTCCAGAGCGTTGAGCAGTGCGTCGATGCCGAAGTGGCCGCCGATACCTGCTCGAACGCCTATGTGGCGGCATTGACCGAACACCGGCGCATCGCTCCGGCGTACGACGACAAGGCCAAGTGCGATGCGGATTTCGCCGCCGACTGGTGCCAGAAAAATTCCGACGGGCGCTTCGTACCGAAACTCGGCGGTTTCAAAGTGCCGCAGCCCGGTGAAGCCGCGCAGAATCTCGACGCCATCGCCGATGCGCAAATGCCGGCGGGAGACACCACATCCACTCACGCGACACAAAGCACCTCGCATTACTCCGGTGGTGGTGGCGGCGGTGGCGGCGGCAACGGCTGGCTGACCGGATGGCTGATCGGCAATGCGATGAGCAACAACCAGAACCGCACGGTTTACCGCGACCGTGATACGCGTCAGACCTACAACACCTCGACGCAGTACCGCAAAATCGAATCGGCGCCTCGCAGCCAACCCGACTACGAGAGCAGCAAAAGCAAACCGGTCAACGTCGCCTCGTCGACGTCCCGTGGCGGCTTCGGCAGCCAGTCCAGTGCCCGCAGTGGTTGGGGTGGCTGGGGCAGCAGTTCCGGTCGCTCGAGCAGCTAACGATGAAAAAGATCCTCTGCGCCGAGCGCCCCGACTGGAAACACACGGCCGAGAGCCTCGGCTTCATGTTCCACACCATCGACGACGAGCCGTACTGGGACGAAAGCGCTTACTACCAGTTCACACTCGCGCAGATCGAAAATGATCTAGAGGACCCGACCACCGAACTGCACGAGATGTGCATGGACCTGGTCGACCGCGTGGTGCACAGCGAAGAACTGCTGGATCGCCTGAGCATTCCTGCTTCGTACTACGACATGATCCGCACGTCCTGGCTGGAAGGTCATCCGCATCTGTATGGGCGCATGGACTTTTCCTATAGCGGCAACGGCCCGGCGAAACTGCTGGAGCTCAACTACGACACGCCGACCAGCCTCTACGAAGCGGCGGCGTTCCAGTGGGGCTGGCTGGAGCAATGCATCGAGCGCGGCACGCTGCCGCGCCATGCCGACCAGTTCAACAGCATCGACACCAAGCTGCATCAGGCTTTCGCCGAGTTGCAACTCAAGCGTCCGTTCTACTTCGCCTCGATGAAAGACTCGGTCGAAGACAAGGGCACCACGGACTACCTGCGACTGATCGCGGAAAAAGTCGGTATCGAATCACGCCACATCGACATTGAAGACATTGGTTTGACCGCCGATGGACGCTTCGTCGATCTGCAAGATCGCTGGATCCCGCACCTGTTCAAGCTGCACGCCTGGGAATTCATCTTCCACGAACCTTTCGGCGCGGCGATTGCCGAGTGCGACACGCAGTTTTTCGAGCCGGCGTGGAAGGCGATCCTGTCGAACAAAGGCGCGTTGCCCTTGCTGTGGGAACTGCACAAGGGCCATCCGAATCTGCTCGCGGCGCATCTCGACCCGAATCCGGCCAGCGCCGTGCCCAAAGGCTGGGTGCGCAAACCGTACTTTTCCCGAGAAGGCGCCAACATCGAGCTGCAAACCGCAGAAGGTCTGATCGTCAAAGAGGACGGCCCCTACACCGATGCGCCGTTCATCCTGCAGGAGTTTGCGCCATTGCCGAAGTTCGATGACAGCTACACGCTGATCGGTTCTTGGGTAATCGGCGATCAGGCGGCGGGAATTGGTGTGCGGGAAGACAACAGCCTTATCACTAAAGACTCCAGCCGCTTCTTGCCCCACCTGATCCTCGACTGAAACACAAATTTCCCTGTGGGAGCTGGCTTGCCAGCTCCCACAGGGATTTGGGATAACCGCAGACGAAAAAAATCCCACAAAAAAGGCCCGTCGCTTCAAGCGACGGGCCTTTTTATTTGCAGCGGTTACAGCAACAAATCAGAACGGAATATCGTCATCGAAGCTGTCGAAATCCGGAGCCGGTTGCGGTGCGGCCTGCTGTGGAGCCGGGGCCGAACGCTGTTGCGGAGCCGACTGCTGCGGACGCGGTGCCTGCTGACGCGGAGCTGGAGCGGACTGCTGATAGTTGTTGCCGCCGCCTTGTTGGTCGCCCTGTTGCGGACGGCCGCCGAGCAGTTGCATGGTGCCTTGCATGTCGACCACGATCTCGGTGGTGTAACGCTTGATACCGTCTTTTTCCCACTCACGAGTCTGCAGCTTGCCTTCGATGTACACCTGCGAACCCTTACGCAGGTATTCGCCGGCGATCTCGGCAACCTTGCCGAACATCGAAACACGGTGCCACTCGGTCTTCTCGACCTTCTGACCGGTTTGCTTGTCGGTCCACTGTTCGCTTGTTGCCAGACTCAGGTTGGTCACGGCGTTACCGTTAGGCAGGTAGCGAACTTCGGGATCCTGGCCGCAAGTGCCGACCAATATGACTTTGTTAACCCCACGGGCCATAACGTTCTCCTAGGCTTCGCAAGCAGCCCCGGCCGGGTTGTTCACCAGGCGTTCGAGGGTGTCGCGATCCACTAATTCTTTGTCCAGTTTGATGTAAACAGCCGCTTCATCAGCAACTATCACTGCATCTGTTACCCCCACGAGGGCCTTGAGGCGCTCGACCAGACCCGCTTCGCGGATCGCCTCGGGCGACAACGGCAAGCGTAGGCTCGTCACGTAGGGAGGTTCGCGCATGGTAACAGCAAAGGCCAGCCAGATGGCAGCCAGACCCGCGCATCCGAGGAACACAACCGACAGACCGCCATGCTGAAACAACCAGCCGCCGAGTATCCCGCCGAGTGCAGAGCCGAGGAACTGACTGGTGGAATACACGCCCATGGCCGTGCCCTTCCCGCCCGCCGGTGAAACCTTGCTGATCAGCGACGGCAATGAGGCCTCCAGCAGATTGAACGCGGTGAAGAACACCACCGTGCCGATCACCAGAGCCCGCAAGCTGTCACCGAACTGCCAGAAGAATAGCTCAGTGAGCATCAGCGTCATGACGGCGCCGAGCAAAATTCGTTTCATTTTGCGTTTCTTCTCGCCGTAGATGATGAACGGGATCATGGCGAAGAAAGAAATCAGCAGCGCGGTCAGGTAGACCCACCAATGCTGCTCCTTGGGCAACCCGGCCTTTTCCACCAGTGCCAATGGCAGCGCAACGAAGCTCGACATCAGCATCGCATGCAACACAAAGATGCCCAGATCGAGGCGCAACAGATCGGGATGTTTGAGCGTCGGCATCAACGCCTGTCGCGCCACGCCCGATTCACGATGCTGCAGCGGCCCGGTGGATTTCGGCACCATGAACATGATGATCAGGATGCCCACCAGCGCCATCGCGCCTGTGGCGAGGAACAGTCCGGACAAGCCGAAAGCGCTGGTCAACAAAGGCCCGACCACCATGGCCACGGCGAACGACAGGCCGATAGTCATGCCAATCATGGCCATGGCTTTGGTACGGTGCTGTTCGCGGGTCAGGTCAGAGAGCAAGGCCATGACCGCAGCGGAAATCGCCCCGGCGCCCTGCAGGATCCGACCGGCAATTACGCCCCAGATCGAATCGGCTTGAGATGCCAAAACGCTGCCGAGGGCAAAGACGATCAGCCCCAGGTAAATCACCGGACGACGGCCAATGCGGTCGGAAATGACCCCGAACGGAATCTGAAAAATCGCCTGAGTCAGGCCGTAAGCGCCGATTGCCAGACCGATCAGGGCCGGGGTCGCTCCCGCCAGATCCATGCCGTAGGTCGCCAGTACCGGCAACACCATGAACATGCCAAGCATACGGAAGGCGAACACCAGGGCCAGACCGCTCGCCGCGCGGGTCTCGCTGCCACTCATGCGTTCGCTGTGGGGATCGTGCATGGAAAAACCTCGTGTGAACCGGCGGCGATTCTACCAGTCCCATCGGAAGACGGGGTATATCGCGACGCTATGACGCGTATAGATGAAACACTCTTCATGCAGGGTAAAAAACGCTTCGCTTGATAGTGTGCATCCATCCAGTATTTGCCCGTATACTCCTACGTTTTCGACGCCCGCCGAGCGAGGCCACTTTGGACAAGATCCTGATACGTGGGGCCCGTACCCACAACCTGAAGAACATCGACCTGACCCTGCCACGGGACAAACTGATCGTCATCACCGGCCTGTCCGGATCCGGCAAGTCGTCCCTGGCTTTCGACACCCTGTACGCCGAAGGTCAGCGCCGCTATGTCGAATCCCTGTCGGCCTACGCCCGGCAGTTCCTGTCGATGATGGAAAAACCCGACGTCGACACCATCGAAGGCTTGTCGCCGGCGATCTCCATCGAACAGAAGTCGACCTCGCACAACCCGCGCTCCACGGTCGGCACCATCACCGAAATCTACGATTATCTGCGCCTGCTGTATGCACGCGTCGGTACGCCGCGCTGCCCGGATCACGACATTCCGCTGGAAGCGCAGACCGTCAGCCAGATGGTCGACCTGGTGCTGGCTCAGCCGGAAGGCAGCAAACTGATGCTGCTGGCACCGGTGATTCGCGAGCGCAAGGGCGAGCACCTGTCGGTGTTCGAAGAACTGCGCGCTCAAGGCTTCGTCCGCGCCCGGGTCAACGGCCGCATTTGTGAGCTCGACGAGCTGCCGAAACTGGATAAACAGAAGAAGCATTCGATTGATGTGATCGTCGACCGCTTCAAGGTTCGCGCCGATTTGCAGCAACGTCTTGCCGAATCCTTCGAGACCGCGCTGAAACTGGCCGACGGCATTGCACTCGTGGCACCGATGGACGATGAGCCGGGTGAGGAGATGATCTTCTCCGCGCGCTTCGCCTGCCCGATCTGCGGCCATGCGATCAGCGAGCTGGAGCCGAAGCTGTTTTCCTTCAACAATCCGGCTGGCGCCTGCCCGACTTGCGATGGTCTGGGGGTGAAGCAGTTCTTCGACATCAAGCGGCTGGTCAATGGCGACCTGACGCTGGCCGAAGGTGCAATTCGCGGCTGGGACAGGCGCAACGTCTATTACTTCCAGATGCTCGGCTCACTGGCCTCGCACTACGGTTTCAGTCTGGAAGTGCCGTTCAACGAACTGCCGGCCGATCAGCAGAAATTCATCCTGCACGGCAGCGGCTCACAGAATGTTGATTTCAAATACCTGAACGACCGTGGCGACATCGTCAAACGTTCGCACCCCTTCGAAGGCATCGTGCCGAACCTCGAACGCCGATACCGCGAAACCGAATCGGCGAGCGTGCGTGAAGAGCTGGCCAAGTTCCTCAGCACCCAGTCGTGCCCGGATTGCCGTGGCACTCGTCTGCGTCGCGAAGCACGGCATGTGTGGGTCGGTGAGAAGACACTGCCGGCGGTGACCAACCTGCCGATCGGCGATGCCTGCGAGTATTTCGGCGAGCTGAAGATGACAGGCCGTCGTGGGGAAATTGCCGACAAGATTCTCAAGGAAATCCGCGAGCGTCTGCAATTTTTGGTTAACGTCGGTCTCGATTATCTGTCGCTGGATCGCAGTGCCGACACGCTGTCCGGTGGTGAGGCGCAACGGATTCGCCTGGCCAGCCAGATCGGCGCCGGCCTGGTCGGGGTTCTGTATATCCTCGACGAACCGTCGATTGGCCTTCACCAGCGCGATAACGACCGACTGCTCGGCACGCTCAAACACTTGCGCGATATCGGCAACACCGTAATCGTGGTCGAGCACGACGAAGACGCCATCCGTTTGGCCGACTACGTGGTGGATATCGGCCCGGGCGCCGGTGTGCATGGCGGGCAGATCGTTGCCGAAGGTACGCCAGCCGAAGTGATGGCACACCCTGACTCTCTGACCGGCAAATACCTGTCGGGCAGGGTCAAGATCGAAGTGCCAGCCAAGCGCACACCGCGCAACAAGAAACTGACCCTGTCGCTCAAGGGCGCGCGCGGCAACAACCTGCGCAACGTCGACCTGGAGATTCCGATTGGCTTGCTGACCTGCGTGACTGGCGTGTCCGGCTCGGGCAAGTCGACGCTGATCAACAACACGCTGTTCCCATTGAGTGCCACGGCACTCAATGGCGCGACCACGCTGGAAGCGGCGGCCCACGATAGCATCAAGGGGCTGGAGCATCTCGACAAAGTCGTCGATATCGACCAGAGCCCGATCGGCCGCACGCCGCGCTCCAACCCGGCGACCTACACCGGGCTTTTCACACCGATCCGCGAACTGTTTGCCGGCGTTCCCGAGTCGCGCTCCCGTGGTTACGGCCCGGGGCGTTTCTCTTTCAACGTCAAGGGCGGTCGCTGCGAGGCATGTCAGGGCGACGGTCTGATCAAGGTGGAAATGCACTTTCTGCCGGACATCTACGTGCCGTGCGACGTGTGCAAAAGCAAGCGCTACAACCGCGAAACCCTTGAGATCAAATACAAGGGCAAGAGCATCCACGAAACCCTCGAGATGACCATCGAGGAAGCCCGGGTGTTCTTCGACGCGGTGCCTGCGCTGGCGCGCAAGCTGCAGACGTTGATGGATGTGGGGCTTTCGTACATCAAGCTCGGGCAGTCGGCGACGACCTTGTCCGGGGGCGAGGCGCAGCGGGTCAAGCTGTCTCGTGAGTTGTCCAAGCGCGACACCGGCAAGACCCTGTATATCCTCGATGAGCCAACCACTGGCTTGCACTTCGCGGATATTCAGCAACTGCTCGACGTGCTGCATCGATTGCGCGACCACGGCAACACTGTGGTGGTGATCGAGCACAACCTCGACGTGATCAAGACAGCCGACTGGCTGGTGGATCTCGGGCCAGAGGGTGGTTCCAAGGGTGGGCAGATCATTGCGACCGGTACGCCGGAACAAGTGGCAGAGATGAAGCAATCTCACACTGGGCATTACCTCAAACCGCTGTTGATCCGCGATCGGGCTTAAACGCCGAGCATGAAAAAGCCCCTGTCACTTCATCAGTGACAGGGGCTTTTTTGTATCTTTTGCAATCAGGTATGGGATTGCAGGTAGTTCTCGAGACCGATCAGTTTAATCAGGCCCAACTGCTTTTCCAGCCAGTAAGTGTGATCTTCTTCGGTGTCGTTCAGCTGAATCCGCAGGATCTCACGACTGACATAGTCTTTGTGCTGCTCGCACAACTCGATGCCTTTGCACAGCGCGGCGCGAACTTTGTACTCAAGACGCAGATCTGCTTCGAGCATCTCCGGCACGGTGGTGCCGACATCCAGATCATCCGGACGCATGCGCGGCGTACCTTCGAGCATCAGAATTCGGCGCATCAACGCATCAGCGTGACCGGCTTCTTCTTCCATCTCGTGATTGATTCGCTCGTAGAGCTTGGTGAACCCCCAGTCCTCATACATCCGCGAATGAACAAAATATTGGTCACGCGCGGCCAGTTCGCCGGTCAGCAACGTGTTGAGGTAATCGATAACGTCTGGGTGGCCTTGCATCGCCCTACATCTCCCTGCTTGAAAGTCTGTAGTTTGAACCAAGCTGACTGCAAGGTCACCCACTTCGCGCAATAAAAGCGAAGATATTCTGAGAAAAGCAGCCTAAATAACGCAAAAACCGCCCTTAATGCGGGCGGTTCTGCTTCTCGTTTAGACTTCGTTAAGCTGTACGCTGAGCAGCTTTGCGATTGCTTCTCCATACGCCGGATCGGCTTTGTAGAAGTGCTGCAATTGACGGTCGACTACGTCAGGCGAAACTCCGCTCATGGCGCCTGCGATGTTGCTGACCAGCAAGGCTCTCTGCTCGTCGTTCATCAGGCGAAACAGCGCACCGGCGTGGCTGTAGTAATCGGTGTCTTCGCGGTGATCGTAACGATCCGCTGCGCCGCTCAGGGCCAACGCAGGCTCAGCATAGTGCGGAGCTTGCTTTGGCGATTCAACGTAGCTGTTCGGCTCGTAGTTAGGCGCCGCCCCACCGTTGCTGCCAAAGGCCATCGAGCCATCGCGCTGATAGGTATTCACCGGACTGCGCGGAGCATTCACCGGCAACTGCTGGTGATTGGTGCCAACACGATAGCGGTGGGCATCGGCATAAGCGAACACGCGACCTTGCAGCATGCGGTCTGGCGACAGACCGACGCCTGGCACCATGTTGCTCGGGCCGAATGCAGCTTGTTCTACTTCGGCGAAGTAGTTCAGCGGGTTACGGTTCAGTTCCAGCTCACCGACTTCAATCAGTGGAAACTCTTTCTGCGACCAGGTCTTGGTCACGTCGAAAGGGTTCTCGTAATGCGCCGCAGCCTGGGCTTCGGTCATGATCTGAATGCACACACGCCATTTCGGGAAATCACCGCGCTCGATCGCTTCGAACAGATCTCGCTGGGCGTAGTCCGGGTCGGTGCCTGCCAAACGCGCGGCATCTGCCGGCGCAAGGTTCTTGATCCCTTGTTTAGTCTTGTAGTGCCATTTCACCCAGTGACGCTCGCCTTTGGCGCTGATCAGGCTGTAGGTATGGCTACCGAAGCCATGCATGTGGCGGTAGCCATCAGGAATGCCGCGATCAGAGAACAGGATGGTGACCTGGTGCAATGCTTCCGGGGAGTGCGACCAGAAATCCCACATCATCTGCGCACTTTTCAGGTTGCTTTGCGGCAGGCGCTTTTGCGTGTGGATGAAGTCTGGAAACTTCAGCGGATCGCGAATGAAGAACACAGGCGTGTTGTTACCGACGATGTCCCAGTTGCCTTCCTCGGTGTAGAACTTCAGCGCAAAGCCACGCGGATCGCGCTCGGTATCAGCCGAACCACGCTCGCCCCCCACGGTGGAGAAGCGCAGGAAGGTTGGGGTCTGCTTGCCGACAGACTCAAAGAGCTTGGCGCTGGTGTACTCAGTGATATCGCGAGTAACGGTGAAAGTACCGTAAGCACCCGAGCCTTTGGCGTGCACACGGCGCTCAGGAATATTTTCACGGTTGAAGTGAGCAAGCTTCTCGATCAGGTGAAAATCGTCGAGCAGCAGCGGGCCACGCAGGCCGGCGGAGCGAGAATTCTGGTTATCGGCGACAGGTGCGCCACTGGCGGTCGTCAGCGTTTTGTTCTGGCTCATATGGTCTTCATCCTCTGTCAGTCTTGGAACTGCCGGCTAATCGGCCTGGTGGGAAGTATTAATCATCAATGTGACACCTACAAATTCATTAGCTTGTAGACATCGATAGATAATTACTAATTATGTTTCCCAGCACATAGTGACAACAGAACAATGTCAGAAGCTTGTACGAACCAATCATTTTCTTGCAGACACAAAAAACCGGGCACTAGGCCCGGTTCTTCGTTTCAGACTGACGTCTTACTCGGCGGATACAGCTTCGCCGGCAGTAGCACGATCAACCAACTCGACGTACGCCATAGGCGCGTTGTCGCCAGCGCGGAAACCGCACTTGAGGATGCGCAGGTAGCCACCCTCACGGGTAGCGTAACGCTTGCCCAGGTCGTTGAAGAGCTTACCAACGATAGCTTTCGAACGAGTACGGTCGAAAGCCAGACGGCGGTTAGCCAGGCTGTCTGTCTTGGCCAAAGTGATCAGCGGCTCGGCAACGCGGCGCAGTTCTTTGGCTTTTGGCAGAGTAGTTTTGATCAGCTCGTGCTCGAACAGCGACACCGCCATGTTTTGGAACATGGCCTTGCGGTGCGAGCTGGTGCGGCTCAGGTGACGACCACTTTTACGATGACGCATGGTTCATTCCTTACCAAACACTACGTTCGGTGATTACGACGATCAGGCAGTCGCCTTGTCGTCCTTCTTAAGACTTGCAGGCGGCCAGTTGTCGAGGCGCATGCCGAGGGACAGACCGCGGGAGGCCAGAACGTCCTTGATTTCAGTCAAGGATTTCTTGCCAAGGTTCGGAGTCTTCAACAGCTCTACTTCGGTACGCTGAATCAGGTCGCCGATGTAGTAGATGTTTTCCGCCTTAAGGCAGTTAGCCGAACGTACAGTCAGTTCCAGATCGTCAACCGGGCGAAGCAGGATCGGATCGATCTCGTCTTCCTGCTCGACAACCACTGGCTCACTGTCACCCTTGAGGTCGACGAACGCAGCCAACTGCTGTTGCAGAATGGTTGCAGCGCGGCGGATAGCCTCTTCAGGATCCAGAGTACCGTTGGTTTCCAGATCAATAACCAGCTTGTCCAGGTTGGTACGCTGCTCGACACGGGCGTTTTCCACCACGTATGCAATACGGCGAACCGGGCTGAACGAAGAGTCAAGCTGCAAGCGACCGATGCTGCGGCTTTCGTCTTCATCGCTCTGACGCGAGTCGGCTGGTTCATAACCACGACCACGAGCTACAGTGAGCTTCATGTTCAGGGCGCCGTTAGACGCCAGGTTAGCGATTACGTGATCGGGATTAACGATCTCGACATCATGATCCAGCTGAATATCGGCAGCGGTAACCACCCCCGAACCCTTCTTCGACAAGGTCAGCGTAACTTCGTCACGACCGTGCAGCTTGATGGCCAGACCTTTAAGGTTCAACAGGATTTCAATTACGTCTTCCTGTACACCTTCGATGGCGCTGTACTCGTGGAGCACACCGTCAATCTCGGCCTCGACTACTGCGCAGCCGGGCATTGAGGACAACAGGATGCGTCGCAGCGCGTTGCCCAGGGTGTGGCCAAAACCACGCTCGAGAGGCTCGAGAGTGATCTTGGCGCGGGTTGGACTGACAACCTGCACATCAATGTGGCGGGGTGTCAGGAACTCATTTACCGAAATCTGCATGGATGCACCTATTTTCTAGCCCTTACTTGGAGTAGAGCTCGACAATCAGGCTTTCGTTGATGTCGGCGGACAGATCACTGCGAGCAGGAACGTTCTTGAAAACGCCCGACTTCTTCTCAGTGTCTACTTCTACCCATTCTACGCGGCCACGTTGGGCACACAGATCGAGAGCTTGGACAATGCGAAGTTGGTTTTTTGCTTTCTCGCGAACTGCAACCACGTCACCAGCACGAACCTGATACGACGGAACGTTTACGGTCTGACCGTTAACGCTGATCGACTTGTGCGATACCAGCTGGCGGGATTCGGCACGAGTCGAACCAAAGCCCATACGGTATACAACGTTGTCCAGACGGCATTCGAGCAGTTGCAGCAGGTTTTCACCGGTTGCACCTTTCTTGCCAGCAGCTTCTTTGTAGTAGCCGCTGAACTGACGCTCGAGAACGCCGTAGATACGACGGACCTTCTGCTTTTCACGCAGTTGGGTGCCGTAATCGGACTGGCGACCGCGGCGTTGGCCGTGGATACCAGGTGCTGCTTCAATGTTGCACTTCGATTCGATCGCGCGCACGCCGCTCTTCAGGAAGAGATCGGTGCCTTCGCGACGAGCGAGTTTGCATTTTGGACCAATGTAACGAGCCATTCTTTACAATCTCCTGGATTACACGCGGCGCTTCTTCGGCGGACGGCACCCGTTGTGCGGGATTGGCGTCACGTCGGTGATGCTGGCGATCTTGTAGCCACAGCCGTTCAAAGCGCGGACTGCGGATTCACGACCTGGACCTGGACCTTTGACATTAACGTCGAGGTTTTTCAGGCCATATTCCAGCGCAGCTTGACCAGCACGTTCAGCAGCTACTTGAGCAGCAAACGGGGTGGACTTGCGGGAACCGCGGAAACCCGAACCACCGGAGGTAGCCCAAGAAAGAGCGTTACCTTGACGGTCGGTAATGGTCACGATGGTGTTGTTAAAAGATGCATGGATGTGGGCGATGCCATCAACCACTGTCTTTTTAACTTTTTTACGAGGACGAGCAGCAGGTTTTGCCATGATTAAATTCCTGTCGATTCGCTGGGGCGATTACTTGCGGATCGGCTTACGCGGACCTTTACGGGTACGCGCGTTGGTCTTGGTACGCTGACCGCGCACTGGAAGACCGCGACGATGACGCAGACCGCGATAGCAACCGAGGTCCATCAAGCGCTTGATTTTCATGTTGATTTCGCGACGCAGATCACCTTCAGTGGTGAACTTCGCCACTTCGCCACGCAGCTGTTCAATTTGCTCGTCGCTCAGATCTTTGATCTTTGCTGCTGGGTTTACCCCAGTCACTGCACAGATCTTCTGTGCAGTAGTGCGACCAACACCATAGATGTAGGTCAGCGAGATAACAGTATGCTTGTTATCTGGAATGTTAACGCCTGCAATACGGGCCATTCAGTGGGACTCCAATTGACAGCTACCTACGCCCCGGAAGCCAAGAAATAGGGCGCGAGATAATATCGCTGTAATAACAAATAATCAACCCGGTAGCGCACTAGCTACCGGGCTTGAAGCACAATCACACTCAGCCTTGGCGCTGTTTGTGACGCGGTTCCGCGCTGCAAATTACTCGAACAACACCTTCGCGGCGAATAATCTTGCAGTTACGGCACAGCTTTTTCACCGATGCACGAACTTTCATCACCAACTCCTCGAACCTTATGGGTACTCAGCGCAACATGCCGCTGCCGTAACCCTTCAGGTTGGCTTTCTTCATCAGGGATTCGTACTGGTGCGAAACGAGGTGCGATTGTACTTGGGACATGAAGTCCATCACAACCACGACCACGATCAGCAACGAGGTCCCGCCAAGGTAGAACGGAACGTTTGCCGCAACCACCAGGAACTGGGGCAACAGACATACGGCCGTCATATATAGAGCACCGAACAGGGTCAAACGGGTCAGAACGCCATCAATGTAGCGCGCCGACTGCTCGCCTGGACGGATGCCCGGAATAAAGGCACCGGACTTCTTCAGGTTTTCCGCTACGTCTTTCGGATTGAACATCAACGCCGTATAGAAGAAGCAGAAGAAAATAATCCCTGCACTAAACAGCAGAATATTCAACGGCTGACCAGGAGCGATCGACTGCGAGATGTCCTGCAACCAGCCCATACCTTCAGACTGACCGAACCAGGTACCCAACGAAGCCGGGAACAGCAAAATGCTGCTCGCGAAAATAGCCGGAATAACACCGGCCATGTTCACCTTCAGCGGCAAGTGGCTAGTCTGCGCAGCAAAGACCTTGCGGCCCTGCTGACGCTTGGCGTAGTGAACAGCAATACGACGCTGACCACGCTCAATGAACACCACAAAACCGATAATCGCTACTGCCAGCAAACCGATCGCAACCAGGGCAAAAATGTTGATATCACCCTGACGCGCAGACTCGAAAGACTGCCCGATCGCTCTCGGAAGACCGGCGACGATACCTGCGAAAATCAACATCGAGATACCGTTGCCAACACCACGCTCAGTAATCTGCTCACCCAGCCACATCATAAACATCGCACCAGCCACAAAAGTGGATACCGCGACGAAATGGAAGCCAAAGTCACCAGTGAACGATACGCCCTGCCCCGCCAGACCAATGGACATGCCAATTGCCTGAACGAGAGCGAGAACGACAGTGCCGTAGCGGGTGTACTGAGCAATCTTGCGACGCCCAGCTTCACCTTCCTTCTTCAACTGCTCCAGCTGCGGGCTGACGGCTGTCATCAGCTGCATGATGATCGATGCCGAAATGTACGGCATGATCCCCAGTGCAAAGATACTCATCCGCTCCAGCGCGCCGCCGGAGAACATGTTGAACAAGCTAAGAATGGTCCCCTCATTCTGTCGAAACAGTTCTGCGAGTCGGTCCGGGTTGATACCTGGAACCGGGATGTGTGCGCCTATTCGGTAGACGATAATCGCCAGGAACAGAAAACGCAGACGAGCCCAGAGTTCAGACATACCGCCTTTGCCGAGCGCAGAGAGAGCACCTTGCTTAGCCATTTATTCCTCGAACTTGCCGCCAGCTGCTTCGATAGCCGCACGCGCACCTTTGGTGGCGCCGATTCCCTTGCCGATAGTGACAGCGCGAGTCACTTCACCGGACAGCATGATTTTCACACGCTGTACGTTGACGTTGATCACGTTGGCATCTTTCAGGGACTGCACGGTGACGATGTCGCCTTCCACTTTAGCCAGCTCGGACAGACGCACTTCTGCGCGGTCCATGGCTTTCAGGGAAACGAAACCGAACTTCGGCAGGCGACGATGCAGCGGCTGTTGACCGCCTTCAAAGCCTGGAGCGATGGTGCCACCGGAGCGGGAGGTCTGACCTTTGTGACCACGGCCACCAGTCTTACCCAAACCGCTACCGATACCACGGCCCGGACGATGCTTTTCGCGACGGGAACCCGGCGCTGGACTCAGATCATTGAGTTTCATCGATTAACCCTCGACACGCAGCATGTAGTAAGCCTTGTTGATCATCCCGCGATTCTCGGGAGTATCCTGGACTTCTACAGTGTGACCGATGCGACGCAGACCCAGACCCTTAACGCACAATTTGTGGTTAGGGATGCGGCCGGTCATGCTTTTGATCAGCGTTACTTTAACGGTAGCCATGATCAGAAGATCTCCTTGACAGTCAGGCCACGCTTTGCAGCGATGGACTCAGGAGATTGCATGGCTTTCAGACCCTTGAAAGTGGCGTGAACCACGTTTACCGGGTTAGTCGAGCCGTAGCACTTGGCCAGAACGTTCTGAACGCCAGCAACTTCAAGGACAGCACGCATAGCGCCGCCAGCGATGATACCGGTACCTTCAGAAGCAGGCTGCATGTACACCTTCGAAGCGCCGTGAGCGGACTTCATTGCGTACTGCAGAGTTGTGCCGTTCAGGTCAACTTGAATCATGTTGCGGCGAGCAGCTTCCATTGCCTTCTGGATCGCAGCAGGCACTTCACGCGACTTGCCACGGCCGAAGCCAACACGCCCTTTACCATCACCAACCACGGTCAACGCGGTGAAAGTGAAGATACGGCCGCCTTTAACGGTTTTGGCTACGCGGTTAACTTGAACCAGCTTCTCGATGTAGCCTTCGTCGCGCTTTTGGTCGTTATTTGACATAACTTAGAACTCCAGCCCAGCTTCACGAGCAGCATCAGCCAGCGCTTTAACGCGGCCGTGGTACTTGAAGCCAGAGCGGTCGAAAGCCACTTGCGAGACGCCAGCGGCCTTAGCACGCGTAGCGACCAGCTGGCCAACCTTTGTGGCCGCGTCGATGTTGCCAGTGGCACCATCACGCAGTTCTTTATCCAAAGTCGAGGCGCTTGCCAGGACTTTGTTGCCGTCGGCCGAGATGACCTGGGCGTAGATGTGCTGCGAAGAGCGGAACACACAGAGACGCACGACTTCGAGTTCGTGCATTTTCAGGCGTGCTTTGCGAGCGCGACGCAGTCGAGTAACTTTTTTGTCGGTCATTTGCTATGCCCTACTTCTTCTTGGCTTCTTTACGACGGACGACTTCGTCCGCGTAGCGCACACCTTTGCCTTTGTACGGCTCTGGTGGACGGAAGTCGCGGATCTCGGCGGCCACTTGACCTACCAGCTGCTTGTCGATGCCCTTGATCAGGATATCGGTCTGGCTAGGAGTCTCAGCGGTGATGCCTTCCGGCAGTTCGTAATCCACTGGGTGCGAGAAGCCAAGAGCCAGGTTCAAAACCTGACCTTTTGCTTGCGCTTTGTAACCAACACCGACCAGCTGGAGCTTGCGCTCGAAGCCTTGGCTTACGCCTTGGACCATGTTGTTTACCAACGCACGCGTGGTACCGGCCATTGCGCGAGTCTGTTGATCGCCATTGCGAGCAGCAAAACGCAGCTCACCAGCTTCTTCAACAATCTCAACGGACGAATGGATGTTCAGTTCAAGAGTACCCTTGGCACCCTTCACCGAAAGCTGTTGGCCTGCGAATTTTACTTCGACACCGGCTGGCAGCTTAACGGGGTTCTTAGCGACGCGAGACATGCTTATCCCCCCTTAGAACACAGTGCAAAGAACTTCGCCGCCGACACCGGCAGCGCGCGCAGCACGATCCGTCATCACACCTTTGTTGGTGGAGACGATAGACACGCCAAGACCGCCACGAACTTTCGGCAGATCTTCAACGGACTTGTACTGACGCAGGCCTGGACGACTAACGCGCTTCACTTCTTCGATAACCGGACGGCCTTCGAAGTACTTCAGCGAGATGGACAACGACGGCTTAGCGTCGGTGGTGATCTGAAAATCCGCGATGTAACCTTCGTCCTTCAGGACTTTTGCTACAGCCACCTTCAGCGTGGAAGACGGCATGCTTACGACAGACTTTTCAGCCATCTGGGCATTACGGATTCGAGTTAGCATGTCCGCTAACGGGTCCTGCATACTCATGGGCTAGACGCTCCTAATACAGAAAAATTAGCCTTGCGGCTACTACTTGTCGCCGAGAACTTCCGGGCATGAAAAACACGGGCTCAGGCGAGCCGGTCATTCTAGACACACCCCAGAAATGAATCAAGCCCCAAAAGGGGCTTGATTCAAATTCAAGGCCACCGATGGTCAGGTTCTTGCAAACCCGACCATCAAGGCTTTGACAACGATTACCAGCTGGCTTTAACCAGACCTGGAACGTCACCACGCATTGCAGCTTCACGCAGCTTGTTACGGCCAAGGCCGAACTTGCGGTAAACGCCGTGCGGACGACCAGTCAGGCGGCAACGGTTACGCATGCGCGAAGCGCTTGCGTCACGTGGTTGCTTCTGCAGGGCTACGGTAGCTTCCCAACGCGCTTCTGGACTTGCGTTCAGATCGACGATGATAGCTTTCAGCGCTGCACGCTTGGTGGCGTACTTGGCAACGGTGAGCTGACGCTTCAGCTCACGGTTTTTCATGCTCTTCTTGGCCATTTTCCTACTCCAATCAGTTGCGGAACGGGAATTTGAAAGCACGCAGCAGAGCGCGGCCTTCATCATCGTTCTTGGCAGTGGTGGTCAGGGTAATGTCCAGACCGCGGAGAGCATCGATCTTGTCGTAATCGATTTCCGGGAAAATGATCTGCTCTTTCACGCCCATGCTGTAGTTACCACGACCATCGAAGGACTTGGCATTCAGGCCGCGGAAGTCGCGAACCCGAGGCAGGGAGATCGACAGCAGACGATCCAGGAACTCGTACATACGCTCGCGGCGCAGAGTCACTTTGACGCCGATCGGCCATCCTTCGCGGACTTTGAAGCCAGCGATGGATTTACGAGCGTAGGTCACAACGACTTTCTGGCCGGTGATCTTTTCCAGGTCAGCAACAGCGTGCTCGATGACTTTTTTGTCGCCGATCGCTTCGCCCAGACCCATGTTCAGGGTGATCTTGGTAACGCGCGGAACTTCCATCACGTTCGAAAGCTTAAGTTCTTCCTTAAGTTTCGGAGCGATTTCCTTCCGGTAAATCTCTTTTAGTCGTGCCATGGTCTTCTACCTAGCAGTGTTCAAGCATCAACCGCTTTTTGGGTCGACTTGAAGACACGAATTTTTTTACCGTCTTCTACTTTGAAACCAACGCGGTCAGCCTTGTTGGTTTCGCCATTGAAGATGGCGACGTTAGAAGCGTGCAGTGGCGCTTCTTTCTCGACGATACCGCCTTGTACGCCCGACATCGGGTTAGGCTTGGTATGACGCTTGACCAGGTTCAGACCACCAACAACCAGACGGTTGTCAGCAAGAACCTTCAGCACCTTACCGCGCTTACCTTTGTCTTTGCCGGCGATCACGATGATCTCGTCGTCACGACGAATCTTTTGCATGTCGGATCTCCTTACAGCACTTCTGGGGCGAGCGAGACGATCTTCATGAACTTCTCAGTACGAAGTTCACGGGTCACTGGCCCAAAGATACGGGTGCCGATCGGCTCTTGCTTGTTGTTCAGAAGAACAGCAGCGTTGCCATCAAAGCGGATAATGGAGCCATCAGCACGACGTACGCCGTGACGAGTGCGGACTACAACAGCAGTCATCACTTGGCCTTTTTTCACTTTACCGCGAGGAATTGCTTCCTTGACGGTAACTTTGATGATGTCACCGATACCAGCGTAACGACGATGGGAGCCACCCAGCACCTTGATGCACATAACACGGCGAGCGCCGCTGTTATCGGCCACATCGAGCATGGATTGAGTCTGAATCATATAATTTCTCCGACCCCTAGCCCTTAGACTTCCACAGCGCGTTCGAGAACATCAACCAGCGCCCAAGACTTGGTCTTGGCCATCGGACGAGTTTCACGAATAGTGACTTTGTCGCCGATGTGGCACTGATTGGTTTCGTCGTGCGCGTGCAGCTTAGTCGAACGCTTAACGTATTTACCGTAGATCGGGTGCTTAACGCGACGCTCGATCAGAACGGTGATGGTTTTGTCCATCTTGTCGCTGACAACACGGCCAGTCAGCGTACGGACAGTTTTTTCGGCTTCAGCCATGATTACTTACCTGCCTGCTGGTTGAGCACAGTCTTCACGCGAGCGATGTCACGCTTAACTTGCGAGAGCAGATGAGACTGCCCCAACTGGCCAGTTGCTTTCTGCATACGCAGATTGAACTGGTCGCGCAGCAAGCCGAGCAGTTGCTCGTTCAGCTGCTGTGCGGATTTTTCACGAAGTTCATTCGCTTTCATCACATCACCGTCCGTTTAACAAAGGAGGTGGCGAGCGGCAGCTTTGCAGCAGCCAGGGCGAAAGCCTCACGCGCCAGCTCTTCAGAAACACCCTCGATTTCATACAGGACTTTGCCTGGCTGAATCTGGGCAACCCAGTACTCCACGTTACCCTTACCTTTACCCATACGAACCTCGAGAGGTTTTTTGGAGATCGGCTTGTCCGGGAATACACGGATCCAGATCTTGCCGCCACGTTTTACGTGACGGGTCAGAGCACGACGCGCTGACTCGATCTGACGAGCGGTGAGACGACCACGAGCAACAGACTTCAGCGCGAACTCGCCGAAGCTGACTTTGCTACCGCGCAGTGCCAGACCACGGTTGTGGCCGGTCATCTGCTTGCGGAACTTCGTACGCTTTGGTTGCAACATTTGGCGTACCCCTTACTTAGCAGCTTTTTTACGAGGCGCTGGTGCTTGTGGCTTCAGCTCTTCTTGGCGACCACCAATTACTTCGCCTTTGAAGATCCAAACCTTTACACCGATCACACCGTAGGTGGTGTGAGCTTCGTAGTTGGCATAGTCGATGTCGGCACGCAGGGTGTGCAATGGCACACGACCTTCGCGATACCATTCAGTACGTGCGATTTCAGCACCGCCGAGACGACCGCTCACTTGGATTTTGATGCCTTTGGCACCAATGCGCATGGCGTTCTGTACTGCGCGCTTCATAGCGCGACGGAACATTACACGACGCTCCAGCTGCTGAGCTACGCTCTGCGCAACCAGCATACCGTCGAGCTCCGGCTTGCGGATCTCTTCGATATTGATGTGCACAGGCACACCCATTTGCTTGGTCAGGTCCTGACGCAGTTTCTCAACATCTTCACCTTTCTTCCCGATAACGATACCTGGACGAGCGGTGTGGATGGTGATGCGTGCAGTTTGGGCCGGACGATGGATATCGATACGGCTTACGGACGCGCTTTTTAGTTTGTCTTGGAGATACTCACGCACTTTCAGATCTGCGAACAAGTAGTCCGCATAAGTCCGACCGTCTGCGTACCAGACGGAGGTGTGCTCCTTGACGATTCCCAGGCGAATGCCAATGGGATGTACTTTCTGACCCATCTCTTCGACTCCGTTACTTGTCAGCAACCTTGACAGTGATATGGCAAGACCGCTTGACGATGCGATCAGCACGGCCTTTGGCACGTGGCATGATGCGCTTCAGCGAACGCCCTTCGTTGACGAATACGGTGCTGACCTTAAGGTCATCAACGTCTGCGCCTTCGTTATGCTCGGCGTTGGCTACGGCCGACTCCAGCACTTTCTTCATGATCTCGGCGGCTTTCTTACTGCTGAAAGCCAACAGGTTGAGCGCTTCGCCCACCTTCTTCCCGCGGATCTGGTCGGCGACCAAGCGGGCTTTCTGGGCGGAGATTCGAGCGCCCGACAACTTAGCGGCTACTTCCATTTCCTTACCCCTTAACGCTTGGCTTTCTTGTCAGCCACGTGCCCGCGATAGTTGCGGGTACCGGCGAACTCGCCCAGTTTGTGGCCGACCATGTCTTCGTTAACGAGAACTGGGACGTGCTGACGACCGTTGTGTACTGCGATGGTCAGACCGACCATTTGTGGCAGGATCATGGAACGACGCGACCAGGTTTTAATTGGTTTGCGATCGTTCTTTTCCGCCGCCACTTCGATCTTCTTCAGTAGGTGAAGATCAATAAAAGGACCTTTTTTCAGAGAACGTGGCACTGTCGTATCCCTCTATTTACTTGCGACGACGGACGATCATTTTGTCGGTACGCTTATTACCACGAGTCTTCGCGCCCTTAGTCGGGAAGCCCCATGGCGATACCGGATGACGACCACCAGAGGTACGACCTTCACCACCACCATGTGGGTGGTCAACCGGGTTCATGGCAACACCACGAACGGTTGGGCGAACGCCACGCCAGCGTTTGGCACCAGCTTTACCCAGCGAACGCAGGCTGTGCTCGGAGTTCGAGACTTCACCCAGGGTCGCACGGCATTCAGCCAGGACTTTACGCATTTCACCGGAACGCAGACGCAGGGTCACGTAGACACCTTCACGAGCGATCAGCTGAGCCGAAGCACCAGCGGAACGTGCGATCTGTGCACCTTTACCTGGCTTCAGTTCGATGCCGTGTACGGTAGAACCGACTGGAATGTTGCGCAGTTGCAGAGCGTTACCTGGCTTGATTGGAGCCAGAGCGCCTGCGATCAGCTGGTCGCCAGCACTCACGCCTTTAGGGGCGATGATGTAGCGGCGCTCGCCGTCTGCGTAGCAGAGCAGTGCGATGTGAGCAGTACGGTTTGGATCGTATTCGATACGCTCGACAGTGGCGACGATGCCATCTTTGTCGTTGCGACGGAAATCGACCATACGATAATGCTGCTTATGACCACCACCGATGTGACGAGTGGTAATACGGCCATTGTTGTTACGACCACCAGTCTTCGATTTTTTCTCGAGCAGCGGTGCGTGAGGAGCGCCTTTATGCAGCTCCTGGTTGACCACCTTGACCACAAAACGGCGGCCAGGGGAAGTCGGTTTGCATTTAACGATTGCCATGATGCACCCCTTCCTTACTCAGCACTGCTGCTGAAATCGAGATCTTGGCCTGGCTGAAGGGAGATAACTGCCTTCTTCCAGTCATTACGCTTGCCCAGACCGCGAGCAGTGCGCTTGCTCTTACCCAGAACATTCAGGGTAGTGACGCGCTCTACTTTCACGCTGAACAGGCTTTCGACGGCCTTCTTGATTTCCAGCTTGGTTGCGTCAGTAGCAACCTTGAAAACGAACTGGCCTTTCTTGTCTGCCAGAACCGTAGCCTTCTCGGAAACGTGCGGGCCAAGCAGAACTTTAAATACGCGTTCCTGGTTCATCCCAGCAGCTCCTCGAATTTCTTCACGGCCGACACGGTGATCAACACCTTGTCGTATGCGATCAGACTAACTGGATCGGAACCTTGAACGTCACGTACATCTACGTGCGGCAGGTTACGAGCAGCCAGGTACAGGTTCTGATCAACAGCGTCCGACACGATGAGAACATCGGTCAGGCTCATGTTGTTCAGCTTGCCCAGCAGATCTTTGGTTTTCGGAGTTTCAACTGCGAAATCCTGAACCACGACCAGACGATCAGTACGCACCAGCTCAGCAAGGATGGAACGCATTGCTGCGCGATACATCTTCTTGTTCAGCTTCTGGGAGTGATCCTGAGGACGAGCTGCGAAAGTGGTACCGCCGCCACGCCAGATTGGGCTACGGATAGTACCGGCACGAGCACGGCCAGTACCTTTCTGACGCCATGGGCGCTTACCGCCACCACGAACGTCGGAACGGGTCTTTTGCTGCTTGCTACCTTGACGGCCGCCAGCCATGTAGGCCACGACTGCTTGGTGAACCAGCGTCTCGTTGAATTCGCCGCCAAATGTCAGTTCGGAAACTTCGATCGCTTGAGCGTCATTTACATTTAATTGCATGTCAGCTTCCCCTTAACCGCGAGCCTTGGCTGCTGGACGTACAACCAGGTTGCCGCCAGTAGCGCCAGGAACAGCGCCCTTGACCAACAACAGATTGCGTTCAGCGTCCACGCGCACTACTTCCAGGGACTGCACGGTCACGCGCTCAGCGCCCATATGACCGGACATTTTTTTGCCCTTGAATACACGACCAGGAGTCTGGCACTGGCCGATAGAGCCTGGGACGCGGTGGGATACGGAGTTACCGTGGGTGTTATCTTGCCCGCGGAAATTCCAACGCTTGATCGTACCCTGGAAGCCTTTACCTTTGGACTGACCGGTTACATCAACCAGTTGACCAGCGGCGAAGATTTCAGCGTTGATCAGATCGCCAGCCTGGTACTCGCCTTCTTCAAGACGGAATTCCATGGTGGTGCGACCAGCGGCAACGTTCGCTTTAGCGAAGTGGCCAGCTTGAGCTGCTGTTACACGCGAAGCACGACGCTCGCCGACAGTGACTTGCACTGCACGATAGCCATCGGTCTCTTCAGTTTTGAACTGGGTGACGCGATTCGGCTCGATCTCAATGACCGTGACCGGAATGGAGACACCTTCTTCGGTGAAAATACGGGTCATACCGCATTTACGACCGACTACACCAATAGTCATGTTGTAAACCTCATGAGTGTACGGGGCTTTCACCCGCTATGGCCGCCCATTTCAGAGCGTTACACGACTAAGACCGAGTCTTAGCCGAGGCTGATCTGCACTTCCACACCGGCCGCAAGATCAAGCTTCATAAGTGCATCAACGGTTTTATCCGTTGGCTGGACGATGTCCAGAACGCGCTTATGAGTGCGGATTTCGTACTGGTCACGCGCGTCTTTGTTGACGTGCGGGGAAACCAGAACGGTGAACCGCTCTTTACGGGTAGGCAGTGGAATTGGACCACGCACTTGAGCACCAGTACGTTTCGCGGTTTCCACGATTTCCTGGGTTGATTGGTCGATCAGGCGATGGTCAAAAGCCTTCAACCTGATACGGATTTGCTGATTTTGCATTGGATTTCAGACTCCGGCTGCTATTCCCACCGGGCGCAATACGCCCGTTAAAAGGAGGCGCAATTCTATAGACGCCCCAGATAGGTGTCAACCCAATAAAAAAGCCCCCGCTGAGCGGGGGCTTTTTCAATTCATCAAGCAGACTCTATAAAAGAGATTACTCGATGATTTTGGCTACGACGCCAGCGCCGACGGTACGACCGCCTTCACGGATAGCGAAACGCAGACCGTCTTCCATCGCGATGGTTTTGATCAGGGTAACAGTCATCTGAATGTTGTCACCCGGCATTACCATTTCAACGCCTTCTGGCAGTTCGCAGTTACCAGTCACGTCAGTAGTACGGAAGTAGAACTGTGGACGGTAGCCTTTGAAGAACGGAGTATGACGGCCGCCTTCTTCCTTGCTCAGAACGTAAACTTCTGCGGTGAACTTGGTGTGCGGCTTAACCGAACCCGGCTTAACCAGAACCTGACCACGCTCAACGTCGTCACGCTTGGTACCACGCAGCAGAACGCCGCAGTTCTCGCCAGCACGACCTTCGTCGAGCAGCTTGCGGAACATTTCAACGCCGGTGCAGGTGGTAACAGTAGTGTCACGCAGACCAACGATTTCCAGCGGATCCTGAACGCGAACGATACCGCGCTCGATACGACCAGTCACAACAGTACCGCGACCCGAGATCGAGAATACGTCTTCGATTGGCATCAGGAATGGCTTGTCGATCATACGAACTGGCTCTGGAATGTAGGTATCCAGAGTTTCAACCAGTTTACGAACGGCAGTGGTGCCCATTTCGTTGTCGTCTTTGCCTTCCAGAGCCATACGGGCCGAACCGATGATGATCGGAGTGTCGTCGCCTGGGAAGTCATAGGTGGACAGCAGGTCGCGAACTTCCATCTCAACCAGTTCCAGCAGCTCAGCGTCGTCTACCAGGTCAGCCTTGTTCAGGAAGACCACGATGTACGGAACGCCTACCTGACGGGACAGCAGGATGTGCTCACGGGTTTGTGGCATCGGACCATCAGCGGCCGAGCAAACCAGGATCGCGCCGTCCATCTGGGCAGCACCGGTGATCATGTTCTTCACGTAGTCAGCGTGACCTGGGCAGTCAACGTGAGCGTAGTGACGAATAGTCGAGTTGTACTCAACGTGAGCGGTGTTGATGGTGATACCGCGAGCTTTTTCTTCTGGTGCGCTGTCGATCTTGTCGAAGTCAACGATTGCGGAACCGAAAACTTCGGAGCAAACGCGAGTCAGAGCAGCAGTCAGAGTGGTTTTACCGTGGTCAACGTGACCAATGGTGCCAACGTTGACGTGTGGTAGGGAACGATCAAATTTTTCTTTAGCCACGACAATTAACTCCTAGCCTAAAGGGGCTGAATCAGCCTTGTTTTTTGGTAACAGACTCGACGATGTGCGACGGGGCTGTATCGTATTTTTTGAATTCCATAGAGTAGCTTGCGCGACCCTGAGACATGGAACGAACGTCGGTCGCGTAACCGAACATCTCACCCAGCGGAACCTCGGCACGAATTACTTTGCCGGACACTGTGTCTTCCATACCCTGGATCATGCCGCGACGACGGTTAAGGTCGCCCATCACATCACCCATATAGTCTTCAGGCGTAACAACCTCTACCGCCATGATCGGCTCGAGCAACTCACCACCACCCTTCTGGGCCAGTTGCTTGGTCGCCATGGAAGCAGCCACTTTAAACGCCATCTCGTTGGAGTCGACGTCGTGGTAAGAACCATCGAACACGGTAGCCTTCAGGCCGATCAGCGGATAGCCGGCAACAACGCCGTTCTTCATCTGCTCTTCGATACCCTTCTGGATAGCCGGGATGTATTCCTTAGGAACCACACCACCTACTACTTCGTTCACGAATTGCAGACCTTCCTGACCTTCATCAGCAGGAGCAAAACGGATCCAGCAGTGACCAAACTGGCCACGACCGCCGGACTGACGAACGAACTTGCCTTCGATTTCACAGTTCTTCGTGATGCGCTCACGATACGAAACCTGAGGCTTGCCGATGTTGGCTTCGACGTTGAACTCACGGCGCATCCGGTCAACCAGGATGTCCAGGTGCAGCTCGCCCATGCCGGAGATGATCGTTTGACCAGTCTCTTCATCAGTTTTAACGCGGAAAGACGGGTCTTCCTGAGCAAGCTTGCCCAGAGCGATACCCATTTTTTCCTGGTCATCCTTGGTCTTAGGCTCTACGGCAACCGAAATAACCGGCTCCGGGAAGTCCATACGCACCAGGATGATTGGCTTGTCAGCGTTGCAGAGGGTTTCACCAGTGGTGACGTCCTTCATGCCGATCAGGGCCGCGATGTCGCCAGCGCGTACTTCCTTGATCTCTTCACGGGCGTTTGCGTGCATTTGCACCATACGACCCACGCGCTCTTTCTTGCCTTTAACCGAGTTGATAACGCCGTCGCCGGAGTTCAACACGCCCGAGTACACGCGGACGAAGGTCAAAGTACCCACGAATGGGTCGGTAGCGATCTTGAACGCCAGAGCCGCGAAAGGCTCGTTGTCGTCTGCATGACGCTCCATCTCTTCTTCCTCGTTATCAGGGTTGGAACCCTTGATAGCAGGAATATCAGTTGGCGCAGGCAGGTAGTCGATAACGGCGTCGAGAACCAGGGGTACACCCTTGTTCTTGAAAGAAGAACCGCAAACAGCCAGAACGATTTCGCCGGCGATAGTACGCTGACGCAAAGCAGCTTTGATCTCTTCGATCGACAGCTCTTCGCCTTCCAGGTACTTGTTCATCAGCTCTTCGTTGGCTTCAGCAGCAGCTTCAACCATGTTGTTGCGCCACTCTTCAGCCAGCTCTTGCAGCTCGGCAGGAATGTCCTTGCGAACAGGGACCATACCTTTGTCAGAGTCGTTCCAGTAGACAGCTTGCATGTTGATCAGATCAATCTGACCCTGGAAGTTATCTTCGGAACCGATGGCCAACTGAATCGGCACCGGAGTGTGACCCAGACGCTGCTTGATCTGACCGATCACGCGCAGGAAGTTGGCGCCAGCACGGTCCATCTTGTTTACATAAACAAGACGTGGAACGCCGTATTTGTTGGCTTGACGCCATACGGTTTCCGACTGAGGCTCAACACCCGAAGTACCGCAGAACACAACAACAGCGCCGTCGAGTACGCGCAGGGAACGCTCAACTTCAATGGTGAAGTCCACGTGGCCCGGGGTATCGATTACGTTGAAACGGTGCTCGTGCGAGTACTGCTTCTCGGAACCCTTCCAGAAGGCGGTGATGGCAGCAGAAGTAATGGTAATACCACGCTCCTGCTCCTGCACCATCCAGTCTGTGGTCGCGGCGCCATCATGCACCTCGCCCATTTTGTGACTTTTGCCAGTGTAAAAAAGGACGCGCTCGGTGGTGGTGGTTTTACCAGCATCCACGTGAGCGACGATACCGATGTTACGGTAGCGACTAATCGGAGTAGTACGAGCCATAAAGCCCTCGCAAAATTAGTGAAGCTAAAATTAGAAGCGGTAGTGCGAGAAAGCTTTGTTGGCTTCGGCCATACGGTGCACGTCTTCACGCTTCTTAACAGCAGCACCTTTACCTTCAGCAGCATCCAGCAGTTCGCCAGCCAAACGCAGAGCCATAGACTTTTCGCCGCGCTTACGGGCGAAGTCTACCAACCAGCGCATTGCCAGAGCGTTACGACGGGAAGGACGAACCTCGACCGGAACCTGGTAAGTAGCACCACCAACGCGGCGCGACTTCACTTCGACCAGCGGAGCGATGGCGTCGAGTGCTTTTTCGAAGAGTTCCAGGGGATCGGTGCCAGCCTTACGGGTCGCAACGGTTTCCAGGGCACCATAAACGATACGCTCGGCAACGGCTTTCTTGCCGCTTTCCATAACGTGGTTCATGAATTTGGCGAGGATCTGGCTTCCGTATTTCGGATCGTCCAGAATCTCACGCTTTGCTGCTACGCGACGTCTTGGCATGATAAGCCCTCAAGCGGTCTTCAGGTTAGCTCGGGACAGATCCAATGGATGCGTGCCCGACCTTACTCTTATCGACTCAATAAAATAAAAATCTGCAAAACGGCCGATTACTTCGGACGCTTGGTACCGTACTTCGAACGACCCTGGTTACGACCTTTAACGCCGGAAGTATCCAAGGAGCCGCGAACGGTGTGGTAACGAACACCTGGCAAGTCTTTTACACGACCGCCGCGGATCAGCACCACGCTGTGCTCTTGCAGGTTGTGGCCTTCACCGCCGATGTACGAGGAAACCTCGAAACCGTTGGTCAGACGCACACGGCATACTTTACGCAGTGCCGAGTTAGGTTTTTTCGGCGTAGTGGTGTACACACGGGTGCACACGCCACGACGTTGCGGGCAGTTCTGCAGCGCAGGTACGTCGGATTTCTCGACGATACGCTTACGCGGCTGACGTACCAGCTGGTTGATAGTTGCCATCTACTAGCTCCACTGTTGTCTTGCGACGCTATTGTCTTGCAAGAAAAGCAAAATGGCAGGAACGAATTCCCGCCAAATTTAGGGGATCAAGAGTCTAAAGAGGATCTTGCCCCCAGTCAAGGCAAGGCCCCGACCTCCCTGCTCGCCGAACCTTGACAATTTGTCTTGATTCGACGAACGGAGCGATCAGGGCCTCAGCTCATTTATCGCAGAACTCAGTTACCGCTCGAGTTCAGCGCTTCGGTCAGTGCAGCTTCCACTTCACTGGCGCTTACGCGCAACGGTTTGTCTGCATCACGACGACGCTTGCGCTCGCTGTGATAAGCCAGACCGGTACCGGCCGGGATCAGACGACCCACGACCACGTTTTCTTTCAGGCCGCGCAGGTAATCGCGCTTGCCGGTTACGGCCGCTTCGGTCAGTACGCGGGTGGTTTCCTGGAAGGAAGCCGCCGAGATGAACGATTCGGTCGACAACGACGCCTTGGTGATACCCAGCAGAACGCGAGTGAACTTGGAGACAAACTTGTCTTCCCCGCCCAGACGCTCGTTCTCTACCAGTACGTGAGTCAGTTCCATCTGGTCGCCCTTGATGAAGCTGGAATCGCCGGACTCGGAGATCTCAACTTTACGCAGCATCTGACGCAGGATGGTCTCGATGTGCTTATCGTTGATCTTCACGCCTTGCAGACGGTAAACGTCCTGGATCTCGTTAACAATGTACTTGGCCAGCGCGCTCACACCCAGCAGACGCAGGATATCGTGCGGATCGCTCGGGCCGTCGGAGATAACTTCGCCGCGGTTTACCTGTTCGCCTTCGAACACGTTCAGGTGACGCCACTTCGGAATCAGCTCTTCATACGGATCGCTACCGTCGTTCGGGGTAATAACCAGACGGCGCTTGCCTTTGGTCTCTTTACCGAATGCGATAGTGCCGCTGACTTCAGCCAGAATCGACGCTTCTTTCGGACGACGAGCTTCGAACAAGTCGGCAACACGCGGCAGACCACCGGTGATGTCACGGGTCTTCGAAGTTTCTTGCGGGATACGAGCGATAACATCACCGATCGCGATCTTCGCACCGTCCGCAACACCGACCAGGGCGTTGGCTGGCAGGAAGTACTGAGCGATAACGTCAGTGCCTGGCAGCAACAGATCCTTGCCGTTGTCGTCGACCATCTTCACCGCTGGACGGATTTCTTTGCCCGCAGCTGGACGATCTTTCGCGTCGAGTACTTCAATGTTGGTCATACCGGTCAATTCGTCAGTCTGACGCTTGATCGTGATGCCTTCTTCCATGCCCACGTAGGTCACGGTACCTTTCATTTCGGTAACGATCGGGTGAGTGTGCGGATCCCACTTGGCCACGATTGCGCCAGCGTCGACCTTGTCACCTTCTTTAACCGAAATCACAGCACCGTACGGCAGCTTGTAACGCTCGCGCTCACGACCGAAGTCATCAGCGATGGCCAGCTCACCGGAACGGGACACAGCAACCAAGTGACCATCCACTCGCTCAACGTGCTTCAGGTTGTGCAGACGGACGGTACCGCCATTCTTCACCTGAACGCTGTCAGCTGCGGAAGTACGGCTTGCCGCACCACCGATGTGGAACGTACGCATGGTCAGCTGGGTACCCGGCTCACCGATGGACTGGGCAGCGATAACGCCGACCGCTTCACCGATGTTCACCTGGTGACCACGAGCCAGATCGCGGCCGTAGCACTTGGCGCAAATGCCGTAGCGGGTTTCGCAGCTGATCGGCGAACGCACGATCACTTCGTCGATGCTGTTCAGCTCGATGAACTCGACCCACTTCTCGTCAACCAGAGTGCCCGCAGGAACGATGACGTCCTCGGTACCTGGCTTGAATACGTCACGGGCGATAACACGACCCAATACGCGCTCACCCAACGGCTCTACAACGTCACCGCCTTCAATGTGCGGAGTCATCAGCAGACCGTGTTCGGTGCCGCAATCGATCTCGGTCACAACCAGATCCTGCGCCACGTCTACCAGACGACGAGTCAGGTAACCGGAGTTCGCAGTTTTCAACGCGGTATCCGCCAGACCTTTACGAGCACCGTGAGTCGAGATGAAGTACTGAAGTACGCTCAAACCTTCACGGAAGTTCGCAGTAATCGGCGTTTCGATGATGGAACCGTCCGGCTTGGCCATCAGACCACGCATACCGGCCAGCTGACGAATCTGTGCTGCGGAACCCCGCGCACCCGAGTCGGCCATCATGTACATGGAGTTGAAAGACTCTTGATCGACTTCAACGCCATGACGGTCGATAACCTTCTCTTTCGAGAGGTTGGCCATCATTGCCTTGGAAACTTCGTCGTTCGCTTTCGACCAAAGGTCGATCACTTTGTTGTACTTCTCGCCCTGGGTTACCAGGCCGGAGGCGTACTGGCTCTCGATCTCTTTCACTTCGTCGGTGGCTGCACCGATGATGCGGGCTTTTTCGTCCGGGATAACGAAGTCGTTAACACCGATGGAAACGCCGGAGATGGTCGAGTAAGCGAAACCGGTGTACATCAACTGGTCAGCGAAGATCACGGTCTCTTTCAAACCAACCACGCGGTAGCACTGGTTGATCAGCTTGGAGATCGCCTTTTTCTTCATCGGCAGGTTGACGACGTCGTACGACAGACCTTTTGGCACAACCTGGAACAGCAGCGCACGGCCGACGGTGGTGTCGACGATACGGGTACCGCTCACGCTGTTGCCGTCACGGTCGTTGACGGTTTCGTTGATACGCACTTTAACCTTGGCGTGCAGTGCGGCTTCGCCAGCACGGAACACACGGTCAACTTCCTGCAGATCCGCGAATACACGACCTTCGCCCTTGGCGTTGATCGCTTCACGAGTCATGTAGTACAGACCCAATACAACGTCCTGCGACGGAACGATGATTGGCTCACCGTTGGCTGGCGACAGAATGTTGTTGGTCGACATCATCAACGCACGCGCTTCGAGCTGGGCTTCCAGTGTCAGCGGTACGTGCACGGCCATTTGGTCGCCGTCGAAGTCGGCGTTGTACGCGGCGCAGACCAGAGGGTGCAGCTGGATAGCCTTACCTTCGATCAGTACCGGTTCAAACGCCTGGATACCCAGACGGTGAAGGGTCGGTGCACGGTTGAGAAGAACCGGGTGTTCGCGAATCACTTCAGCGAGAACGTCCCAAACCTCTGGCAGTTCGCGCTCGACCATTTTCTTGGCCGCTTTGATGGTGGTCGCAAGACCGCGCATTTCGAGCTTGCCGAAAATGAACGGTTTGAACAGCTCGAGAGCCATCTTCTTCGGCAGACCGCACTGATGCAGACGCAGGGTCGGGCCTACGGTAATTACCGAACGACCGGAGTAGTCAACACGCTTACCGAGCAAGTTCTGACGGAAACGACCTTGCTTACCCTTGATCATGTCAGCCAGGGATTTCAGAGGACGCTTGTTCGAACCGGTGATAGCGCGGCCACGACGACCGTTGTCGAGCAATGCATCGACAGCTTCCTGCAACATACGCTTTTCGTTGCGCACGATGATGTCCGGAGCGGACAGATCCAGCAGGCGCTTCAAACGGTTGTTACGGTTGATCACTCGACGATACAGATCGTTGAGGTCGGAAGTCGCGAAACGACCGCCATCCAGCGGAACCAGTGGACGCAGATCTGGCGGCAGAACCGGCAGAACGGTCAGCACCATCCACTCTGGCAGGTTGCCGGAACCCTGGAAGGCTTCCATCAACTTCAGACGCTTGGACAGCTTCTTGATCTTGGTCTCGGAGTTGGTTTGCGGAATTTCTTCACGCAGACGGCCAATCTCGTGCTCCAGGTCGATAGCGTGCAGCAGTTCACGGACAGCTTCAGCACCCATACGGGCGTCAAAGTCGTCACCGAACTCTTCCAGCGCTTCGAAGTACTGCTCGTCGTTCAGCAGCTGACCTTTTTCAAGGGTGGTCATGCCTGGATCGATAACGACATAGCTCTCGAAGTAGAGAACGCGTTCGATATCACGCAGGGTCATGTCCATCAGCAGGCCGATACGGGACGGCAGCGATTTCAGGAACCAGATGTGGGCAACCGGCGAAGCCAGTTCGATGTGCGCCATGCGCTCACGACGAACCTTGGCCAGTGCAACTTCAACGCCGCACTTCTCGCAGATCACACCACGGTGCTTCAAGCGCTTGTACTTACCGCACAGGCACTCGTAATCCTTTACCGGGCCAAAGATCTTGGCGCAGAACAGGCCGTCACGCTCAGGTTTGAACGTACGGTAGTTGATGGTTTCCGGCTTTTTAACTTCGCCGAACGACCACGAGCGGATCATCTCAGGCGAGGCCAATCCGATACGGATGGCGTCGAACTCTTCGACTTGACCCTGGTTTTTCAGCAAATTCAGTAGGTCTTTCAAGGCCTTTCCTCCTGGCGGAGCAGAGAGCGGGCAATCCTGCCCCGCTCTCGATTCGCGTCACGTGTTATTCGGTTTCCAGATCGATATCGATGCCGAGGGAACGAATTTCCTTGATCAACACGTTGAAGGACTCGGGCATGCCCGGCTCCATACGGTGATCGCCATCCACGATGTTTTTGTACATCTTGGTACGGCCGTTCACATCGTCCGACTTCACTGTGAGCATTTCTTGCAGAGTGTAAGCGGCACCGTATGCTTCCAGCGCCCAGACCTCCATCTCCCCGAAACGCTGACCACCGAACTGCGCCTTACCACCCAGCGGCTGCTGGGTAACCAGGCTGTACGAACCGGTAGAACGAGCGTGCATCTTGTCGTCTACCAAGTGGTTCAGCTTCAGCATGTACATGTAGCCAACGGTAACTGGACGCTCGAACTTGTTGCCGGTACGGCCGTCAGTCAGCTGCATCTGGCCGCTTTCCGGCAGGTCTGCCAGTTTCAGCATGGCCTTGATTTCGCTTTCCTTGGCGCCGTCGAACACCGGGGTGGCCATTGGAACACCGCCACGCAGGTTCTTCGCCAGATCCAGGATTTCCTGATCGGAGAAGCTGTCCAGATCTTCGTTACGACCGCCGATCTGGTTGTAGATCTCGTCCAGGAAGGTGCGCAGCTCAGCGACTTTACGCTGCTCTTCGACCATCCGGTTGATCTTCTCGCCCAGACCTTTGGCCGCGAGGCCCAGGTGGGTTTCAAGGATCTGACCAACGTTCATACGCGAAGGTACGCCCAGTGGGTTGAGGACGACGTCGACCGGGGTGCCATTGGCATCGTGCGGCATGTCTTCAACCGGCATGATCACGGAGACCACACCTTTGTTACCGTGACGACCGGCCATCTTGTCGCCCGGCTGGATGCGACGACGGATTGCCAGGTAAACCTTGACGATTTTCAGCACGCCTGGAGCCAGGTCATCGCCCTGCTGCAGTTTGCGCTTCTTGTCTTCGAACTTGTCGTCCAGCAGACGGCGGCGATCAACGATGTAGGCCTGAGCCTTCTCGAGCTGCTCGTTCAGAGCATCTTCAGCCATGCGCAGTTTGAACCACTGACCATGCTCAAGACCGTCGAGAACTTCGTCGGTGATGTCCTGACCTTTCTTCAGACCAGCGCCGCCTTCAGCCTTGTGGCCTACCAGAGCGGAACGCAGACGTTCGAAAGTGGCGCCTTCAACGATACGGAACTCTTCGTTCAGATCCTTGCGGATCTCGTCCAGCTGGGACTTCTCGATCGACAGAGCACGAGCATCACGCTCAACGCCATCACGAGTGAAGACTTGCACGTCGATGACAGTACCTTTGGTACCGGTAGGCACACGCAGGGAGGTGTCTTTAACGTCGCTGGCTTTTTCACCGAAGATTGCACGCAGCAGCTTTTCTTCCGGAGTCAGTTGGGTCTCGCCTTTCGGAGTGACCTTGCCGACCAGGATGTCGCCTGCGCCTACTTCAGCACCTACGTAAACGATACCGGCTTCGTCCAGCTTGTTCAGTGCAGCTTCACCCACGTTCGGGATGTCCGCTGTGATTTCCTCTGGGCCAAGCTTGGTGTCACGAGCCACACAGGTCAGTTCCTGAATGTGGATCGTGGTGAAACGGTCTTCCTGAACAACACGCTCGGACAGGCAGATGGAGTCTTCGAAGTTGAAGCCGTTCCATGCCATGAACGCGATGCGCATGTTCTGACCCAGAGCCAGTTCACCCATGTCGGTGGACGGGCCGTCGGCCATGATGTCGCTACGCTGAACGCGATCACCCTTGCTCACCAGCGGACGCTGGTTGATGCAGGTGTTCTGGTTCGAGCGGGTGTACTTGGTCAGGTTGTAGATGTCGACACCAGCTTCGCCGGTTTCAACTTCGTCATCAGCAACACGAACCACGATACGGCTGGCATCAACGGAGTCGATCACGCCGCCACGACGAGCCACGACGCAAACGCCGGAGTCACGAGCTACGTTACGCTCCATGCCGGTACCTACCAGCGGCTTGTCAGCGCGCAGGGTGGGTACAGCTTGACGCTGCATGTTCGAACCCATCAACGCACGGTTGGCGTCGTCGTGCTCGAGGAACGGAATCAGCGACGCTGCAACCGAAACTACCTGCTTCGGCGAAACGTCCATCAAGGTGACTTCTTCAGGCGCCTTGACGGTGAATTCGTTCAGGTGACGTACGGCTACCAGTTCGTCGATCAGAACTTTCTGGTCGTTCATGGTCGCCGAAGCCTGCGCGATCACGTGATCGGCTTCTTCAATAGCGGACAGGAACACGATCTCGTCGGTGACCACACCCTCTTTCACCACACGGTACGGGCTTTCCAGGAAGCCATACTGGTTGGTGCGAGCGTAAGCAGCCAGGGAGTTGATCAGACCGATGTTCGGACCTTCCGGCGTTTCAATCGGGCATACACGACCGTAGTGAGTCGGGTGTACGTCACGAACTTCGAAGCCTGCGCGCTCACGAGTCAGACCGCCAGGGCCGAGTGCAGAGACACGACGCTTGTGGGTGATCTCGGACAGCGGGTTGTTCTGGTCCATGAACTGAGACAGCTGGCTGGAACCGAAGAACTCTTTCACCGCCGCAGCCACTGGCTTGGCGTTGATCAGGTCTTGCGGCATCAGGCCTTCGCTTTCAGCCATCGACAGACGCTCTTTGACCGCACGCTCAACACGTACCAGGCCAACGCGGAACTGGTTCTCGGCCATTTCGCCTACACAGCGAACACGACGGTTACCCAGGTGGTCGATGTCGTCGACGATGCCTTTACCGTTACGGATGTCGACCAGAGTCTTCAGTACCGCGACGATGTCTTCCTTGCACAGCACGCCCGAACCTTCGATTTCGGTACGACCGATACGACGGTTGAACTTCATCCGGCCGACCGCAGACAGGTCATAGCGCTCAGGACTGAAGAACAGGTTGTTGAACAGCGTTTCGGCAGCGTCTTTGGTTGGCGGCTCGCCTGGACGCATCATGCGATAGATCTCGACCAGCGCTTCCAATTGGTTGCTGGTGGAGTCGATCTTCAGCGTGTCAGAGACGAACGGACCGCAATCGATGTCGTTGGTGTACAGAGTTTCGATGCGAACAACGCCGGACTTGGCAATTTTTGCCAAGACTTCGGTGTTCAGCTCGGTGTTGCACTCTGCCAGGATTTCGCCTGTGGCCGGGTGCACGATGACCTTGGCGGTGGTGCGACCCAGGACGTAGTCCAGCGGCACTTCCAGTGTCTTGATACCGGCTTTTTCGATCTGGTTGATGTGGCGCGCGGTAATACGGCGGCCCGCTTCAACGATGACTTTGCCCTTCTCGTCCTGAATATCCAGAACTGCAATTTCACCACGCAGGCGCGAAGGCACCAGTTCCAGGCTGAGGGTTTCGCCGCTCAGGTGGAAAACGTTAGTGGTGTAGAACGCATCCAGAACTTCTTCAGTGGTGTAGCCGAGCGCGCGCAGCAGTACCGAGGCCGGCAGCTTGCGACGACGGTCGATACGCACGAATACGCAGTCTTTCGGGTCGAACTCGAAGTCCAGCCACGAACCGCGGTAAGGAATGATGCGCGCGGAGTACAGCAGTTTGCCGGAGCTATGCGTCTTGCCGCGGTCGTGATCGAAGAACACGCCCGGGGAACGGTGCAGCTGGGAAACGATTACACGCTCAGTACCGTTAATTACGAAGGTACCGTTCTCAGTCATCAGGGGGATTTCACCCATGTAGACTTCTTGCTCTTTGATGTCCTTGATCGCTTTGTTCGACGATTCTTTGTCGAAAATGATCAGGCGCACTTTTACCCGCAAAGGTACGGCGAAAGTTACACCGCGCAATACGCATTCTTTGACATCAAATGCCGGTTCGCCCAGGCGATAACCGACGTACTCCAGCGCAGCATTGCCGGAGTAGCTGATGATCGGGAAAACGGATTTGAAGGCCGCATGCAGGCCCACGTCGCGGAACTGATCTTTAGTCGCTCCCGCTTGCAAGAATTCACGATACGAATCCAGCTGGATGGCCAGGAGGTACGGCACATCCATGACGTCCGGCAACTTGCTAAAGTCCTTGCGGATACGTTTTTTCTCAGTATATGAGTAAGCCATCAGCGTTCCCCAGCTTGGTCACCTGCTTGTTTGGCCCCTCCCGACGGGAGCAGCCAGAAAATCGTGCAAACCCCATGGTTTGCGCCACCGCATCGGGTGGTTACAGCGCCTTTATCAGCACCGACCCAGTCGGCTGCCAATAACGGAAAAAGGCCGGTGGCAAGAGCCACCAGCCATCAGCCTGTCGCTTGACGCTCGGGCTGGAGGTGCAAAATCGAAAGTTACTTAACTTCGACTTCTGCGCCAGCTTCTTCCAGCTTCTTCTTGGCATCTTCAGCAGCTTCTTTCGAAACGCCTTCAGCGATAACCTGAGGAGCGGTATCAACCTTCTCTTTCGCTTCTTTCAGACCCAGACCGGTCAGTTCACGTACAGCCTTGATCACGTTGACTTTCTTCTCGCCAGCGCCTTTCAAGATAACGTTGAACTCGGTTTGCTCTTCAACAGCAGCAGCAGCTACAGCTGGGCCAGCCGAAGCAGCAGCAGCGGTAACACCGAAGGTTTCTTCCATCGCTTTGATCAGCTCAACGATTTCCACTACGGATTTCTGGCCGATTGCTTCGATGATTTGTTCGTTAGTCAGAGACATGACTCAATTCCTGAATTGGGGGACGGCCTACGCGACCATCGAAATAAACAAAAAACGCGAGAAGTTGACGAGCCTTAGGCTGCGGCAGCTTCTTTCTGGTCGCGAATTGCCGCCAGAGTACGAGCCAATTTGCTGGTAGCGCCTTGAATCACGCTCATCAGCTGAGAAATTGCTTCGTCACGGGTCGGCAGAGTTGCCAGTACGTCGATCTGATTAGCTGCGAGGAACTTGCCCTCGAACGCAGCTGCCTTGATCTCGAACTTGTCCTGACCCTTGGCAAACTCTTTGAAGATACGGGCAGCAGCGCCCGGATGTTCGTTCGAGAATGCAATCAGGGTCGGGCCGGTGAACACGTCATTGAGGACACTGTATTGAGTGTCAGCAACGGCGCGCTTGAGCAGGGTGTTACGCACAACACGTACGTATACGCCAGCTTCACGAGCCTCTTTACGGAGTCCGGTCATTGCGCCTACTGTTACGCCACGGGCATCAACCACGACAGCGGACAGAGCGACTTTGGCAGCCTCGTTGACTTCAGCGACGATGGCCTTCTTGTCTTCGAGATTAATTGCCACGGGTTTAACTCCTGCTTGTTACCGTTTCATTCGATCGGAACCGAATGTCGTTTTGGTGTCTGATTCGGTAAGGAACCGGGAGCACCATCTGCGTAGGCTTGTGGTTTAAGGCTCACGCCGCCTACGGTCTTGGATAGCCCCCGCCAGGCAGGGACCCCAATCTTTCAATTGGCGCGATCAATCGCGCCAACCTTTGTCTTACGCGTCCAGCGAGCTCTGGTCGATGACCAGACCTGGGCCCATAGTGGTGCTCAGGGTAACGCGCTTGACGTAGATACCTTTCGAAGAAGCTGGCTTGATACGCTTCAGATCAGCGATCAGGGCTTCAACGTTTTCCTTCAGCTTGACGGCATCGAAACCGATCTTGCCAACGGAAGTGTGAATGATGCCGTTTTTGTCGGTGCGATAACGAACCTGACCAGCTTTCGCGTTTTTGACCGCGGTAGCTACGTCCGGAGTTACGGTACCAACCTTAGGGTTAGGCATCAGACCACGTGGACCGAGAATCTGGCCCAATTGACCGACAACGCGCATTGCATCCGGGGATGCGATGACTACGTCATAGTTCAGGTCGCCGCCCTTCATTTCGGCAGCCAGGTCGTCCATACCTACACGGTCAGCGCCGGCAGCCAGAGCGGCCTCAGCAGCTGGACCCTGGGTGAAGACAGCAACACGAACGGTCTTGCCAGTGCCGTGCGGCAGCACAGTAGCGCTACGAACAACCTGGTCAGATTTACGCGGGTCTACACCCAGGTTTACAGCAACGTCGAACGACTCGCTGAACTTGACAGTCGACAGCTCAGCCAGCAGAGCAGCAGCGTCTACAATGTTGTAGGCCTTGCCTGCTTCGATTTTGCCGGCGATAGCCTTTTGACGCTTGGTCAGCTTAGCCATTACACACCCTCCACGTTAAGGCCCATGCTACGAGCAGAACCGGCGATAGTACGCACGGCTGCATCCATATCAGCTGCAGTCAGATCCGCGTTTTTGGTTTTCGCGATTTCTTCCAGCTGAGCACGGGTAACAGTGCCAACCTTAACGGTGTTCGGACGAGCGGAACCGCTGGTCAGACCGGCCGCCTTCTTCAGCAGAACCGAAGCAGGGGTGGATTTGGTTTCGAAAGTGAAGCTACGGTCGCTGTAAACAGTGATGATCACTGGAGTCGGCAGACCAGCTTCAAGACCCTGAGTACGGGCGTTGAAAGCCTTGCAGAATTCCATGATGTTCACGCCGTGCTGACCCAGAGCAGGACCAACCGGTGGACTTGGGTTAGCCTGAGCGGCCTTCACTTGCAGCTTGATGTAAGCGGTAATCTTCTTGGCCATGAGGCACTCCAATTACGGGTTCGAACGCCTCGAAAGGCTCCCCGGTTACTTGCGCGTATATCCCAGTGACGACAAAACCCCACAGCCTATGGCTGCGGGGTTGGGATGCTTGTTCAATTAGACCTTTTCGACCTGACTGAACTCCAACTCTACCGGGGTAGAGCGACCGAAAATGAGCACTGCCACTTGGATCCGGCTCTTTTCGTAGTTAACTTCTTCAACAACGCCATTAAAATCAGCGAATGGACCGTCATTGACTCGCACCGTCTCACCTGGCTCAAAAAGAGTCTTCGGCTTAGGCTTGTCGCTACCATCAGCAACACGACGCAGAATTGCTTCTGCCTCTTTATCGGTGATTGGCGCAGGCTTATCAGCGGTACCGCCAATGAACCCCATCACCCGAGGAGTATCCTTGACCAAGTGCCAAGTACCCTCATTCATATCCATCTGAACCAGCACATAGCCTGGAAAGAACTTGCGTTCGCTTTTGCGCTTCTGGCCATTACGCATTTCAACCACTTCTTCAGTGGGAACCAGAATCTCGCCGAAGCCATCTTCCATGCCAGCCAGCTTTACGCGCTCGACCAGCGAGCGCATCACATGCTTCTCGTAACCCGAGTAAGCATGCACAACATACCAACGCTTAGCCACGGGACACCCTTAGCCGACAATCAAGGAAACAAGCCAGCCGAGCAGGGAATCAAGCCCCCACAACAGCAACGCCATAACCAGAACAACAGCCACCACAATAAGGGTGGTCTGCGTGGTTTCTTGGCGAGTTGGCCACACGACTTTACGAATCTCGGTGCGAGCTTCCTTAACCAGTACAAAGAAAGACTTGCCCTTCGCAGTCTGCAGGCCTACAAAGGCAGCTACAGCAGCAATGACAAGCAAAGCGAGTACACGATACAGGATCGGCGAAGCAGAGTAATACTGATTACCAACAACGCCAACAACCACTAAAGCGACAACCACAAGCCACTTGAGCAGATCGAAGCGAGAGCCTTGAGCTTCAGCTTTAGGAGTCATCTATGAAGATCCTGTGAAAAGAAAGCCAGACACACCAAGTGAATCTGGCAGGTCAGGAGGGAATCGAACCCCCAACCTACGGTTTTGGAGACCGTCGCTCTGCCAATTGAGCTACTGACCTAAAACAAAATCAGGCCGACCATTATGCCGGCCCGAAAAATACATTACAACCACTTACTCGATGATTTTAGCTACGACGCCAGCGCCGACGGTACGACCGCCTTCACGGATAGCGAAACGCAGACCGTCTTCCATCGCGATGGTTTTGATCAGGGTAACAGTCATCTGAATGTTGTCACCCGGCATTACCATTTCAACGCCTTCTGGCAGCTCGCAGTTACCAGTCACGTCAGTAGTACGGAAGTAGAACTGTGGACGGTAGCCCTTGAAGAACGGAGTATGACGACCGCCCTCTTCCTTGCTCAGAACGTAAACTTCTGCGGTGAACTTGGTGTGCGGCTTAACCGAACCCGGCTTAACCAGAACCTGACCACGCTCAACGTCGTCACGCTTGGTACCACGCAGCAGAACGCCGCAGTTCTCGCCAGCACGACCTTCGTCGAGCAGCTTGCGGAACATTTCAACGCCGGTGCAGGTGGTAACAGTAGTGTCACGCAGACCAACGATTTCCAGCGGATCCTGAACGCGAACGATACCGCGCTCGATACGACCAGTCACAACAGTACCGCGACCCGAGATCGAGAATACGTCTTCGATTGGCATCAGGAATGGCTTGTCGATCATACGAACTGGCTCTGGAATGTAGGTATCCAGAGTTTCAACCAGTTTACGAACGGCAGTGGTGCCCATTTCGTTGTCGTCTTTGCCTTCCAGAGCCATACGAGCCGAACCGATGATGATCGGAGTGTCGTCGCCTGGGAAGTCATAGGTGGACAGCAGGTCGCGAACTTCCATCTCAACCAGTTCCAGCAGCTCAGCGTCATCTACCAGGTCAGCCTTGTTCAGGAAGACCACGATGTACGGAACGCCTACCTGACGGGACAGCAGGATGTGCTCACGGGTTTGTGGCATCGGACCATCAGCGGCCGAGCAAACCAGGATCGCGCCGTCCATCTGGGCAGCACCGGTGATCATGTTCTTCACGTAGTCAGCGTGACCCGGGCAGTCAACGTGAGCGTAGTGACGAATAGTCGAGTTGTACTCAACGTGAGCGGTGTTGATGGTGATACCGCGAGCTTTTTCTTCTGGTGCGCTGTCGATCTTGTCGAAGTCAACGATTGCGGAACCGAAAACTTCGGAGCAAACGCGAGTCAGAGCAGCAGTCAGAGTGGTTTTACCGTGGTCAACGTGACCAATGGTCCCAACGTTGACGTGGGGCAGGGAACGATCAAATTTTTCCTTAGCCATCGATATCACCCTCAACAGAAGAAATTAGACAAACAATATCAACCATTAAAACAAAGGCAGATATTTTCATATCTGCCTTGTTATATGGAGCTCTTGAGCGGATTTGAACCGCTGACCTCACCCTTACCAAGGGTGTGCTCTACCAACTGAGCTACAAGAGCAAAACACTTTGCACAAACCGCAAACTTGGAGCGGGTAGCGGGAATCGAACCCGCATCATCAGCTTGGAAGGCTGAGGTTCTACCACTAAACTATACCCGCAGAGCCTGCAGCTCACGCTTAAATCTGGTGGAGGGAGAAGGATTCGAACCTTCGAAGTCGTAGACGTCAGATTTACAGTCTGATCCCTTTGGCCGCTCGGGAACCCCTCCTAATCAGGCCGGCATTCTATACTATGCCAAGCCCCTGTCAAGCATTTTCTCATTTAAAAACCTGAGGTTAGCTGCATTGACACCACTACGCCTCGTTAACCTTTGAAAGGTCTTCACTGCGGAGCGGGCGCCATTCTATTCAAACTATTCAGCAGGTGCAACCCCCTCGCACAGCATTATTTTATGTTTTAACTCATTGAATTCCTTGGAAAGGTTTTGCAATTGCGCATCCCCCAGCAAACGCTGGCTTTCAGGTGCAATACGCAACCAGTAACCTGCCGCTGGAACATCATTCGCTGACAGTTCAGCCTTGATATCCATTTCAGCCAAACGCTGGCTCAGCGGCATAACCTGCTCCTCACGAGCAAATCCGCCCAAATAAAGGCATCTCTCCTCAATCCGCGACATACCAGGCTTTGACCTAGAAGCAGAAACACTCTCGCTCAACAGACGAATATCCTGCTGCGAGCCTTTATACAAGCTGAGAGGGGTTACATCCTTTGCCCGCAAGGGTGCTTCCTGCTGATGCCAGACGTAGTAGAAAACATTAAGAACAAGAAGCAGCAGGAACAACCAACGCATACATACCTCAGGACAAAGGACACGCCATAGCCAAACCTACGAATACCAGATCAGGAACAATCCTGGCCTCGGGCGCGACATCTGCAACCAATCCAGCATCACCACCCGTAATGAAAACAGTGAAGCCTTGCCCCCAATATGTTCGCGCCATTTCCAGCTGGGTGAGCACGAACCCCCTCAGCATCATGGAGCAGCCGCGCTCCACGGCCTCAACGGTGTTTCGACCGGGCTCCTGACTGGTTAATGCACGCTCTGCAGCAAGATCGCCATAACGAATTTTTCGGGTATGGGTGCGTAACTGACTGCGCATCAACGGCATACCCGGACAGATGAAGCCACCGAGATGCCCTCCATCTTGCGCAATGAAGTCGGCGGTAACCGCCGTGCCGAAATCAAGCACCAGACACGCCCCCTTAGCCAAGTGAAACCCGCCAAGCATAGCCAACCAACGATCAAGCCCTAGACGCTCGTATTCTTCGTAACCATTTCTAACACCGGACATCTCACGAGCAGGCTCCGCGCACATGACCGATACGCCAAATTCCTGCGTAAGCATGCGAATTAATGCACTTGTTTCCTCTGCGGAACGAACACTCACTAAGCGACACCGGCTTAACGACAACCCACTCTGTGCCCACAGACCTTCTCTCAGCGCCTGATCTGAGTCGACCACCCCCTCCGCGATCAAAGTAACAGCCTCAGCATTCAGCACGCGCCATTTTATAAAGCTGTTGCCGCAGTCAAGCTCAAGAATCATCACGCAACCTCAGGCTGAGCTCGCCACCACTAAAGACTTTTTCCACGCCATTCACCTGTAATCGCAACGCACCCTGACTATCAATACCGAGCACCACACCATCTATTTGGTTGACACCAGCAATCAACGAGACGGAACGCTTCTGCCACAAATGATTCTCCTCCCATTCCGCCTGGAGAACTGAAAAACCATGCATTTGCTGCCGTTGTATGTATGCCTGTAACTGTTCGCTCAATTCAGCGACCAGGACATTGCGATCACAGCTTTTGCCGGACTCAAGCCGCACAGACGTCCATTGTTGGTCGACCTCATCTGCTACCTGCATATTCACGTTAATGCCAATACCTAGCACCACGTGACACACATCTGCCGGATCCCCAATAAGCTCTAGCAGAATTCCGGCAATTTTCTTATTGCCAACCAGAACATCGTTGGGCCATTTCAAACCTGCGCCGGGAACTCCCATTTTCCGCAGGGCCTGCATAACGGCCAACCCAACGACGAGGCTCAAGCCTTCAAGCTGGCGCATTCCACCATCAATACGCAGGACAAGACTGTAATAAAGATTTTCGGCAAACGGGCTTACCCACTTGCGCCCTCTGCGTCCGCGACCGGAGACCTGTCGTTCAGCAAGCACCAAGAATGGCGCCGATTGGCCTCGGCCAATCGCACGCAATGCCTCAGCGTTAGTGGAGTCAATAGAATCAAAGACCGTAACCGGCCAACCGACTTTCATACCCCCCATTTTAAGAGGATCGAGCAGCATTAACGGGGCAGACAACTGATAACCGCGCCCCCGAACTTTGTGGATGGATAGCCCAAGCTCAACCTCAAGGTGCTGAAGCTGCTTCCAAACTGCACTTCGGCTAATCCCCAAGGCTGCACCCAGGTCTTGACCAGAATGGAATCGGCCATCCTTCAGAAGATTCAACAACGTCAGCATGCAGGTCTCGCCTCACAATGAGGCCCGAATAATAGCCATGCCCCGGGCCGTTGCATAGAAATCAAGCAGGCGCATTTCCTGCAGGCAAAACAAAACCCCAACTGCTTTCGCAATTGGGGTTTCGGAATTTAATCTTGACGATGACCTACTCTCACATGGGGAAACCCCACACTACCATCGGCGATGCATCGTTTCACTGCTGAGTTCGGGATGGGATCAGGTGGTTCCAACGCTCTATGGTCGTCAAGAAATTCGGGTACTGAGTCGTGACCAGTTGGTCTCGCTTCAGCAAATTGGGTATGTGACAGCTTTCGGTGTTTTGTGAACATCGAACTTTCGGTTCGTTTCGTCTTCACACACCGCAACTTGGCCTTTCGACGCAAATTGCTTGGGTGTTATATGGTCAAGCCTCACGGGCAATTAGTATTGGTTAGCTCAACGCCTCACAGCGCTTACACACCCAACCTATCAACGTCGTAGTCTTCGACGGCCCTTCAGGGAACTCAAGGTTCCAGTGAGATCTCATCTTGAGGCAAGTTTCCCGCTTAGATGCTTTCAGCGGTTATCTTTCCCGAACATAGCTACCCGGCAATGCCACTGGCGTGACAACCGGAACACCAGAGGTTCGTCCACTCCGGTCCTCTCGTACTAGGAGCAGCCCCTCTCAAATCTCAAACGTCCACGGCAGATAGGGACCGAACTGTCTCACGACGTTCTAAACCCAGCTCGCGTACCACTTTAAATGGCGAACAGCCATACCCTTGGGACCGGCTTCAGCCCCAGGATGTGATGAGCCGACATCGAGGTGCCAAACACCGCCGTCGATATGAACTCTTGGGCGGTATCAGCCTGTTATCCCCGGAGTACCTTTTATCCGTTGAGCGATGGCCCTTCCATACAGAACCACCGGATCACTAAGACCTACTTTCGTACCTGCTCGACGTGTCTGTCTCGCAGTCAAGCGCGCTTTTGCCTTTATACTCTACGACCGATTTCGACCGGTCTGAGCGCACCTTCGTACTCCTCCGTTACTCTTTAGGAGGAGACCGCCCCAGTCAAACTACCCACCATACACTGTCCTCGATCCGGATAACGGACCTGAGTTAGAACCTCAAAGTTGCCAGGGTGGTATTTCAAGGATGGCTCCACGCGAACTGGCGTCCACGCTTCAAAGCCTCCCACCTATCCTACACAAGCAAATTCAAAGTCCAGTGCAAAGCTATAGTAAAGGTTCACGGGGTCTTTCCGTCTAGCCGCGGATACACTGCATCTTCACAGCGATTTCAATTTCACTGAGTCTCGGGTGGAGACAGCGCCGCCATCGTTACGCCATTCGTGCAGGTCGGAACTTACCCGACAAGGAATTTCGCTACCTTAGGACCGTTATAGTTACGGCCGCCGTTTACCGGGGCTTCGATCAAGAGCTTCGCGTTAGCTAACCCCATCAATTAACCTTCCGGCACCGGGCAGGCGTCACACCCTATACGTCCACTTTCGTGTTTGCAGAGTGCTGTGTTTTTAATAAACAGTCGCAGCGGCCTGGTATCTTCGACCGGCATGAGCTTACGGAGCAAGTCCTTCACCCTCACCGGCGCACCTTCTCCCGAAGTTACGGTGCCATTTTGCCTAGTTCCTTCACCCGAGTTCTCTCAAGCGCCTTGGTATTCTCTACCCAACCACCTGTGTCGGTTTGGGGTACGGTTCCTGGTTACCTGAAGCTTAGAAGCTTTTCTTGGAAGCATGGCATCAACCACTTCGTCATCTAAAAGATGACTCGTCATCAGCTCTCGGCCTTAAGATCCCGGATTTACCTAAGATCTCAGCCTACCACCTTAAACTTGGACAACCAACGCCAAGCTGGCCTAGCCTTCTCCGTCCCTCCATCGCAATAACCAGAAGTACAGGAATATTAACCTGTTTTCCATCGACTACGCTTTTCAGCCTCGCCTTAGGGACCGACTAACCCTGCGTCGATTAACGTTGCGCAGGAAACCTTGGTCTTTCGGCGTGGGTGTTTTTCACACCCATTGTCGTTACTCATGTCAGCATTCGCACTTCTGATACCTCCAGCAAGCTTCTCAACTCACCTTCACAGGCTTACAGAACGCTCCTCTACCGCATCACCCGAAGGTGATACCCGTAGCTTCGGTGTATGGTTTGAGCCCCGTTACATCTTCCGCGCAGGCCGACTCGACTAGTGAGCTATTACGCTTTCTTTAAAGGGTGGCTGCTTCTAAGCCAACCTCCTAGCTGTCTAAGCCTTCCCACATCGTTTCCCACTTAACCATAACTTTGGGACCTTAGCTGACGGTCTGGGTTGTTTCCCTTTTCACGACGGACGTTAGCACCCGCCGTGTGTCTCCCATGCTCGGCACTTGTAGGTATTCGGAGTTTGCATCGGTTTGGTAAGTCGGGATGACCCCCTAGCCGAAACAGTGCTCTACCCCCTACAGTGATACATGAGGCGCTACCTAAATAGCTTTCGAGGAGAACCAGCTATCTCCGAGCTTGATTAGCCTTTCACTCCGATCCACAGGTCATCCGCTAACTTTTCAACGGTAGTCGGTTCGGTCCTCCAGTTAGTGTTACCCAACCTTCAACCTGCCCATGGATAGATCGCCCGGTTTCGGGTCTATTCCCAGCGACTAGACGCCCTATTAAGACTCGCTTTCGCTACGCCTCCCCTATTCGGTTAAGCTCGCCACTGAAAATAAGTCGCTGACCCATTATACAAAAGGTACGCAGTCACAGAACAAAGTCTGCTCCCACTGCTTGTACGCATACGGTTTCAGGATCTATTTCACTCCCCTCTCCGGGGTTCTTTTCG